>JALWKB010000158.1 GCA_026996805.1 Saprospiraceae bacterium | reverse complement strand
ACCAGGGGTACTATACACAAGATTCCCTGCGGGCATTGGTGCTTTACGCCCAAGCGCATCATATCGACATCATCCCTGAAATTGATTTTCCCTGTCATGTCCGGGCCATGCTCGCTGCCTATCCCGAGCTCTCCTGTACGGGAAGGAGCGTCACCGTTGCTGGCGAATGGGGCATCTTCAAAGAGGTGCTCTGCTCTAAGGATCATACCATCCAAGTCCTTAAAGACGTACTTACTGAAATCATGGACATCTTCCCCTCCAGATACATTCATCTGGGAGGAGATGAATGTCCTACCGACCAGTGGCAACAATGCAAGATATGTACAAAATGGGTGAAGGAGCAAGGGTATGAAGATATGCGCTGGGTACAAAAGCGCTTTATTGATCAATTGGGCACTTTTGTCCTTAAACATGGGCGTCGGCCTGTTTTTTGGGATGAGGCGCTCGATTTTCACCCGCCCGAAGGGTCAATTATCATGGCCTGGCGGGGACAGGAGCGTGCTTATCAGGCAGCCAAAAAGGGCTACGACGCCGTAATTGCTGATTGGGAACACTACTATCTCGATCACTACCAAAGTCTGTCCCCCAGCGAGCCCCTCGCTATAGGAGGTTACACACTATTACGTGAGGTATACGCCTTTGAACCCTTGCCCGATAGTATTGCCCCTTCGATGAGCGAACACATTCTCGGGATCCAAGCCAATCTCTGGACGGAATATGTTAAAGATTTTTCCCATCTGGGTTATATGCTCTTCCCTCGTGCATTGGCCCTTGCCGAAAGAGCATGGACGACACCAGATCGCATAGACCTCCATCGATTTGCCGATGCCGTGATTGCTCATCTGTACTTTCTGAGACGTATGGGAGTGCCCTACGCTCAGAGTTTTCGCACCCCAGAGTATTTCACCAAAAACAAAAACGGCAATGTATTCCTACACATAGTGAGTCCTTTTCGGCGCGGTTATGTCAAGTACTGGGCCAATCGCATGATGTCGGAGCGCTTTGGGGAGCGCTATACGGCTCCTATTTACCTTTCGGATAGTCTTTTGGTGCGCTTCCGATATTTTGCTCCTGATCGATACGCATCCGAAAGCGTCAATCTATCGTACATCGACCACGATGCGGCGGGTAAGCACTTGTCTATTAGGTCACATTGCTGGAGCCGGTCGGTATATTCATCACCAGACAATCTCCTCAACGGTATTGTCGGACTGGGCGGTCACTGGCCATACAATCAGGAGTTTTTGACCTGTGACACCAGTGGATTTTATGGAATCATCGATCTCGTCGATACGTTGAAATATGCCCAGCTCGAATGGTTTTTTGGCTACCAACCTTCCAGAGGTGTTTTTCCCCCAAAGGAGGTATACCTCGCTTGGACAAACGATAGTACGGGCCCTGTACAGTGGTGGCAGCCCAAAGATGCAGCAACGAAAGCGCTTGCCGATAGTGCGGTGTGGTCGTATCGTGTACAGCTTCCCGACACAGTGCGTTTTCGGTATTTACATTTGCGCGCGAGACCTCAAAAGCATAGGGGCAAGCCTCGGAAGATGTACGTGGGCGAAATACGTCTATGGCGATTTTAATCCATTGGAGTGTTCTTGCCAAAGTTTGAGAGCGGCATCTTCGGCGGAGCGCATTTTTGTACGCTCACAGTCGGTCGTATCGCTATAACCAAGCATGTGGAGCAATCCATGGGCAACGACGCGTAAAAACTCTAATTCAAAGGACACATTCCAGTCGCGGGCGTTTCGAGCTATCTCTTCGACTCCGAGAAATATCTCCGCCTCTATCGGATGATAGCTATACGGAAAGGTGAGAATATCTGTAGGATAGTCGTGTTGGAGGTGCTGGGCATTCAATTGGTGGATAGTCGCGTCATCGCAGAGATAGTAATACAGACGATTAATGCGCGTGTGGTGATTGTCCGCTATTTGTATGAGCCATTGCCGTAGCAGTGGCTCCGACAGCGATACAGGTTTTTGTGCTCCCTTCGCGATAAAGGCAATATCAGCATCTGTCACATCCTCCACCAGATCGAATTTTAAAGACGAGCTCAATGGTCTTGCCATTGTCCTTGAAGTGCACTTGATAGCACAATTTTTTCATGATATACACACCGCGTCCACCTGGTCGGGTGCGATTTTCGGGAAGGGTAGGGTCGGGTAGAGTGGTGGGGTCAAATCCTTCCCCTTCATCGCTGACTGTGATGAAGAGCAAATCGCGTTTCAATTGGGCATCCAGCCGCACGAATTTATTGGCATTTTCCTTGTTGCCATGGCGTATGGCATTGGTCACTGCCTCGGTTACGCAGATGAGAATTTCATCAAAATAAGCTTCATCGATTTTATACTGGGTAAAAAATTGTTGTACGATTTGACGCAGGCAGTTGATCTGACTGATTTTTGAAGGCAACAGAATCATCCCTCTCTCACTAAGCGACTCGGATGGCTTGTCAGGATTTGATGGTCTTGTAATACTGTTCGACGAGGTATTTGTAGTAGGGGGTCAGCTCGGGAGGAACATCGCGATACAGGTCGATATCTTTTTTTCGTTGCTGGAGGTATTTTTCCAATTCGGGTGGAAGGCGTCGCTTGATGTTTTGTGCGGTGCGCGACTTGCGTTGATCGTCGAGCTTTCGCTGGCGTTCGGCGCGCTCGTCTTCGAGAAGGCGTGTGAGGATTTGCTGTTGGCGTTTGAGCATTTCTCGCGTCAGTCGCTTGTTGACGAGGTCTTCTTCGATTTTATCCATTTGATTGATGATGTCTTGGAGGATGCGAGAGCCCTTGCCCTGTTCTCTTCGCTGGCGCTGGATGTCCTGGAGCATTTTACGCAGTGCAGCCTGACGTGCGGCGATACGTGCAAATTCTTCACTGGAAGGTTGCTGGCCGTTTTGCATGCGCTGCATCATCTTTTCGAGATCCTCTTTGATCTGCTGTTGGGCGGGTACGATTTTATCTTTGGGCACGCGTCCGTCTTTTGAGTTACTACTGTTGCCGGGTTTGTTGCACATCTGGGAGCCCGGGATGGACTGTGCCATTTGTTGTTGCATCTGATTCATGGCTTCGCTGAGCATCAAAGCGAGCTCGTTGAGGGCGGTCATTGTACGGCGCTGGGCATCGATTGTTGTGGGTTTTTGTCGTTCCTCGAGGCGTTTAATGCTGTTTTGGATGCCTTTCTTGACGGTGGATACCTGTTCGAGGATAAAGTTTTCGATTTGGTAGACGCGTTTTGCTAAAGCGAGCAAGCTGTCTTCGACGATGGCAAATTCACGTT
>JALWKB010000157.1 GCA_026996805.1 Saprospiraceae bacterium | reverse complement strand
TCTATACGCAATCGGGCTGTCGCGGTGTCGATAGCCTATGGGTACGGCTGAAAAAGGTGTTGCGCTATTTCATACCCAACGCCTTTAGCCCCAATGGAGATGGTTGGAACGATACGTGGAACATCTACGTCGATGCCAAAGCCATAGAACTGATAGAGATAGACATCTATACGCGCTGGGGCGAACACATACTTCATAAAACGGTAGAGGTACAACAGACCAATGAAATTTTCCTCTGGGATGGACAAATGAAGGATCGACCGGCGCCGCCTGGCGTCTATGTAGGACGTATAAAATTGCGCGAGCGAGGTGGGAAAGAGCATCTTTTCGTGCAATCCGTGACCCTATTGCGATGAGAAAATTTAGCCTGTCCTGGTTTTTGGTAAAATTTCTTATATTTGCTTATTGAAAGAGGTAGCAAGAGGGTGAGGTGAGCCGGATGAAAAAAAATTGACATCGCAGGCAGCGATTTTGAGTGGACTGATATCTAATAAGTAGTATTGGATCCTGTCATCTCAAGTACAGGTTGAAAGTACGGAATTGGAAGAGTAAAAACCATATAGGCTATGGCTGTACGTTCTACCGTATTGCTTGTTGTGTGGACCATATTGATGATAGGAGGGCGGACGGTGGCAATCGCTCAGGATTGCAATCCGCCCGGTGCACTTGACTGCCAGAGCTCGAATGTGCTCTGCGGCTTGGACGAGCTGGATGGGTACGAGTGTCAAAATCCCGATTTTGCCAACCAAACAGGGCCCCAGCCAAGTCTTTGTTTTGGTACTGGGGTAACCCACAATACCAACTGGTGGGCCTTTGTCGGAGCTGGTGAAGTCATCGAAGTGACTTTCGATTTTACACCTTCGGATTGTGAAAATGCGGGTACGGGTTGTAACGGTATTCAAGCTGGTATTGTTGAAGATTGTGTCCAGATGGTGCCCGTAGATTGTAATGCTTCGTGTAATACGAGCACCTTCACCCTTCAGGGGTATATGCAGTACTGTAAGATTTATTACGTATGGGTGGATGGATGCTGTGGCGATGTGTGCCACTATACCATCGATGTCATTGCGGGTAAGAGGGCAGAGATTCCGACACCATTGCCGGACTTTTTTGTCAATGGCACCCCTTGTCCTTGCAATACGGTCGACATATGCGTGGGAAGCCTCAACAATTGTAATGCCAATGTGCGATGGACGATCGATGGCATCCCCGACTCGCGTTGGGATGATCAAAACTGCGTCAACGGCTTCCAGGTGGGCAAAGACCCCGTGGAGTTTTGCGTCCAATGGATCATCGGCAACCCCAATAACCCCGATGCATATTGTGATGAAAAGACCAAGTGTTATGTCCTCCAACCAGAGATACAAGACCCACTCGTACTTCCCCCTGAAGAGATCTGCCCGGAAGAACACAATTACAATTACAAGTGGTCGTACCAAGGCCAGGATACCATCATCTATAACTCATGTATTGATCCGCCGTGTAGGCTTTTTATAAAGACGGGTAATGGATGTTGTCAAGCCGTCGAGAAAGAGATTGTGCTCTTGCCCTTAAGAGCGAAAGGAGAGCGATGGAAATTTGTCTGTGAGGGGACGACTTATCGCACGGAAGACGGCAAGGTGTGGTCGCGCCCACAGTGTGCCAAAGAGATTAAGTTTAAATCGCCCTATGGCGAGACGGGCATCATGTGCGATACGAGCTACATTTTATACTTAGACTTCTATCGCCCGAAGATCAAGACATCGGTAGAGTGTCCAGACTGTGCGGGCATGTACATCTTGCGTGCGGACTTCAGCTATTTCCCCCAATGCGTGTCGGGCGACATCGTGGAAACACCTGGATGGATCACGCCCAATTACGACACGATATGGGATTCGGAGGTGCGGATCGATCCGTTTGAGGATCCGGTAGGAGAGTATGAGTTTATCATCAAGGTGGAGTATACGGACTGGTGGGATTCGCTGGAGAACAAGACGTGCATCTACGTTCCGGGAATCAAGGAGAACATAGAGGGCGTGCAGATATTGACACCAGCCCTCGAGGGGGATACGGTATTGTGTCGCGGAGGAGTAGGGACGTATCGGGTGACAAACGAGCTCGACGATGTGTGTAATTGGGGCTGGTACATCGTAGAGGGCAATGGAGAGATCTTGACACAGGATCCGCAGTTGAAAAAGGAGATACAGATACGGTGGAAGAAGAGTAAGAAGGACACGGCCTTGTTGTGTGTGGATGCGAAGATGGACTGCGGTACGAGCAAGGATAGCTGTCTGCGTATTGTGCTGTTGCCCGCTCCGGATCCCGAGGCTGGTCCGGATACGGTGTTGTGTGGTTTGAGCTATAAGATGCGCGGTCAGACACAGGGCCGAGGAGGCGAGTGGATCATCACCCAAGCGCCGGGCAATGTGCAGTACGATGCTTCAGACATCGAGACGGATATCCAAGTGGATGCATATGGTATGTACGAGTTTGTGTGGCGGGAGGAGCTGTACGGCTGCAGTGGGGAGGACACGGTTCGGGTGGAGTTTCGGCCGGATCCGCTGGTGGGTCCAGTGGACACGATTTGTGCGGGGGATGCGGAGAGCTATCGGGTGCGGTTTCGGATAGAGGGCGGGGGAGCGCCGTATCGGATAGTGCGTGGGCACGGCCGTATTGAGGGGGATGTGTACGTGTCGGACACGATATGGGACAACGAGTCGTACGAGGTGGAGATTGAAGACGCGTACGGATGTCGCTTGGTGTATGCGATTGTGCACGACTGCGTGTGTCCGAACGAGCTGGGCATTGTGGGAGTGGACACGCTGAAGGCGTGTGGAGAGAGCATTGTGCGCGTGGACTACGATCGTCGGGGCGAGGTGATGGGTCCTGAGGACACGTTGGAGTACGTGTTGTTTAGTGAAGAGGGGGATTTGTTTGGCAGCATACTGGAGCGAAATTACGTAGGGGAATTTATGTTTGATGAGTCGAGGATGGAGTACGGCAGGGTGTACTACGTGGGTGTGTTGTTGGGCAAGCGAGGGATGGATGGACATGTGTTGGAGGACGGAGGGTGTTTGCAGTTGGGGTATCATCCGGTGGTGTGGTATGCGCAGCCTGTTCCGGAGGCAGGGGAGCCGCAGGCCGTGTGTGGTTTGCGAATGGTGTTGCGAGGGCGAGGTAGCGTGGAGGGCAGTGTGCTGGATTGGGAAGTGAAAGGAGGGGGATTGTTGTTGGAGGAGCGCGGAGAGGAAGTGGAGTTGGTGGCGAGTGCCCCGGGACGGTATGTGTTGTACTTGCGAGAGCGGAATGCGTTGTGTGAGGGTGTGGACAGTGTGG
>JALWKB010000156.1 GCA_026996805.1 Saprospiraceae bacterium | reverse complement strand
GTACCACTCAATTGGGTGCCATCAGCCCAATGCCATTCCTCACCGGGCTCGTAGATGGCGTGATTTGGGCATTCGGTGCGACATGCGTCGCAATTGATACAATCATCTGTGATCTTAATAGCCATGATGTGGTCGTTTACCTTATTTTTGAATGTTAAACACATCTTACATATAATTGTTTATCAAAAGAAAACACGTCATAAGACCACTTCATGAGTCAACTACCATCGAACAGCGCAAAAGAGCCGTCAATTACCCGCATCGTGCTACACATTGCAGGGGACTCGGGCGATGGCATCCAATTTGCTGGCAAACAACTCACGATCGCATCGGCCCAACGAGGCTATGCCGTCATCACTATGCCCAACTTCCCCGCAGAGATTCGCGCTCCTAAAGGGAGTCTCTACGGAGTGTCGGGCTTTCAAATGCACGTCGGAAGTACGGACATTTATACTCCCGGCGATGCGATCGACGTGCTGGTCGCATTCAACGCCGCAGCTCTGAAAAAAGCCCTGCCCGACATCCCCGAAGGGAAAATCATCCTGGCAGACGAAGACGGCTTTAACCCCTCAAACTTGAAAAAAGCTGGCTATTCGTCCAACCCCCTCGTAGACGGGACGCTCGACAACTATCAGCTCATTACTGCTCCCATTAGCAAACTCACCCGTCAAGCGCTTCTCCAAGCAGGAGTACAATCAAAATTGGCCCAACGTAGCCGAAACATGTTTGTGCTCGGCATGATCCTGTGGATGTTTGACCTATCCCTCGAAGAGACAATCGCACAGCTACAACAACGATTCAAAGATGTACCAGAGATCGCGCAAGCCAATATCGCAGCGCTAAAAGCCGGCTGGAATTACGCCGAAACCGTAGAACTTCTCCACCCACTACAACTGCCGCCTCATAATAACGAAAATACCAATGCCGGACAATACACCATTGCCCACGGCTACGAGGCCTGTGTATGGGGGCTATTAGCTGCGCACAAAGAGGCCAAACGTCCCCTCTTCTTCGCCTCCTACCCCATCACGCCCTCTTCGGACATCTTGCAATATTTCGGAAACTTCCTCTCCGAAGACGTGGAAGTCTTTCAAGCGGAAGACGAAATTGCGGCCATCTCTTCGGCGATCGGAGCTTCGTTTGCAGGAGCAATAGGCGTGACATCGACTTCAGGGCCGGGCTTTGCCTTAAAGAGCGAAGCCCTCGGATTAGCCGTCATGACGGAGCTACCCTTAGTACTCATCGATGCACAGCGCGCAGGCCCTTCGACGGGCATGCCCACTAAGACAGAACAATCGGATCTACTACAAGCACTGTACGGGCGCAATGGAGAAGCTCCGCTCATCGTCCTCGCAGCCAGCACCCCCGCCAATTGTCTCGACTACGCCTATTGGGCTGTTAAATTAGCCTTAGAACACATCACACCTGTCGTCTTGCTCATCGATGCCTACCTCATCATGGGAGCACAACGCCTCGAAGCCTCAGCTCTCAAAAAATTACCTCCTATCATCCCACATATCGCATCCGATGACATCGCAAACTATGCCCCGTACAAACGCAATCCCAACACCCTCGCCCGCTATTGGGCCTATCCACCCATGAAAGGCAAAATGCACCGAATCGGTGGCCTCGAAAAAGAAGATGTCACAGGCCACGTCTCCTATGATCCTGAAAACCACCATAAAATGGTGCAGCTTCGACGTCAAAAGGTCGAACACGTCCGACAGGTCATCCCTCCCCTCCAAACTGAATTTGCCGATACGGGTGAACTCTTAGTCATCGGTTGGGGAAGCACCTATGGCAGTATCAAAGCCGCCGTACAATACCTCTATGATAAAGGCCATGCCATCGGTCATGCCCACCTGCACTTCATCCACCCACTCCCCAAAAATACCGAACAAATCCTTCGTAAATTCGATAAAATCGTGGTCTGCGAACTCAACGATGGCCAACTCCACCGCGTCCTACAAGCCGAATTTCCCGGTATGAAATTGCGGAAGTACAATAAAATACAGGGCATCCCCTTCAAAGAACGCGAGCTGATCGAAGCGTTTCAAAAGATGCTCACCCCCGAGCACTCACCTATACAACACAACAGCAGCTCATGAGCAGAACGGTAGATTACAAGGCGTTTTTGTCGGATCAAGATGTGCGGTGGTGTCCGGGCTGCGATGACTACATTATCTTGCGCGCCTTTGCACGTGCATTGGCAGCTCTTGGACTGCCCCCCGAAAGACACGTCGTCGTATCGGGAATTGGTTGTGCCTCTCGCCTGCCCTACTATGTCAACACCTATGGCTTGCACGGCATTCACGGCCGCGCCCCAGCTATTGCCACTGGAGTCAAAATGGTCAATCCCGATCTGTATGTGTGGGTTATCACCGGCGATGGCGATGCTTTGGCCATTGGTACTAATCACTTTCTCCATGCGATCCGACGAAACATCGATATCAACATTTTGCTCTTCAACAATGAAATCTATGGCCTTACCAAAGGGCAGTTTTCACCAACGTCCAGACTGGATTTAAAAACCCGAAGTTCGCCTCAGGGGAATATCCAGCCACCATTTCACATCGGTAGCCTTGTCCTCGGTGCAGATGTGAGCTTTTATGCACGCGTACCCGGCAACGACCTCAACGCCATGACACAGGTGTTTGTCGAGGCTGCTCGCCATAAAGGCACTTCCGTAGTGGAAATCCTCCAAAACTGCCCCGTCTTCAATGATGGCGTATTCCATCCCGTCACTGACAAAAATACTGCCGTCGAGCACGCCTTGTGGATCGAACACGGTCGCCCCTTGATTTATGGCAAAGACCGCAAGCAAGGCATCGTACGTGACGGCTGTGGCCTGCGCCCCATCCATTGGGAGAGTGAGCAACCGCCGTCCGAAGTGGTAGTACACGACGAAAAAGTGGATAACCCCGCCTATGCCTTCGCATTGACGCAACTGTCGGATCCCACAGTCTTCGGAATTATACGGCGAATACGACGACCAACCTACGAAGAACGCTCCCGGGCTCTCAAACAAAAAGTAGCACAATCGGCCGTAGTGCACGATTTCATACGAAAGACTATCTTGCAAGAAAATTTATAGATCCATGATTTTAGTCACGATTGATTACGTGCCGGGCTACGAAGTGACTGAGGTGATAGGAGTCATTCACGGCAGTACGGTGCGCGCGCGCTTCATCGCCAAAGACATTATCGCTTCGATTAAAAACATCATCGGCGGTGAAATAGAAGAGTACACCAACCTGCAGCGCCAAGCGCGAATGGAAGCCCTCCATCGCCTCAAACAACGCGCACAAAGTATCGGCGCCGATGCCGTATTGGGTATCCGATTCTCTACCAGTATGATCGCTCAAGGTGCTTCGGAAATTATGGCATACGGTACCGCCGTGAAAATTCGCCCCATCGCCCAATCAGAGTCG
>JALWKB010000155.1 GCA_026996805.1 Saprospiraceae bacterium | reverse complement strand
ATCTTCGTCCGTGGGTGCGCGCACAAGTCTTCCCAGCACCGGTACATATCACCGCTCCAACGAATATCATCGACGATTATCCATCCTCCACTGGGCATGTGTTGGACAATGATTTCAAAATACCGACGCGTAGCCCCTCCTTCATGATGCCCATCCATATACACCAGTTGCGGAGAAGGCATTCTCCTTAAGGTCCGCTCCAATACTTCCTCAAATCGACCATGTATCACATAAACCTTATGGTGCACCCCAAGACAATTCCACAATTTTCGCGCATGCGCGAGGGCTTGCCCATCTGCATCAATCGTCCAGACACTCTTGACCGATGCAGCCCTCGCTAAATACGATGTACCCACGCCGCGATGGGTGCCGAGCTCTAACACAGTATGTATATCGAGACAATTGGCCAACCAAGAGAGCAATGCTCCTTGCATGGCTGGCGTGCTGGCTTTTGCCGCTTTTACCCATGGCCAAACGCGAAAACACCTCGTGCCCCAGGGACGGATGGAAGGCTCAATGCCATGCTCCCGCTGCATAGAACGGAAGCATTTCAACTCCGACTCCTCAAATGCCGGACGAAACTCAAAGGCGCGTATCGGCAGATCACCGGAAGAAGCCTCTATTCTTTGACGGCTCCAAAGGCTGAAGAGTACGTATTTCCCAAAGGCGAAGAGGCGAAAGATGATGACGGCTATCCACTTCCCATAGGAGGGCATACAAGGGCTATGGTGATGTGATTTTCTCCAATCTGCGGCGGATGATTTTAAGGGCTTCCTCAAGTTGCTCGCTTCGGCTGAGATGAGAAGTGTCGAGTACAATGGCATCCTCGGCCTTCCTCAGAGGCGAATGGGCGCGCGTAGTATCCAGGTGATCCCTTTGACGAATCTGCCTCCGCACTTCTTCCTCGTCAATATCGTACCCTTTTTCTAATAGCTCCCGATGACGTCGCTGGACGCGCACATCTTCATCGGCGGTGAGATAAAACTTGATATCGGCATGCGGGAATACCACGGTACCGATATCTCTCCCATCCATGATTACGGAGGCATTGCGCGCAGCAGCGCGCTGTTTTTCGACTAAAAATCTCCGAACTTCGGGTATCATCGATACGGCGCTCACGTGTTCGGTCACACGCGGATCACGCAGTTCATCTCTTACCACCTGGCCATTAATGCGGATGAGCGCTTCGCCGTTTTCTCTGGTCAATTCCAATTCGACATCCTCCAAATGTTGTAAAAGCTCTTCGATCGTCCAACCCTTTTGGATCATCAGCCACGTCAGGGCGCGATACATGGCCCCAGAGTCAATGTGGAGCCATTGGAGATGTCGGGCCAAGTCTTTGGCTAATGTGGTCTTCCCACACGAAGAGAGCCCGTCAATGGCGATGACCACTCTCCTGGACAAGTGATCTTCTAATCCATCTTGCGTATCGCGCTCATCCTGCATAGAGATCAATCAGTATTCATCTTCGTTGAAGAGAAAGTCCTCTTTGCGAGGATAGTCCGGCCAGATGTCTTCGATGCTCTCGTATACCTCTCCCTCATCTTCTAACTCTTGAAGGTTTTCGATTACTTCTATCGGTGCTCCAGAGCGAATGGCATAGTCAATCAACTCGTCCCGCGTCGCTGGCCAAGGAGCATCCTCTAAGTAATGCGCCAATTCCAACGTCCAATACATATCCCCAATAGTTTTGGTTAGAAATTTACCTTTCAATACTCTGATAATAACAGAAATCCTTAAAAGGTTCGCTCCGTACCCACTTTTTTACAAAATCAACATGGCATCTCCATAGGTAAAAAATCGATACTTTTCTTTGATAGCCTCATGATAAGCCTCGCGCATGAGCTCAAGCCCACCAAATGCCGAGACCATGATGAAGAGGCTCGATTTGGGCATGTGAAAATTCGTAACCATACAATTGGCAATGTGAAACTCAAACGGTGGATAGATAAACAAATTCGTCCACCCTTCCGAGGGCCTCAAAAATCCCTGTGCGGTAATAGACGACTCTAAGGCGCGCATCACAGTCGTACCCACCGCACACACGCGGCGTCCTTCTCTTTTAGACTTATTGACAATTTCGGCCGTCTCTTCGGGAATGTGGTAGTACTCAGCATCCATCTGATGTTTCGACAGGTCCTCTACTTCGATATTGCGAAAGGTGCCGAGGCCGACGTGAAGTGTTAGTTGGGTGATATGTACCCCTTTGAGCTCTAAATATCGGAGCAGGCGCTCCGAAAAATGCAAACCCGCTGTGGGGGCCGCTACCGCCCCTTCTATCTCCGCAAATATGGTCTGGTACCGCTCCTCGTCGATCTTTTCAGCTTTGCGGCCGAGATATTTCGGTATGGGAGGCTCTCCCAAGCTGTACAACAACTTTTTAAACTCTTCGTTGGTGCCGTTAAAACTAAACCGTATCGTCCTCCCCCTCGAAGTCGTATTGTCCAACACTTCTGCAAGGAGAACGATATTGCCTTTTTTGTCCTTGAAATAGAGCTTATTGCCCACGCGGATCTTTCTTGCAGGATCAACCATGACATCCCATAGTCGAAGCTGCGGATTCAACTCCCGCAAGAGAAACACTTCAATCTTGGCATTTGTCTTCTCCTTGTAGCCGTACAGACGCGCAGGTATCACCTTAGTGTTGTTGAAAATCAAGGTGTCCCCTTCTCCAAAATAGTCTTTTAAATCGTAAAACGTCTTGTGCTCAATGGTGCCCGTATCCCGATGTACAACCATCAGCCGGGATGCATCGCGCTCTTCGGCAGGGTATTTGGCTACCAGCTCTTCGGGCAATTCGAAATCAAACTGCGATAATTTACTCTTGACCAACATTGCCATGACGTTTCCTACTATTTTATACTCATTCAATCAAACTGCTCACCACCAGAAGAGTTCCCCCCTCTATTATCCAAAGCAACGCATCAACTGAGCAATAGTTTATACATCCCTTCGTTAACTTTTCGTACCGGCCAAATCCATAAAATGTCGATGATCATGATGCATCTTCGCTTTTTAGGCATCCTTGCCCTATTGCAATTGCTCTTTATCACCGCCCCAACCGCTCAAAATCACACCAGTGATGAAAAAATCCACTGGATGAGCTGGGAAGAGGTCCAAGAGGCCCTAAAAAAGGAAAAACGCCCCGTCATTGTAGATGTGTATACCCACTGGTGCGGTTGGTGCAAAGTCATGGATCGAAAGACGTTTTCGGACAAAGAGGTCATTCGATACATCAACAAGCACTTCTACGCCGTCAAATTCAATGCCGAACAGCGCCAGCCCATCACCTTTAAGGGCAAAACCTATGAGCTCATCGGTTCAGGTAGGCGAAAGGTCAACCGATTGGCCTACGAACTGCTGCGCGGACGGCTCGCCTATCCTACTATTTTATACATGGACGAAAACCTCAACACCATTGTCATTTCACCCGGCTACAAAGACGTACC
>JALWKB010000154.1 GCA_026996805.1 Saprospiraceae bacterium | reverse complement strand
CCTTACACCTCATCACCAAGGAGTCGCAACCGCTCACCATCTGCCTAAAGCGCACTGATCTCGACCTTCAAAATGCCCCTGCGCATGGCAGCTTAGATACCCTATCTTCTGCTGTATTTCAATATCTCCCCAACAACTCGTTTGTCGGAAGCGATACCGTAGTGTGGGCCAATGCTCAAGGCAACAACACCACTGTCTTTATTGAGGTGATCAGCGCACCAATGTACAACACCGTCCTCATAGACGACAGAGTGGACTGTGCCATCAACCGTTCCGTTCAATTTGACGTCAGTGCCAACGACCTGACTGACAACTTCCGCGTCAAGCTTCTCGACACACCTGATCTGGGCACGCTCACACACGACACGCTGGGCATCTTTACCTATACGCCACCTGCCGACTACGAAGGTATACAGCAGTTTCGCTACACGCTTCGCAATTCGGGAATAGATGAAGTCGCTACCGTCACCATCTACATCAACGATGGTCACCCCGTGCAGGGCAACCTCTACCAACTGACTACGACGATGAATACTCCCCTCGTCTTAAACTACGAAGTGCCGATCGCTGATTACGACTACTGGGAAGTTGTTGAGGTCTGTCCCGGGGCAGCAGTCGATGTGTACGAGGGATGGGATACGCTCCTGCTACGATGCGACACCGTCAAGGGCAGGGATCTCATCGTCTTCCATCCGCCCTACAATTATATCGGCAATTGCCAATTCACCCTTCGCCACTGTGTCAACGACAGCAATCACTGCGTCGAGGTCGACTTCAATGTAAAAATCAATCTCGGTAATGGTGCCAACTGTCCCTGTGTGGGTGATTGCGTCTGGAAAGGCGACATCAATTACGACGGAAAGGTCAACATGAAAGACCTGCTCTATCTCGGTTACCACCTCGGCCAAACTGGTCCCGCACGCTCGGAAGACGACGACGAATGGCGTGCGCTAAGAGCCGAAGAGTGGGACGGTCATGTCAAGGGCTTGTCTACCAACCTCAAACACTGCGACACCGACGGAGACGGCATCATCAGCGAGAGCGATACGCTGGCCATCCTCCAGAATTACTACCGCGAACACAGCGCTCAACCCGAGCTCGTCGGTCCTACACGTGCCTTTCCATTTTACCTCAATCCTCTGTTTGACTCCCTCCAAGCAGGCGATCTCGCCGTCTATGAAGTCATCCTCGGTGACCAAAACTATCCCGCCTACGATGTATATGGCTATACCTATACCGTCCACTTTTCCTTCGAATACGACTCCTCTTCCCTCAAAGTGACAAGCCTGCCCTATAGCTGGTACTTCATCAACTCCGGCAACATCGACATGTTTTACCAGCCCGTCTACCAACAGCTCGATGTCGGAATCACGCGCACCAACGGCAAAGCAGCTTCCGGATTTGGCGCCGTCCAACACATCGAAATCATCATCGAAGAAGACATCGACGGATTTAGAGTGGGCAGCGACTACGGCAAAATCACTCTTCAGGGCCAGGTCATCGATGCCAGGGGTAATCTAGCCAACCTACCGCCATATACCACTACCCTGCCTCTTCGTAAAACGCCCGCGCCCAAACATGCACCGGGCGAACTCCTCGTCTATCCCAATCCCGCCTCCGACTTTGTTAACATCCACCTCAACGGAGGAGATGTGTTGTATGAAATCGCAGTACTCGACATCAATGGTCGACTGCTACTCCAAACCACCCCCGATGCGTACAACCACCACATCCTATCTATCAACCACCTCAAAAAGGGCATGTACCTCATCCGAGCCCGGACCGCTCGCGGTACAGTCGTCAAAAAACTACTCGTAACCCAATAAGGCAAATAGCAATATTTCGTCAAGCGTGAAAAGCAACTCATGAAGTTGAGTTGCTTTTTTTATTTTTGTTGATACATCAACTACTACATATGTTAAAAATGGCTTAAATCATACACATTGCTCCCATCCAATGCGTTTAGACAGTAAAATCATCGAGCGATGGCGACCTACAGCATGAATCTACAGGGAGAAAAGCAAAACAAGCGCAAAGGGCGGACGATTTCAGCCATTATCCACATACTCCTCTTACTCATTGCCTTTTGGCCTATGCTTAAGGCCAACGTCGATTACGATAAGCAATTTGCCATCCTGATCGAGTTTGAAAAGCCCAAAGTCGTTAAGCCCAAGAAGAAAAGCCTCGAAGGAAGCAAGCAATCCTCCAAATCCGAGGAAGGGTCTAAAGAGGAGTCCAAACCTAAACCCGCACCCAAAAAAGACGTGCCAAAACCTCAAAAGCCCAAAACCCCACCCGTAGCCGAAGTACCGCGTAAAAAGCCGAAACCCACTCCCAAACCTCAAGATCCCATCATTACGACGCCAGACATCAAACAGCCCAAGGCACCGGATCCCGTCGAAGTGCCCGACGAAATCGACAAGCCCACACCCAATACAATACCCGTCAAAAAGCCTGAAGCTCCCTCGATCGACGACATGCTTCCAGAGCTGGATAAAATGATCGAGGAGGAACAGTCCAGTGCCGACAACACGGGCAATGCCGATGACTTTGGCGACGACTCAAATCCCGAACGCGGTGAAGGCCGAAAAGGGAAAGGGCAAAATCCCCAAAGTCAGGGACAGGAAGAGCATGCAGGAAAGAGTTCAAGGCGCGGCAATCAAGGGGAAGACCTCCCACCCGGTGATCCCGGCGACGGACTTACTGAGGGCTATTTCGAAACAGTTGGAAAACTCCGCCGGCGCATTAAAAAACGCGCCAACGTCTCCGATCTCGAACTCAAAAGCGGTACCATCGTCCTCGAGCTCTGCATCAACCGACAAGGAGAAATCATCTACGCTCGTGGTAGTGTAAAGAGGTCATCGATAAAAAACCGAAGACTTATACGGCTCTTTACGCGCAGGTTTCGCGAGCAGACCCTCTTCTATCCGGACCCCAAAGCTCCGACGCGCGAATGCGGGCTCTACACCTACCGCATTTCCGAACAGTACCTCGATTAGATCCAATGTGCCGATAAATCCACAGATTATGGGTCGACTCATCACACTGGACGAATTCATCATCAAGCGACAAAAGGACTTCCCCTATGCATCTGGTGAGCTCACCGCCTTGCTCCGAGACATAGGCCTTGCCGCCAAACTCATCAACCGCGAAGTCAATCGAGCAGGTCTGGTCAACATCATAGGCCTCGCCGATTCTCAAAATGTCTCCGGCGATGAAGTGCAAAAGCTCGACCTCTACGCCAACGAACGCATGATCGACTTCCTCGGCAATAGCGGTGAGTGCTGTGGCATCGCCTCCGAAGAGCTCGAAAGCTTCGTCTCCCTACCCGACATCGAATCCAAGCAGGCAAAATACGTAGTCGTCATCGATCCACTCGACGGCTCTTCCAACATCGATGTCAATGTATCGGTAGGCACCATCTTTGGAATCTACCGACGAATCTCCCCCACCGGCACTCCCGTCACACTCGAAGATTTTCTCCAGCCGGGCAACAAGCTCGTTGCAGCAGGATACGTCACCTACGGTACCAGCACCATACTGGTCTACACCACGGGCAATGGCGTCAACGGTTTTACACTCGATCCCTCCGTCGGCGAATTCTTCCTCTCCCATCGCAACATCCGCATCCCCAATAAGGCAAAATACTATTCCGTCAATCAGGGATATTACTTGAAATTTGACCTCCCGATGCGGCGATACATCGACCACTGCAACGCTCTCAACCTCAAATTGCGATACATCGGTACCATGGTATCCGATATCCATCGGATACTCTTCCAAGGGGGGGTCTTCCTCTATCCCAATACGACCGACTACCCCTCAGGAAAGCTCCGACTACTGTACGAGTGCAATCCCATGGCCTTCATCGTCGAACAATGTGGAGGTAAGGCCACTACCTCGACAGGAGAGCGCATCCTCGATATTCCCGTACATACACTTCATCAGCGCTCCAGTATCGTCTGTGGCTCGCCCTTTATGGTCGACGAAATCAAGTCGTTCCTCGAGCTCTACCAAGAGGAAGCCTAACACCATTGCCGAGAAAATCATTGACTGCACTGCACGCATAGATACGGTAGATACCTCTTCATGCGAACAGTGTCTAAGCCGTAGAGTTCTTTCAACTCCGCGACATCGCGAAAGGGGCCATTTTGATGGCGATACCGCACTATGAGGCGCGCCTCGCGCTTATTGATATACGGATGACGGGCCAATTGGTCTTCACGCGCAGTGTTGAGATTGAGCTGCCGAACACGTGGTGTGCATCTCAAATAGGGCTTGATCTTTTCGAAGGTGCTATCCGGCAAGCCATATGTCTCTGCCACCTGAGCAACGGAATAAAATCCACCTAATGCCTCGCGAAAGCGCAATATCCTGCGTGAAAACACCTTGCCAATGCCCGGCAACTGCATCCAGTCCGCCGTGTCGGCAGTATTGATATCAATGACACGCACCTCCTTTCTCGCTTCCTTTTTGCGCGGCAAGGCGATACGCACATATGGACGGATTCGGTCGTATGTGGCTGTGTCCATGCCGTAGATCTTCAAGATATCTTTTGCCCGATAAAATGTACCGCCAGCCTCTCGATATCGCACCCAGTTGCGCACCGCATACAAAGGAACACCCAGCAGTAGGAGACTATCCTCTGAAACCGTGTTGGGGTCAAAGTGAAAAAGACGAAATCCATGGCCTTCCGAAGTACGAATAGCGCGGTTGCTCCCACTGTCCGGACCACTCAAAACTGACATCGTGGAATGCTCGACATTCTCATCGGTCACATTGTTGTACGCTTTTGCCAAATCCACCTTTTTTGGCGGTAGATGCTCCCTGCGCACCATTTCATACCACACCACCGATACGGGTTCTTCCATTTCATACAACCGATTTTGATACCACTGCCAACCCCATAGGAGTAGGTGAATGACCACCAATATCCAGAAAAACGCCCGCTCGACGGGGCGAAAATCCAAAAATCGCTGCCACTCTCCTCTCCAAAATCCCATTTACAATTCGATTTTCCACCTCTGGCCAGTATGTACATACCGGATGTTGTGAAGGCCAACCATATTTTGTTGGCTTGAAGGCTTAGCATAGACATAAACTTCAGCCGTTGTGGGCACGATCTCTGCATAGGCTTTATACAGGTTTAGCGAACCGAAAATCCATATATCTGCTGAGGCGTCGACCATCGCATCGTGTGTATCGACTACCGCAATGGTGCGTTGCGACGCATAGATGACATGCGGACAGATACGCCAGTGGTTGAAAAGATAACAGCTATCACGAGGGCTATAGCTGTGTCGGACACCGTAATACCTCCAATTGGGGCGAACGATCCACTGGCGTGATTCGTGGGGCATGCCGTAGAGGAATGCCCTTTTACGTACGATGAGATCGACGCACAGATCGCGTGCGGCGTACATGAAGAGCGCGCGTTCGTCGTTGCGCCTATCTTCTTCCCACAGCTGTACCATGCGCGCCAGAGCAAGTACAGTCATGGAGAGCAGTATCAAATTTCGCCTGCGATAAGCGATAGCGAACAAAAAGGACATTGCCGCTCCAACCAACAGGTAAAGGGCAATGGGATGCAGATACACATCGCGATATTTCAGCAGGTGCCACTGCTGCATGAGCTGCAACATTTCATACATCAAACGGAGGACCCCTTCAAGCAAGAGCCCAAGGGCCTCTGCAATACCTTCATACCAGGTATGGACAGTCAAGACCAGCCACGTGCCAATCATGACGAACGGGATGAGGGGGATTACTACAAGGCTCGAAAACACGGATAGAAAACTCAATTGATGGAAGTAGTGCGCTTGCAACGGTAAGAGCAGGATTTGGGCGGCTATGCTCACCGACACTATATCGGCAATCCATCGACGCACTTTGTGCGACCCGTCATACATCCATTGGCGAATGGGAGGATAAAACACCACGATCCCCAAAGTGGCTAAATAGGAAAATTGAAAGCCCACATCGAAGAGGTATTTCGGATACCAAATGAGGAGTGTCATTGCCGAAATGGCCAACATGTTGTAGACCGAACTTCGACGATAGAGCTGCAAGCCAATGAGGAGGAGACTGAACATGAAAGATGCGCGTACCGCAGATGGACTCATGCCAGTGAGACTGCAATACCCCCAAATAACCACTATGCTCACCAAGGCAAATTCCCATCGATGGCGTCGGCGGAAGTAGCTGGGAAAGAATCGCCACAGCCCCTGTAAAAACAAAAACACCATGCCGACGTGAAGGCCACTCACTGCGAGAACGTGTATAGCACCCGTCTCTGCAAAGAGTTTTTTCGTCCGCTGGTCGACTTGCCGCTTTGCACCAAATCCGACAGCTGCTGCTATGGAAGCATAGGGATCGTCCATATAGCGACGCAATACGTGGGAGAAGTTTCTCCGCATCTGCCAGCTCCAGCGCCTCCAGCTCCATAGGAGGCCGCCATGCCTCCCGACATGGGAAACATCATCTTCTTTCAAGTACGCGATGTGCGCAATATCGCGGGTCCATAGGAATTGTTTAAAATCAAACTGATGCCAATTTTGTGGGGGTCTTGCGCGAGCCAAACGGGCATGCATGTGCACGATGTCGCCGGGTAGAAAGAGTGTATCACTGCGTTTGATCGAAGCCCATACGCGTACATTTATAGACGAAGGGACGTCCTTGCGGTGGTGTAGTTCGGTGAGGCGAATGATCGCTGTTTGGCGTTGGGTGTCGCTGCGCATGATTTCCTCAACAATGCCGGTGTATTTGGCCTTTTCGGCTACTGGGATTGCCCGAGTTTGTACATGCCTGATGACGTCTCGCAGCGCAATATGCAAATACCCCAATAAGCCCATACCTATGACGATAAACAACCCCACCCGCATCCGTCGGTGGATGCCGACAAAAATCGATGTAACCACTATCAGTATGGCCGCAAGGCAAAGCAAGACATACAATCCCTCTGTGCTCCAACCATACAGTCCTATCCCCACTGCATAGGGCAATAAGTACCGGACGATGGGTTTTGTGTGCCAGTGGTTCATCGGGCGTCCGTTCAGATAAACAAATATAGGGATTTCTTTGTAAAATAAGTATAGGAGTTCAATAAAATGATGCGCAAAAGCCAACGCCGGGATCTCATCGTCATCACGGGCCCGGAGTCGTCAGGGAAGACCAATTTGGGCATGCGCCTTGCCGTGGACCTTAACTGGGAGTGGGTACCCGAATATGCGCGGGATTATCTAACGCGGATCGGTCGGCCATACGTCGAGTCGGATTTGCTCGAAATAGCAAGGGGGCAATATGCCTTGATTGAAGAGGCTTTGGAGAATGTCCGAACGTCGAGCTCCAAAAAGGTCATTGCCGACACAGACTTACTGACGATCGTTATTTGGTCGATGGTGAAGTACAGGCGAGTAAATCCAGAAATCATCGAGCTCTATCGAAGTCAGCTACCCGCCCTCTATTTGCTGGCCTATCCTGACATCCCATGGGAATACGATCCGTTGCGCGAGTCCCCCAACGATCGATTGGATTTGTTTGAAGTCTACGTAGAGGCGATCGAGAGCTGGGGCATACCGTATGAAGTGATCCGAGGGATGGGAAATTATCGTGTAGATCGAGCGATTCGCAGCCTGGCCCGTCACTTTTTGCTACCTTGAGGCGGGTGTGCCTTGAGGTACTGGATGGCATGGCGTACGCTTCCCTCCTGCATGAGTATTTTCTCAGCGGTCTGCCGATCGACACCGGTAGCGCGCATGACCAAACGTATGCCGCGTTCGACGAGCTTTTGGTTGGCCAGCTGCATATCGACCATTTTATTGTCGACCACACGACCGAGCTTGATCATAGCCGTCGTAGAAATCATGTTGAGCACGAGCTTTTGGGCCGTACCCGCCTTCATGCGCGTACTACCCGTGACAAACTCCGGCCCAACGATCACTTCAATGGGATAATCGGCATACTGGGCTAAAGGCGTGTTGGGATTGCAGGTGATGCACCCTGTTGTAATGTGATGCAACTGACATTGTTTTAGCGCACCTACGACGTAAGGGGTCGTTCCTGAGGCAGCAATTCCGATGACAAAATCATCGGGGTCGACGGCGTACTCCTGCAGGTCGCGCCACCCCTGCATGGGATCATCTTCGGCAAACTCTACCGCCTTTCGTATAGCGCTATCCCCGCCAGCAATTAACCCTATGACCCAATCGTGCGGAACACCAAAGGTGGGTGGACACTCCGAAGCATCGACGATCCCCAGCCGACCACTCGTGCCCGCACCAATATAGAAAAGACGACCTCCGCGTTGCATCTTGGGTATCAGGGCATTTACCAGCGCTTCTATTTGTGGGATCGCCTTGCCCACCGCGATGGGTACCTTGCGATCTTCGCGATTGATCGCCTCCAGCAGCTCCCGTACGCTCTTTTTCTCTAAGTGTCGATAGTGCGAATCCTCCTCCGTAATCTTCCGAAAACCTTCGCTCATACAGCTCACCTTAGCTCAAAAACATGGCGAATCATCACCGCATCATTAACGACAAAGGGCATCGGTATGATATGTGCGGGCATCATGGGTACGGATTCTCCGAGATTTTTGCGCAATCCGTATCGCAATTCATATACCTCAAAGCCCACCACACCCTCGCGGTCCATAACCCACTCCACCTCAAGGGTGTCCAGTCGGTGGGCTCCCCATAAGTGCATCAGCTCACCATGTCTTACGACATTCTCCAATGGCTGGGCCGCATCGGCCTCCCCCAAACGATATGTATCCACTCGCAAATAGTAATATTGCCCTACCCCACGCTCATTTAATACGAGATTATTTGTACTGGCATCAACTGCAATGCGCAATCGACACCGCAATTTATACGCATAACTGGTATCGTCAACCGCCCAGTCCATCTTCGACGGCCTCAGCTCCATCGAAGGTGCTTCGCTGTGATAGGTAAAGCTCTCTCGGTATTTGTTGAAGAGCGCTATTTCATCGGGGCTCCCCGCACGCAAGCTATCGCCCATAATGGATTTGAGCCATGGGGGTATGAAATGGTTGTACGTTGCCCACCACGCCCGCTGTGACGGCACATCATAGGCATAGCAAAGCCCGACAGGTTGGGGTCTCTCTGCACTATCCCATGACGAATTACTTTGGGCCCGTATAAAAAACCACCCGGCCACTATAAAGAAGGCCACACTCCAGTACCACAACCGCGCGCTACCCAAAACGGGCAGTGCGATGGCAAAAGTCAATGCCGTCAACCACGGCGCCAAAAACCACTTTTCCATCCCCAAGGCCACAACAAACTCTCGCGCATAGGGAAAGAGTACGTACAACATAGGTGCAGCAGCCAGCGCCCAGATGATGGGCCAATATACCCGACCGGGCACCATACAAGTGGTCAGGAGATATACCAACATCGCAAAGAGCACAGGTAAAACAAAATAGCCCGCCCCTTTCAAGTACAACGCTATAAAACCGTTGATGATAAGCCAAATGGCCAACGCAGCTAAGACGAATTCCTCATCAGCACACTTTTTACAAAACGCGCGCACTGCCGTCATGACACCCAAGCTGCTCCAGACGGAAAACCAGATATATGCATGCCCATTGTAAGGAAATCCCTGCAATATATCCCGATATTGAGGATGGTACCCCGATAAAATTTTCCACAAAAGGACAAAAGCAATGTAGAGCCCTACTAACAACCCAACAATTACCACAAACGACAGAATGACGCGGGTTAATTGTATCCCATACGTCACCCTCCAACGCCAACCCAACACGAGCCAGAGCACCACTGCAAGCACCCACATCCAGACAACCCATTCATAAGGATAATGCATCACACCCCAGAGGGGACTACCCAAATACACTCTGTCATCGGAGCTGTAGAGCGCATCGAGCGAGGCATCTTTTAAATAGTCAAAGAGTGACAATAAGTAATCCATCTGGTGAATGACGCTACTTGTATCGATACGTGCGAAGTTGTCGAGAGCAGTGTGATAGTCGAAATGATCGTCGATAAAGGCGAAATTAAATCCATTGATATCGCCATCTTCGCGGAAGACGGAAAGGTCGGTATCGTTGGGCAGCATCTTGTAGATACTGTACATCAGGGAGCTTGCTGTCGGAAAGCTCGGCTGACTGGCATCAAATGCGCGGACCATGCCAGCATTTCCGCCGTTGGTTTCGATGAGCATGAAGGAGGGGCCGCCACTACCGCGGGCTTCAAAGTTGAGCACACACCCTATGCGCTTTTGCACGGGCAACGACCGCACAAAGGCCTTTGCACCGATGAGACCGATCTCTTCTGCATCGGTCAGCAAGACTACAATATCGTTTTGATGGCCAATACCGTTGGCCTTCAGTATTCGGAGCAGTTCCAATAGGATCGCTACACCCACAGCATCATCGGACGCTCCCTTTGAACTGGTGGGTGCAGCATCGTAATGGGAGAGCAACAATAAAGCCGACTTTTGCCCCCCGCTCCCTTGAAGCTCCGTCCAGATGTTTTGCACATACGTCATATCACTGGCGCGATGCGCCCGCGCATAGTCGGTGTGGACGTGCACTTGATAGCCCAGCTTTTGGATCTGGCGTGTGATATATGCTTTCACCTCTGCATGTGCATCCGCTCCGACGTAATGTGCCTTTTGGCTGATTACACGGACATGTTGGAGGATACTGTCCATCTCCACTCCATAGCGGCGAAAGGGGGCAGTTTCGGAATGGGGCGATAAATGGCGAAAGCCACCATATACCACAAGCCCAAGCCACAGTAGGGCCACTGCGTAGAGTATCTTGCCTTTCATTTGGACCATACAGGAAACCTTGATATGCTTCGTCTGTATGCAAGATATCGATTTTTTGTAATATCTCTCTAACTTTGTACGCAGTATGAAATTTGCCGTCATCGACTTAGAGACTACGGGTGGCGCACCGCGCAATAACAAGATCATCGAAATTGCAATCGTGTTGAGCGATGGCGAGCGCATCGTCGACACCTTCCACAGCCTGGTCAATCCCGAGATGAGTATCCCGCCTTTTATCACGCAAATGACCGGCATTCACGATGTCATGGTCGAAAAGGCACCGCGATTTTATGAAATAGCCAAGCGTGTTGTGGAACTGACCAAGGGAGCCATCATGGTCGCCCACAACGCACAATTCGATTACGGATTCTTAAGGGAAGAGTTTCGACAGCTGGGCTATCACTTCCACTTGCCGACACTTTGTACCCTCCGTTTGAGTAGACATTACTTCCCCCATTTACCTTCCCACAGCTTGGAGAGTCTTATACGCAACTTCGGCATAGAGGTCAAACATCGACATCGCGCACTCGACGACGCACTGGCCACTGCTCAAATATTTCATGCCATTCTCCAACGCGAACGATTTCATACTAACCCAAAACATGTACTCACTCGCCTGCAACAAATTTGCCGCATTCCACACCGCATCACACCCGACCAACTCGACCGTTTACCCAAGGCCTGTGGTGTGTACATCTTTAAAGACCACCACGATCGCATTCTCTACATTGGCAAGAGCAAAAACCTGAGGCAGCGCATCCGTTCGCACTTCCGCATTCAGAATCCCAAACATGCCTTGCTCTTCCACAACGTCGCTAAGATCGATTGCGCATTGACGGGCAACGAACTCCTCGCATTGCTTTTAGAGCGCGAGCTCATCCTCAAGCATCGTCCCTCGTACAACGTACTGCACAAGGCCCCAAACAGCGATTACGCCCTCATCTTCCAAAAGAAAAACCTCTGGGATGGGCAGTTGCGCATCGTATCCTTTCCGGACGAAATACCTCCAGCGGGGCAAATCCTCCGGTACTTTAAAACACGCCGCAATGCTCAGGCCTACCTCGCGCGCATCTGTACGACATACAAGCTCTGCACTTCCCAACTCCAATTGGAGCATTTGCTTAAAATCTGCCCTCTGCATGGTCATCAATGCGATAGTGACACTTCAAGTACCCGCGATAACGTGCACTTGCACAACTTAGAACGCGCGCTGCAAGACATTCAAATCACCTTTCGTGAGGATTTTATCCTCGACGTACAGGGCAGATCTTCCGAAGAGCGCGCTGCCATCTATGTCAGCGACGGTTATGTCCGTGGGTGGAGGTATTACCATGCGATCGATAGGCGCTTTACTTCGGATCTCTTTACACTGACGCATCCCGTAGCTGCCAACGTGGTCTTGCTTCAATATCTAAAGCACGCCAAGAACATCGAGCGCCAACCCTTTCACCCTCAATACCCCCTCAATGAAACTACGCAATCAACCCCTTGACGTTGCCATCGATTTGTATGCTGTTCTGCAACGCCATCTCAGTACGATCAGTACGAGACGCCTGTGGTGTCCCGTGCGAAGGGTACACCTCTCTCCGAGTCCTGAGGAAATGGTACGTATAGCGTGCATCTATTTCCTCATAGACGAAAAGGGCATCCATCCGAAGCGCATAGCCGTCGAAAAGGCCATTGCTTCGCGCATTAAGAATAAACGCGGCCGCTACGACCTGCTGGTGTACGACCGCCACGGCAAACCCCAATTACTCATCGAGTGCAAGGCACCAAAAGTAATACTCACCTCCCAGCATTTCATACAGCTGCTGGTGTACAATGCAGAGGTCAAGGCCCCATATCTCTGGTTGACCAATGGCCACACCAACTATTTCATACACGTCGAAGTCGAAAGCAACACGGCGCATTTCATTGAGCAGTTTCCACCCCTATAACCATGCTCCATCGACATGGAGGTCTTTTAATACACGCATGGTTTGGACAGGATCCTCCTGGTGAAAGATGCCACTACCCACGACGAGGACATCTGCCCCGGCGGCCAATACGTCCCTGGCATTGTGCTCGTCAATCCCGCCGTCGACTGAAATAGTAAAGCGCAGCGAATGGGCATCACGCATCTGCTTGAGCTTTCGAATTTTTTCGATGCTGTGTGGTATAAAACGCTGACCCCCAAAGCCGGGATTGACCGACATGACCAGTACCAAGTCCAGCTCTCCCAAAACATCTTCAAGGAGTGTTACAGGCGTGTGGGGATTGATTGCCACCCCAGCATGAGCACCCGTGTTCTTTATTTGATGTACGGTGCGATGCAGGTGGACACACGCTTCGTAGTGCACTGTAATTGCGTTGGCACCGGCTTGACGAAACGCCTCGATGTATTTTTCGGGCTCCACAATCATCAAATGCACATCCAATGGCCTATCTATGTGCTTTCGAAACGCTCGAACAATCGGCAGACCAAAACTGATATTGGGCACAAACACTCCATCCATCACATCGAGGTGCACCCAGTCAGCGCCACCCTCGCGAAGCATAGCTGACACCTCCCGGATATTGCTCAGATCCGCAGAAAGTACGGATGGTGATAATAGATATTTCATGCCGAAGCGTATTTCCTTTTCGCAAAAAATCCTCTGGCGCGCTCTATCCACCTGCGAAGCCATTCAAACCTCCAATCACGGCTTACACTATACGTCAATACTGCCCCTATGGGCAACAACACCATCACCGGCAGCCATGCAGCGACTATGGGATGCAGCGCACCGGTCTTCATCAACTTCTTACTCGCTATGGCTGTCAAGATAAAGATCACAAAAAACACCACACTGATCAAAATGGGATACCCAAATCCCCCCTTGCGTATGATTGCACCCATCGGCGCACCTATAAATAAAAAGATCAAACAGGCCAGAGCGTAGCTAAATTTCGTATGTAGCTCAAAGACGTGATAGACCCATTTGCGTTCGGCGTGCTCGATGAGCCCCTTGGTATGACGAAGCCGATCCCTTCGGCGCTGTATTTCGCTTTTCATCATCGTAGCGATACTCAACCGCTTCCGCAGAGGAAAAGTCTCTAAAAAAGACTGCACGCTATCGAGGTCTACACTGTCGAGCTGACGATACTGGGAAAAGGGGGACTCTTTCTTTTTCGGCGGATGCTCCTTCAAGCGGAGCGCGAGCGTATCGGGCGAAAAGGCGAGAAG
>JALWKB010000153.1 GCA_026996805.1 Saprospiraceae bacterium | reverse complement strand
ATCGCACGTGGAGCTGCACCACCGCAAACTCCAAAGAAGCGACGATGGCATCGCTGAGTACGTGACCGGCATTGCGCAGCACAAAGGCCTCTCCCGGCTGTAGCGAAAAGATCTCTTCCACCGGCACACGTGAATCCATGCAGCTCAACACGACAAAGCGCGGCGACTGCCCAAGGGCAAGCTGTCGCTGAAGCAAAAGCCTCTGCTCATCGCTTTGCAGTCGCTGGCGAAATTGCGCATTGCCCTCCTCCAAACGCGCACGCAGATGTCGATGACTCATGACATAGGCTTTTCCAACCAACGCTGCCGACTGGTGTTTCGGTGTGTCCCCTCTCTACACACCACGGCACTACCCACATCAACAGCCGCTGTCGCTTGCACATTCAAGAGACGGATTGGTGTGAAATAGTGGATGATGAGGCTATGTATAAAATGCGATGCTCTCGAAAATGTCAAGCAAAATCTCAGTACCCCATGCAGAGGCTTTGGTGTGACGAAGGAGCCCCAGTGCTGCTCCATGTGGGGTGATCGACCTCTGTTGACGATGGGTATGATGAGCTGCTGACGCTCACCATTTCATACAAAGGCAGACTAAGGAATGGAGCTCGGTACACCGCACTATAGGACACATCGCTCCTGCCTCGCCACGAAGAGGCGCTACCGGTGCCTGTGTAGAGGTCTGGCCTTTCGCATACAATCGGTATCCGTTTGATGTGCCTGTATGAAATGGTGGTCGTGCCGGCGTGTGCATTGACGATGGGATAGCGTCTGCTGTCCTCCTCGTGGTTACCCTTAGTGTACGCCACTTCCAACCCTTTTGAGCTGTCGTGCGTAGTTGTACTAAACGTGAACAATAAACTCAATGAAATGAAGGGTGCTTCAATCGTCTGGGCTGTAGTGTTGGCTTCGATCGCGTGGGGCTGTAGCCTGCTCGATGGGAGCGATGGGGAAGGGTATATGCTATTCCATGCGAAGAGCCCATTGTGCGATGCCGTGGAAGAGGGCGATTGGAAGGCCGTTGGAGGGGAGCTGGATGAAATACTCCGTGTTGCTTCTGAGGAAGAGACGGATTTTGCAAGGCTCGAGCGGTTTGCGTGTCTCTTGAAAAGACACTCCTGTGTTGAGGCGGTCGAGGTACTTTGCGTATCGTGCGTCAAGACACGGCCTCCTCAATCCCATGTAGCGGTGCGATTTGTCTCGATGGGCGGAGGCAGCGTCGATACGGTGCTCGATATCCGCATGAGCGCGCCTATGTGTGTAGTGGGCATGCATTGAACAGATGGGAATTCGAGTTTTATCGGTATGAAATGGTGCATCTTTGGGTATGTGCCGTGACCTTGAAAAGGGCGACAAAGTTTGACCGTTGCCTCCAACGCACTGCCGACCGCAGGGGAAAGGCACGTGCTTTGTGCCCTTCCCCAAACGGCAGCCTATGGGGACGAGTTCAGCAGCGCTGATGGTGCGATGTGGGTTGCTTACGGGCGAACGGTGACTTTTTGGATGTACTCTAAGGCAAAGAACCCATTGCCGCCTTTGACGTTGGTGGATAGGGGAATGTTTGCGAAAATGAAGAAGAAGGATTCGCTATTGTAGGAATATTCGCGTAAAAACTGGTAGTGGTTCATGTTGATGTGGTGCAAGTGGACGATGAACGCCTCGGTTGAGCTCAAGTCGGGTGGTATAAGGGGGATGCGGACAAGGCCATTGGATATGTCGGAGATATCTTTACTGCGCACGAGTAGAGTATAGCTGTTGGGTTGGAAGTATTCACTCGAAAATGTCGTCAGGGAATAGACGAACTGTTCGGTGGTGTCAGTCACTTGGATGATCAGTGCTTGGTCTCGGCGGAGCTCATCGAGCTGTATTTCGATCAGATCGTAGGTCTCTTCTTCGAGGAGATCAACGTGCCCCTCTGGTATGTACTTCCAGCTGGTGATTTTAGCGGGATAGGGGAGGTACTGGCTGCTTTCGATGGTGGGATATCCTAAGGCAGATACTTTTAGTGTGTACTTCTTTCCGTGGGTGAAATGTTGGTAGTCGAACACGTAGCCGGAGAGGTTGTGGACCCGGCTGTTGAATTGGTACTTGATGTTTTTTATGCGCTGTGCTGTTTCGACGGGCTGGTCGTCTTCCAATAGGGTGACTTTAGCATCGTTGATGAAAATCATCTTATTCGGGCCCGTAGGCGGGTTACTCTTTGTGACGAAAGCTATGAGCACATTGTCGGAGCTATCGCTGATTTCTGCAATGGCATTTAAGGTCAGGCGCGGTTTGTACTCTTCTTCGGGTATATCGACTTCCTGGAAGAAGAAATCTTCGGGAGCACAGGAGAGCATTATCCACGCCGTCAACCACATTGCGATGAGTCTGCGGATGTGTCGGTAGAATGGGTGTGTTTTCATGGCGTTGCGATTTTAAAATTCAAATTGGTAGGTGAAAAACGGCAGTAAGGGCACAAGACTGACTTGCGTGTATTTGATATTGTAAATCGGATTGCCTTGGTTGTCAAAGCCTTCAAAATCGATATCGGGGGTCAGATAGATTGGATTGGGATGGATGTACGCGTTGATGATGCCAAGGATAAACTTGTGCGTCCACCATTTGCGCTGCCACAGGTATTGGATGCTCAGGTCCAATCGATGGTGCGCGGGCAGTCGAAAGTTGTTTATGGCCTCTGGGGTAACCTGGAGGACAAAGGGCGAAGGGGTGTAATCGTGAACAATGGGAGAGAAGATTGAAAACTTATGTTTCGGCAGGGTGATGGGGTAGCCCGTGCCGTAGAACCAGCTACTGGCAATCGACAAGTGTTTTGTCAGCTTGTAGTTGAGCAAGATGGAGAAATCGTGTCGGCGGTCGAAGTCGTAGGGAAAGGGACGGCCTCCGTTGATTTGGTCGAACTGGCGGTAGTTCCATGCGAGCGTATAGCTCACCCATCCCGTGAGGTCGCCGTACTTTTTCTGCAGGAATAGCTCCAGGCCGTAGGATTCGCCATTGCCCTGCATGACGTAATCCTGCCAGTCGACGAAGATATCATCATCACCATAGTCGAAGCCCGGCAGGTAATCCAGTATGTTTTTCATGCGCTTGTAATAGGCTTCGATGGAAAACTCGTAGGTACGCAGCCAGATTTTAGCTACACCGGCGGCGACCTGCCATGCTCTTTGAGGGCGTATGCGCGCCGTGCTCGGCACCCATATGTCGGTCGGCAGTGAATAGGCTCCTGACGTGAGGAGGTTGATGTACTGGGTGGTCTGTGCATAGGAGAGCTTGAGCGACCACTTCTTCGGGAGGAGGAGCCTACCGCTCAATCGCGGTTCGACGGAGTAGTACCACTTGTTGGGTACGTTGTACAGTGTAAAGCGCATGCCCGTGTTGAAGCGGAATTGCTTCCAGCGGATGTCGTCTTCGACGTAGGCATTGAGCTCGAAAGAGCTTTGACGCGGCGGGCCGATCGTCGTGTCGATCAATGTACTC
>JALWKB010000152.1 GCA_026996805.1 Saprospiraceae bacterium | reverse complement strand
TCCCCGAACAGCGCGCCATCGCCCATGTGTTGAGGGCGGTGCAGGAGGCTCGCGAGGCCACCGAGCGCGTCATCGCTGCCCTGCGCGACCTCAAACGCTCCCTCATGCGTCACCTCTTCACCTACGGCCCCGTACCCGTGGACGCGGTGGACCAGGTGGCGTTGCAGGATACCCCCATCGGCCCCATCCCCGATCATTGGCGGGTAGTGAGGTTGGGGGAGGTGGTGACGACCTTCCAATATGGATTATCAGTACGTGCTGAACGAGAAGGCACATATCCTATGCTACGGATGAATAACTTGGAGGATGGACGTGTCACTACCTCGCATTTGAAATATGTAAGTCTATCATCTACCGAAGCCACCAAGTTTCTCTTACGACCAGGCGACTTACTTTTCAATCGGACAAACAGCCGTGATTTGGTGGGAAAGACAGCTTTGTTCGATCTCGATGGAAAATATGTGTTTGCTTCCTACCTGATACGGATGTCAGTCGATCGTTCTAACATTGAGCCAAGGTTTCTAAACTTTCTCCTCAACTACGCGCCTGCTCAACAGAGACTAAAATCTATTGCCACAAGGGGCGTCAGTCAAGCCAATATAAGCGCGAGCAAATTGAAAATCTTTGCAGTCCCCCTTCCACCCCTCTCCGAACAACGCGCCATCGCCCGCATCTTGCAAACGGTGGACCGCAAAATCGAGGCCGAGGAGGCGCGCAAGGAGGCGTTAATGGACTTCTTCAAATCGCTGCTCCACGACCTGATGACTGCCCGGCGGCGCTTGCCGAGGGATTTTATTGCTAAATTTGGGTAAAGAGATGTCGATGCGCAATCTCCTCTTTAAGAAGGTCGACTACACCGTGGGCAAGCTACTCGAAGATGTCGCCATGGGGGAGATCGGCCTGCCCGAGCTGCAGCGCCCCTTCGTGTGGAACGCCGCGCAGGTGCGCGACCTCATCGACTCGATGTATCGCGGCTATCCCATCGGCACGCTGCTCTTCTGGGAAAACGCCCTATCGGACGGGGTCCGTACCATCGGCATAGAGAGCAAGCAGAAAGTGCCGCGCCTCCTCATCGTCGACGGCCAGCAGCGCCTGACTGCCCTGTATGCCGTGATGAAAGGCGTGCCCGTCGTCAATAACAAGTACCGCCAACAACGGATGTACATCGCTTTTCACCCACTCGAAGAGAAATTTGAAGTCGCCAACAGCGCGGTCCGGCAGAGTCCCGAATGGATCGACGATATAAGCGCACTGTGGGCACCAGACTTTGATCCGTACACCTTTGTCGAAGAGTATTGCAATCGCATTGCAGATCACAAAGGCCAACCACTGGAGTTGTTGCGCAGGCCGGTGCACAGGGCAATTCAGCAGTTGATCCATCTCCTAAACTATCCCGTGACGGCTCTGGAAATTTCCGCCAACGCTTCGGAAGAGCAGGTGGCCGATGTCTTCGTGCGCATTAACAGCAAGGGGCGTTCGCTTCGACAGGCGGATTTTATCCTCACCCTGATGTCCGTCTTTTGGGACGAGGGGCGCAAGGCGTTGGAGGACTTTTGTCGTCGTTCCACGCGACCGTCGGCCGACAAGAGCCCGTCGCCGTACAATCCGTACATCCATCCGCAACCGGATCAACTATTGCGCGTGGCCATTGCCGTGGCCTTCCGCCGTGCACGTCTGGAGGTAGTGTACTCCATCTTGCGAGGGAAAGACTTGCGCACGGGCGAGTTTTCTGCCGAGCGCAGGGAAGAGCAATTTGCAAAGTTGCACCGTGCACAAGAGGAGGTATTGCACTTACAAAACTGGCACGATTTTCTGCAGGTGCTCAAGCGGGCGGGGTATCTCCATCCGTCGATGATTTCTTCGGGAGCGACCTTGATGTACACCTACGTCTTGTGGCTCATCGGCCTTCGCGATTTTGGTTTGGACAAGCACCGCTTGCGCGATCTCATGGCGCGCTGGTATTTTATGAGCACCTTGGTCGGGCGGTATACGCGCTCACCGGAGACGCGGATGGATCAAGATTTGGGGCTGTTGCGCGACAAGACAAGTGCCGCAGAGTTTGTAGAGGTGTTGGAGCGGGAAATGGCGGCTGTACTCACTGCCGATTTTTGGAGCATCACCTTGCCCAATATTTTAACCTCCGCCTCGTCGCGCAATACGGGGCAATTTGCCTATTACGCTGCCTTGAGCATTTTAGATGCACCGGTGCTGTATTCCACCTTGAAGGTACGTGAACTGCTGACACCTGAGATTCGAGCCAGGAAGTCTGCCCTCGAGCGACATCATCTGTTCCCTCGAAAGTATCTGATACGCGAGGGTTTTGCTAATCGGTACATCAATCAAGTGGCCAACTATGCCTTAGTCGAGTGGCACGATAATATCGATATCAGGGACAAGGCACCTGCCGACTATGCTCCGCAGTACGAGAGCCGCTTTACACCCGACACCATCGCGGAGATGTATCGCTACCATGCGCTACCGGAACGTTGGTATACTATGGATTACCTGTCGTTTTTAGAAGAGCGACGCCGTCGTATGGCGGCTATCGTACGAATGGGCTTTGAATCTCTGACCCAATCGTCAAACCATGGCTATGCTAAAATGCCACTTTATTAAGAGTGTTGCGCGGCAGTGCCTCTCTCGTTGGGTGGAGTCTGTAGCGGGAAAGATAGGATCCAGTCTTGAAGCTCCAGCACTACACAGCGTAGAAAGCTATCTTTATTACAGGTATAAAATCGTCGATGCATATCGGTGTGGTAAGGGCTTGTGGAGCGACGACCATTTTATGTGGATATGTATCAAAAAAATATAGGTGGGTTCATGTTGTGCCCATCAGTACGATTTTATACTTTAGAAAACAATCCATCGATGGGTGGCAAGATTGAGTAGTGAATACGGAATGGTACAAGAGCCATTTGGACGATACAGTGCTGAGATAGGCTGGACATCCCTTGCACCTGAGGAGGCGCTTCGGCTACGTGGCGGCCCGGAGTGTCCTATTCTCCGCAGGGTATTCTTGGAGCAGGTGCAGAGGCTGAACCCAGGCGTGGTGACTTCTTATGAAGTTGCCGAAGAGCTTCTCGGCCGGCTTTTGCGTGTGCGTCCCGATATCGAGGGCAACTTGGAGGCTTGGGAATACCTGCGGGGGTTAAAGACGGTTTTTGTGCCCACTGAAAATCGGGAGAAAAACATTCGTTTGCTTGACACCGAATACATTGGCAACAACACTTTTCACGTCACCGAGGAGTTTAGCTTTACGAACGGCCGCTTCACCATTCGTCCGGACACTGTATTCTTCGTCAACGGCATCCCGGTGCTCGTGATTGAGGCCAAGGCTGCCACGCGCGAGGAAGGGCTTGCAAATGCCTTAGATCAGATACGTCGCTACCACGAGGAGGGCCCCGAACTTATGGCCTTAACACAGGTCTACGGTCTTATCCAAACGCCACAGCTCTATTACGGACCTACTTGGAACGTAAGTGCGCCTTTAAATTGGAGGGACGAACAAGCGGGAGATTTTGAGACCTTGGTAAAGACCTTCGTTACGCCCCGACGTGTAGTGAAGATGCTTTACGATTATATCCTTTTTGTGCGTCGCGACGGTGAGCTCTCCAAGGTCGTACTGCGACCCCACCAGATGCGGGCCACCCAAAAGGTAGTGGGCCGTGCTGCCGACCCCGAAAAGCGCCGCGGCCTCGTTTGGCATACCCAGGGCTCGGGCAAGACCTTCACCATGATCACGGTGGCCAAAAAGCTCTTGTGGGATCCTCGTTTTGAAAGCCCCACTGTGCTTATGGTTGTCGATCGCAACGAGCTGCAGCAGCAGCTCTTCCAAAACCTTGATGCCGTGGGGCTGAAAAACGTCCATGTGGCAAGGAGCAAGCGTCATCTTCGCGATCTCTTAAAGTGGGATACTCGTGGCCTCATTGTCACGATGATCCACAAGTTTGACGATGCCGATGCCAACCTCAACAAGCGAAATAACATCTTTGTCCTAATCGACGAAGCCCACCGCACCACTGGCGGTGATTTAGGCAACTACTTAATGGGTGCCCTGCCCAATGCCACCTTCATCGGGTTTACCGGCACGCCCATTGACAAAACTGCCTACGGGAAGGGTACCTTCAAAGTTTTCGGCAGCGAGGATAGCAAGCGCTACCTGGACAAGTACTCCATCAGTGACTCCATCAAAGATGGGACTACGGTGCCGTTGCACTACCAGATGGCTCCAAACCATCTGCTCATTGATCGGGAGGCCATGGAACAAGAGTTTTGGGCCGCTGCCGAGCTCGAGGGCGTCGCCAACGTAGAGGAGATCAACCGAGTCTTAGATCGCGCTGTCACGCTCAAAAATATGCTCAAAAACAGGGATCGATTAGACCAGGTGGCGGCTTTCGTCGCCGAGCACTTCAAAAGCACTGTCGAACCCATGGGCTACAAGGCTTTCTTGGTCGCGGTCGACCGCGAGGCCTGCGGCCTTTATAAAGAGGCCCTCGACCGTTATCTACCCCATGAGTGGAGTGAAGTCGTCATCAGCCGCGGACACAATGACCCGCAAGAGCTCAAGCGCTATCACCTCTCTGACGATGAGGAAGCCAAGATCCGCAAGCGCTTCCGAAAGCCCGACGAGGACCCGAAAATCCTCATCGTCACCGAAAAACTCCTAACCGGCTATGATGCTCCTATTCTTTACGCCATGTACCTCGATAAGCCCATGCGGGATCATGTGCTCCTGCAGGCCATTGCGCGCGTCAATCGACCCTATCAAGACGATGAAGGCCGTAAGAAAAAAAGCGGCTTGATCGTGGACTTCGTGGGCATCTTCGACAATCTCGAGCGGGCCCTGGCGTTTGACTCGCAGGACATCGAGGGCGTCGTCGAAGGCTTAGATGTACTTATGGTGCGCTTTCGCGATCTCATGGAAGAAGGACGTACGGAGGTGCTCCCCATCATCGCAGGAAGGACTGGGGACAAGGCGATTGAAGCTGTGCTCGAGCGTTATCGGGACGAAGAGGAGCGCAACGCCTTTTACGCCTACATACGCGAGCTACAAGAAATTTACGAAATCCTCTCGCCGGACCCCTCTCTCAGGCCGTTCCTTGAAGACTACCAGAAGCTCATCGACATCTACCGCATACTCCGAACCAACTACGAGCCGCATGTACCGGTCGATCGTTCGTTTTTGCGCAAGACGGCCAGGATCGTCCAAGAACACTCCTCCATCAATGGGGTCGAAGACCCCACAGCGACCCACGTACTAACACCAGAGGCCATCCTGGCTCTTGCCAACACCGACCGACCGGATACGGTGAAGGTCTTCAACCTGCTACGTGAGCTCCATCGCCTGGTGGAGGACAAGAGCAAAGAAGCTCCCCACCTCATCCCCATCGGCGAACGCGCGGAGGCCATACGTCGTGCCTTTGAACAACGCCAGCTCACAAGCCAGGAGGCACTTAAAGAGCTCCGAGAGCTCACAAATGAGCTCAAAACGGCCGAAACCGAACGCCAAGAAAGCAGCCTTAGCCCAGATGCATACACCACTTATTGGTGGTTGCGCGTACAAAAGCATTGTGATGCCGAAAAGGCGCTCCAAATCGCTACGTCCCTCGATTCGGCATTTAATACCTTTCAAAACTGGCGCAAGAGCTCCACACAGGAGGGGCAGCTGCGAAGGAATATCTACAAAGCATTCCTCAATGCTGGAATTAGGGATGCCGTAGATTTGGCGAACAATCTGCTTACCATGTTGAGAGCCAAGCCATGATGGGAAAGAAAAGGAAAGAGATCTACGAGGAGGAGATGATGTGCGATTGGATGGTGCGCGACGTCTTGCGCTCCGAAGTACGCAAATGGGCGCGACGCATCGGTGTGGAAGAGCGCCTCCACGAAGTTCACATTCGCCCGATGAAACGCAAATGGGCAAGTATCTCTACCCGGGGTCGGCTCACCCTAAATGCTGAGCTCTACCGCCAACCCGCAAAATTCCGCGCTGAGGTCATCGTCCACGAACTCGTACATCTCAAGCTCGGTCACGGCTCGCACAACGCACTCTTTCGCTCATTGGTCAGAGCATATCTCGCTACAGCGGACAAAGAACGATAAAACGTCCGGATATTATTTTCCGAAACTTTACGCGTCCTTATTAAAACCATAAACTCTTATGTGTGACGGTCTCACCATTTTACACGGGCAATGGATCGCGATTCGTAATGCCCCCCCACTACCATTTTACCGCACGAAGGACAAAGCGCCGGGTACGGCCCTCTTCGATTTTAATGAAATAAACTCCTTGGCGCAGATTAATGGGCAGCACAAGCGTCTTATCCTCTGACAAGTCCGTGTATGTGTGGTCGTAAAGTCTCTGGCCGTTGATGGAGTAGACTGCAATGTGTACAGGAGTGCCCCGTGGGGGATCTCCCTGGCGCTGCAGGATGGGATGCCCCTCGGGTATGCGTACCGACCAACTGGGGGTGCTGGCTTCTTGATGGGTTGCGCTATTGATGATACACGTATGTACGAGCTCAAAGGTAGTCGGTGTATTCAACAGGGGGAGATGGGCTTCGTCGATGTCCATTAAGTGGTCGATCCTCGTCAAGGACAGGTTAAAGGCGGTGGGTTGGAGAGAGTCGATGACATTGATCACTTCGACGGGTGCCTGTGGGGCGGCGGTGCAGTTGACACAGCTGGCGCCATCTACCACACTCGTAATGCCGATGCCCGGCGCATCGAAGTCAGTGGATTTAAAGAGGAACAGGCGCTGCTGGTCGCCCACGCCTTCCAAGCCCTCGTAGAGGGCTTGTGCTTGTTGGGCAAAGCCTACACGGCTAATATCGATGATGTCACCACTGGCGTAATTAAGGCGTATCCATTGGGCTTCTGACTGGAATGCAGCGTTGCGCGCGGCATCGCACAGGAGGTGCATTTCGTCTCCAAACAGATGTAGGTCCACTGGCACGTGTTGGATTTTACCCAGCATTTTGGCGTATTGGGGTCGGCCATCGTGGATGCTGCCTTTAAAGAGGAGGGTGGAAAGGCGGGGATAGGAGACAATGTCGTTGTACAGGTCAAAAAACGAACCGGTGCTGGTAGTAAAGAAAAAGTCTTCGCTACTCGGCTCATGCCAGATGCGGACAAAAAACCCTTTCTGCGCCGTCAGCGAGGGGAAGGGAGTGGTATAGCGCAAGGACTCGCTGTAGGAGCCACCGTATTTCCAGGCGCGAACGACGGAGTCGCCGTGTACGAAGGCGACAAATACATCGTAATACAGGGGATCGACATCGTATACTCCGGCGAGGATCAACTCGTCGCGAATCGAATCGTATCGGATGTCGGCCACCTTGCCCGTATCGAGCCCGTATACTTCCTCAATCTGCCCATCACTCGTCCGGATGCGGAAGAAGACCTTAAATGCAGATATCCATGCGTGATTTGTTCCACTTACGGCGATACCGGTTGGGGCTGCAGGGTCGACATAGGGGTAATATTTCCATGTGTAAATTTTACTCCATACGGGTGTGCCGTCGCGGCGGATGCGCGCCACAAAGGGCCCTCCTACCTGCGTAGGAATACTTCGCCAAAGGCCTGCTACCAGAATGGTCGAATCGGGGAGTGTGGCCACTCCTGTAATGGAGCTCTCCAAAGTGTCGGGAGCTTGTATCGTCCAGTAGTGGCTACCATCCTTGGCAGCTACCGACAGTAGAAAAGCCCGTAGGCGGTAGTTCTCATCGCGGGTACCTCCTATTATTAGAGCATCGCCCACCAAGCTGGTACCTGCATAGCTCACATTGCTCTGAGCGGGCTTGTACACATTGCAATAAGCCTCCTGGGCGAGGACTTTTGATGCGTCCAGCACTGTCAGGCATACCATCCCTACAAGCAAGAGAAGTATCTTTTTCATGGCATGTACAGTTTTAAACAGGGGCGAATATACAAGATGACAAATAAAAAAACAATAAAACTCCATCCCAATATCATTGTACGAGTTAAAATTAGGCATGTGCGAAGGGTGTTTTCCATGGAGTTGCAAGGGCAAAACCACTAATGCCACCTGACCATTTTTACATTTATAGCTTGTGTGCCGATAGTACTCCATCGGAACGGGTTTTATAGTTTTTTAGGGGTTGTGTTTTTGTATGAAATGGTTGGTGGCAGGGTGCAGCGGTACGCGCGGTGAAGGTAAAATGGAAGTCCCAATGGTTTGAAGGGTAAGAGCTCTGCTCTATTGCGGTATACTCGATGTAGTATTGCGCCCACTCGGTGTAGTGATGCGGTATTCCGCAGGGCTGTGCTATCGACGTTGAGCGATGTATCACAGTCAGGCATCCATCTATGGAGCGACAGTACCTGTGAAATTTTCTCGTACCTTTGAAAGGTGGATAGTGGTGGCGGAAAATGGGCGGCTGCGGTTGCGGTCAATAACCCGACAAGATGTGCGGAAGACACAACAATTTTATAGCTCCTTTTTTGGTTTGGGCAGTTCCATGTTGCATCTTCGCATGGATGGGTGCCTACACGGTTTTTAAGGGCCCACTTTGGGATGCCCTCAAAGCGTGGACGGTAGTGCGAGAAAGCGCTTGTACGCGGGAGAGCCTTTTCATCCGTAAACCTTCGGCGAGCACCATTTCATACTACAGCGAAAAAATATCATCCACCCATGTGGGGTGCTTGGGCTGCAGGGAAGTATCGCCGAGTTTGGTCAACGCATTGGGATCTGGAGCGGGGGAGGACTCGTTAGAAGCGTTGCGATTGCGGGCAGTACGTGTGGTGCGCGGTCCGTATTTGCAGATGGTGGGACCGCGAAGTGCGATCGTGCGCTGGCGCACCAATGTGCCCGTGCGATCTGCTCTGAGCTATGGCACCGATATGCGTCATCACACTGATACGGTGTGGGAGATGAGCGCCACTGTAGACCATATGGTGTCGATAGAGGGTCTGGAGCCCACTGTGCAATATTTCTATGCCTTGCACGGAGGAGGAGTAAGCTATTTACCTGCCGACAGCGGTTTGTACATCCAAACAGCTCCACCGGTGGGTTCCAAATTCTTTGTGCGCGTATGGGCCCTCGGCGATGCCGGAACGGGGTCCGTACAACAAAAGCGCGTGCGCGATGCGTATTACGAGTATGTGGATGCGGTCGCACACCACAGAGGTCAGACCGATTTAATCCTCATGCTTGGAGACAACGCCTATTACGACGGCAAGGACAGCGAATACCAGCGCAAGGTGTTTGAGGTGTACGACGACATCTTTCGGCACGCGCCCGTATGGCCTACTCTCGGCAACCACGATGGGCATTCGGCGGATTCGCGCACGCAGACGGGGCCGTATTATGAAATCTTTGACTTGCCCACCCAAGGGCAGCTGGGAGGCGTGCCCTCGGGTACCGAGGCGTACTATTCTTTTGACTACTCCAATATCCACTTTGTGGTGTTGGAGACCTATTACCTGTTGCTGGATGGGACCCAGCGCCGGTGGTTGGAGCGCGATTTGCAATCGACCGATCAAGACTGGATCGTGGTGTACTTTCACTTTCCACCCTATACCAAGGGATCCCATGATTCGGATATCGAGCCACCGCTTGTTGCGGTGCGCAGCCAGCTCTTGCCCCTCTTGGAGCGCTACGGAGTGGATTTGGTGTTGAGTGGACATTCGCATTCCTATGAGCGAAGCTATTTCTTGCACGGGCATTATGGATTTTCCTTCAGTTTTGAGAAGAGCGTGCATACGGTGGGTCCCAACGGAGATGGGTCGGGGCATCCGGATTCGGACGACGGCCCCTATGTCAAAACGGGCCGGCGATCGGAGGGTACCGTCTACCTCGTCTGTGGATCGTCGGGAAAGCGGAGCCGTGGCAGCTTGAACCACCCTGCCATGGCGACTTCGCTGTATGCGCTGGGGTCGTGTGTATTGGAGTTTGAAGTACTGGACCATAGCTCCTTGTTACTTCGCGTCCAATTTGTCGACGACCGCGGCGAGGTGCGCGATGCCTTTGCTATCCGCAAGGAGCTGAATGCTACGGATGTGCGAGTACCAGCGAGTTCGACATTCCGCATCGTGCCCAATCCCGCCTTCAGTGGGGAGAGGGTACGCATCTACGCCCCTCATCGCCTCTTGTCTACGTGGTTGGTCAGCCCGACAGGGACACTTTTGCACCAAAGCCATCGGCCCTTTCTTTCGCTGCGCGGCGTGCCTGTAGGGTATTACTTCCTATGGGTCCAAACTGCGAAGGAAAGGCGTGTGCTGCCCTTGTTGATTGTCGAGCGGTGAGGCTTGTGCTCATGTTTTTGCCGCACTTTCAAAGGCACCTCGAAAAGTGGTGGTTTTTTAGCTTTGACCAACGATTTCATACAAGACAAAGGCGAAAACTAACGCTCGTGGGGCATGGATCGAGGAGGGAGCAGCCTACAATTTCATACGGGCACAAAAAGAGATTGAGAACACTTCTCAGGAGTGCTTGTGTGGGGTATCCTGGTGAGCGAAGTCAAAGCATGGAAGTTCATTTTACAGGTATAAAATTGTTGTTGCGGGTGCGATATACCCTTCGAATAATGAATTGTTACCTTTGTTAATGAAATGTCGTGCTGATGAAATATCGATGGCTGGCAATAGGGATGATGGTGGTTGGGTGTTGCGCTCCAGGAACGGCACAGCGGGGAGGATTTTCTATGGGTGTGAGCGCATCGGGTGGTGGTAGTGGGCGGATTTTTATCCCCAATCCCGACAGCAATGCGTGCTTGAGCTGTCATCTGGGAATTGAGTCGATCCGACCGATTAAATCGGGGATGATGCAGGAGATCTTCCGGGTGGCGGCACAGGTGGGGTATCCACACAACGATTGTATCGTCTGTCATGGAGGGAATCCGGATGCGGCAAACGCGCGCGCTGCTCATCGAGGCACGGTGGAGGCATTGGCGGCCATAGGGGGACCAGCGGAATTTTATCCCAATCCGGCAAGTGTGTGGATCAATCATCGCACCTGTGGAATGTGTCATGATGAGCAGGTGAAGACCCAGTTTACGAGTCTGATGTTTACAGAGGCGGGCAAGATACAGGGCACGACCTGGGGATTTGGTGGTCTTCAGGGGTACAATCACGATGTGGCCAATGTCGGCGTACGGGCTTTGGATGTGCATCAGCGCTTGGGCAGTCGGATATATCGCGCTTATATGGATTCGTTGAAGGTGTTGGAGCCGGAAGTCTTTCCCGATTCGATGAGGCCGCTGCCGCCAGCTCCGACGGCGGAGGAATTGGAGGAGGATCCACGTCGGGCGGTGTACACCTATTTGCGCACGGAGTGCCAGCGTTGCCATACGGGGGTGAAGGGGCATCAAGCCGACGGTGATTATCGCGGTGCGGGATGTGCAGCTTGCCACATCCCGTATTCCAACCGTGGGCTTTACGAAGGAGGCGATCCGACGATCGACAAGCAGCAAAAGGGCAAGATGCTCGTCCACCGCATTCAGGGTACGCGTGATGCAATCGTCGAAGTGCACGGCTATCGCTACACGGGCATACCGACCAAGACTTGCACGGCCTGCCACAACCGCGGTAGGCGTATAGGAGTGTCGTACGAAGGGTTGATGGAGACCTCGTATGCCTCGCCTTTTATGAGCAATGGCGGGTTGCCGGCGCGCATTCACAAGAAGCACTACTTGCACCTTCAGTCGGACGTACACCTTCAAAAGGGCATGTTCTGCCAGGACTGCCATACGAGCCTGGATGTGCACGGTAGCGGAGATTTAGTGGGTGCTATCCAGGGAGCGGTCGAAATCGAGTGTACGGATTGTCACGGAACTCCTGAGGCCTATCCCTGGGAGTTGCCTATAGGCTATGGGGATGAAATCGCGGGCGATGTGCCGAGAGAAGGTGTACCCAGGGGGGTGAGCGACAGCGTGCCGTCGTACCTCAAAAAGGGGTGGGTAGCCCCTCCGCGCGATGGATATCTGCTCACCAGTCGCGGCAATCCTCTTCCTCACGTCGTCCGCGATGGCAATGACGTGATTGTCCACACGGCCGGTGGAAGGGATATTCGTCTGACTCCACTCAAGGGACTTGTCGAGTCGGGAGAGCTCAGCCCCGAAGGGCGAGTGGCCATGGTGCAGGTAGGGGGGCACATCGACCGCATGGAATGCTATGCCTGTCATTCAACCTGGGCACCGCAGTGCTACGGATGCCATATCCGCATCGACTACTCCAAGCCTACCCGCAAGGTCGACTGGGTGGAAGTGGCTTCCCATCCCGACGAGCGCGGCCTCACGCCCGACATGTGCAGCTACCTCAACGGCCAGAAGCTCGAAAGCGATGGACAAATGCTCCCCTATCTGACTGGGGGAGAAATCCACGAAGAGCGCAGTTACCTGCGCTGGGAAGATCCCCCTCTGGTCATCAACGGCGAACACCGCGTCTCACCCGCAATACCGGGATGCCAAACCACCGTGACCGTCATCGGTAAGGACGGCAAAGTGCTCTTGCACAATCATGTCTTTCGCATCCCCAATGTCGAAGGGGCAGGTCCGGAAGGTCAGCGCGGCATCGATATCGCCCCACTCTTTCCTCATACTACACAGCGCAAGGCGAGGAGCTGTGAGAGCTGCCATAACAATCCCAAAGCCATGGGATTCGGCATCGACGAGGGCAAGCTCTATTTCGATCCCTCCAAGGACGTGGTCATGGACCTGCGCGATGCCAGCGGCCATGTCCTCCCTGCGCAGGTCGATACCCATTTCAATGCCATCGACAATCTCAATATCGATTGGAGTCGCTTCCTCGATGAGCGCGGACGTGCCCTTCAGACAGTGGGCCATCACTTTTCGGGATCGCGACCGCTCAGCATGGCAGAACTGGCCAAACTCGATCGGCGCGGTGTATGCCTTTCCTGCCATGCCACCGTCCCCGATGGCGATGTGGCGGTCAACCTCATGGCACACATCGGTCGAGTAGTCGGCCTACAGGTCGACAATACGACGCACCAAGGCATCTTGCACAAATTGCTGCTTCTCGGCGGATGGGTGCAAGTGGGACTGCTCTTCATAAGCCCGTTGCTCCTTCTCTTCGTAGTAATCTGGCTGAAGAAAAAGATCTTCCACCACTCGACTTAACTCGAGGCTCGGCGCCTTCCTATGTGACTGTACAGCCACGCACTGAGGCTGAGGATGATGTATAGGAGGATAATGGCGGCCATCTGTAGGGGTTTGGTGCGGTATTCGTAGGCAAAGATGAGCACGGTGCCGCCAGCAAGCACGGCAATGGCGAGTAGGGAAAGGGATTTAGATGCTCCCGTGTGTAGGCGCATCTTGTAGTTGGCGATGGCCATCAGCATGGAGATGAGCAGGAAGGTAATACTGCCGAACTCCAGAATGAGGCGCAGCCCGCCGGCCAATACCATTAGACTTGCCAGACCGGCCATGGCGAGGATGGCATGTGTCGGTATGGTGCCCTTGCGCACGCTCAAGGTCGTGGGGAAGTAGCCATCGTCGGCGATGCGCGCCATTTGGCGCGATGCGCCAAACATCGTCCCGCCAATGGCCGACGAGGTGGCAAACACCGCCCCTATGGTGACCAAATCCCTCCCAAAATTGCCCAATATCGCCTCTGCCCCTGCCGCCAACGCATATTCCTTGTATCGAATGAGATCTCCCACCGGAATGGCCAATACCGCTGCAAGGGCCATGATGAAATACACCGCACTGACCAGCACAATCGAGCCATAAATAGCACGGGGTATGTTGCGCTCGGGTGCCTCCATGTCGCGTACCGCATTGATGACGAGCTGAAAGCCCTCGTAGGCCACAAACGTCACCGCCGTCACGGTGAGGATTTGCAACACACTCGACCGCTCAAAGTCCTCTGCAAGAGCGTGGACAAATCGCTCCCAATCGACATGGGTGTGATAAAGGAGCATCATCGAAATGACGGCTAAGATGGTCAGTTTGGCATACACGAGTACGTCTTCAATCTTTCCCATACCGCGGACACTCCAGATGTTGATCAGGGCAAAGATCCACAACACCGCAATGGCCAACCCCTTGCGCACCCATATGTCTTCTGCCCATGTCCATCCGCTATTGGCATAGGCGGAAAAGGTGTAGGCGTACAGCGCAAGGGTGGCGATGTAGCCAAAGGAAGTATACCATCCGATAAAGGATGCGGCAAGGTGCGAGCCCAAAAAACTCCGCTTGAAAAACGCATAGGTCGCTCCTTCGTCGCGGAAATACACGCCCAATTGCACATAGGCATACGCTGCAAAGAAGGCCACAATACCTCCCAAAGCGATGG
>JALWKB010000151.1 GCA_026996805.1 Saprospiraceae bacterium | reverse complement strand
GAAGCAGGGGTTGACGGGGTTGCGCTGGATATCATTGGTGCCGATGAGACCATACGCAAAGTCTATCATCTCGATGCGACGACGCGTGATTTCGATCGCGCTTTGTACTGGTTGAGTAAGTACGAGTTGAGCTTGCGTCCGCATATCATCATCGGCCTTCACTACGGTCAGCTCCTCGGCGAATGGAAGGCCTTAGAAATGATTGCCCGCTATCCGCGCCATGCCCTGGTGCTCGTCATCATCACTCCGCTCTACGGCACAGCCATGTGGAATATCGACCTTCCTTCGGTAGAGGAAATATCCAACTTTTTTGCCGATGCACGCCTGACCATTGCCGACGATTACGTCATGTTGGGATGCGCCCGACCGCAGGGCAAATACAAAGTCGATGTCGACCGAGCAGCCATCGATGCAGGCCTCAACGGCATCGCCTATCCCGCGGAGGGCATCGTACAGTACGCTATCGACAGGGGACTGACGCCGGAGTACTACGAAAATGCTTGCTCGTGTGGCGTGGAGTGAATGTCGTGATGTATGAAATGGTACGCGCGCTACATAGAAGATTCCAATGTCCGAGCAGCGGAGGGCCTGGCAGCCGATGAGCTGTTGACTACGCTCTACGACAGAGAGGGCGCGGTGGATCTCTGCCTTCGTCTCTATACTTATAGGCCGCATTGTGCTCTGGTAGGTCGATTTCAAAACCTCGAAGCAGAGGTAGACCTGGCCTATTGTCAGGCGCATGGTGTGGAATACAGCCGCAGGCTCACGGGAGGCGGTGCGATCATCATGGGGCCGGATCAGCTCGGCATCTGCCTCACTGCAAGGCCCAACCTCTTTCAATGGCATCACATACGCGAGCTGTATCATCAGCTGGCGCAGCCCATCGTCGACGTCTTACAATCTCTTGGATTAGCAGTGCAATTTCGATCGAAAAACGACTTGGAAGTTGACGGCAAGAAAATCGCGGGGTTGGGCATTTATCTCAGTCCGACAGGCGCTGTACAATTTCATACCAGTCTCCTCTACGACTTGGATGTCGAGCTCATGCTGCGGATACTCAAGATACCGCTGCGAAAGTACGCCGACCGCAAGGGCATCCAGTCCGTATACGACCGCATCACTACGCTCAAGCGCGAAACCTCAGGGTCTATCACCATGGATGAGCTCAAGGTGCTCCTACGGGGTGCGTACGAGACGCGATTTCCCGCACGTTGGCATGCGCATCGATGGACCGATGCGGAAAAAGAGCAAATCGAACAGCTTGCCGAAGGAAAATATAGGCACCGCGATTGGCTCATGCAATATGCGCCGGGAGAAGATATGACAGGTATGGCGGTGATGAAGACGCCTGCCGGCCTACTGCGCGCCTATGTAGCTGTTAAGGGCGATTTGATCAAGAGCGTCTTGATTACGGGCGACTTCTTGCATGGAGAGCGCTTCTTCAACGAAGTAGAAGCTGCACTTAAGTGGACGAGTGCCGATGAAGGTCGGCTGCGCAAGACGCTTGAAAAAACGGCAGATCGGTGCAGAGCCATGGGTATAGAGATGCCCGTGGAGGTGAGCAACGTGGCACGACTCATCAAGGCGGCCGTGCGAAAGGCCCATGTGGAAATGCATTACCACTACGATGGGTCGTGCTATTACCCGAAAATGCTCAAAAAACAAACGGTATAAAATCGTTCGAGCTATGTTTGTCATCGAAGAAGGCAAGATACCACTACCGGTAGTCCAGCATGAAGAAGAGCGAAAATACAGCCCCGACTATGTGCGCATTAGTGCGGCCAGTGCCATGGCCTTGCGATTGAAGTCGGGGCGCTTTGCGCGGGATTTTGCCTTTGGGGGTATCAACTTGCTGCTCAATTACGAGGATGGATGTTATTCCGACTGCGGCTATTGTGGGTTGGCGCGGACGCGCCCGGGGCATTACGAAGATCGATCATTTATCCGCGTGGACTGGCCGCTGTACGAGACGGAACTGGTCATTGAGCGGATTGCTCGCTATGAGCCTTACATGACGCGGCTCTGCATATCGATGGTGACACACGGAAGGGCGTATAAAGACACCTTAGACATCACGCAGCGCATCACGCGTCGGGTGAAGACGCCATTGAGCTTGCTGGTTGCACCGCCCACGCTCAATCGCACCAAATTACAGACCTTTAAAGACGCCGGTGCCGACATGATCGGCGTGGGATTGGATGCCGTCAGTGAGCGCGTCTTCTTCGACACGCGTACAAATGTGCCCAAGGGAGGCCTGCGTTGGGATAATTACTGGGATATCATCTACGCCTCGCGCGACATCTTTGGGCCGTGGAAGGTCAATGTACACGCCGTAGTGGGTTTAGGCGAAACCGATGCAGAGCTGATTGAACTGTTTTATCACCTCAAGGAGCATCAGATATACACCTACTTGTTTTCCTTCAATCCCGAACCCGACTCGCGGATGGCCAATCATCCAAAGGCACCGATCACGCGCTGGCGACGCATACAGCTTGTCAAACACCTCATCGAAAACTACGATTTGCCGCGTCAAGCCATCGGTTTGGATGACGAAGGCAACATCGCGCGGTTGAAGATTTTGGGTACGGATGTGGAAAAGATCCTGAAGACCTTAGACTTCGGTCATCCCTTCGAAACGGATGGCTGTCCGGCTGCAAATGGAGAGCCCGGCTGTACGCGCCCCTACGGCAGCTACCGGCCGAGTGAGCCGTATCGGGATTTTCCCTTTACGCCGACGGAAGAAGACCTTCGACAAATACGACGTGAGCTGCAACTGGAGGATATAATTGTATAAAACAAAAAATTTTGGAGATATGAATATCATTGTGCCAATCAAACAGGTACCCGATTTGGTCGAAGAGCTCGAAGTGGATTCCAGTGGCAAGGCACTGGACAAGGAGTGGTTGAAATTTCGCATCAACGAATTTGACGACCACGCGCTGGAAGAAGCACTCCTCCTCAAAGAGGATTTGGGAGGTACTGTGACCGTGATTGCCCTCGACGGCGACGATGTCGACAAGGCGCTTTACACTGCCGCTGCCAAAGGTGCCGACAAGCTCATCAAAGTCACCGGAGTGGATGCCGAGCTCGACAACCACAAGGCAGCCATGGCCCTTGCCAGTGTGATAAAGGATATGGACTACGATTTAATCCTCACTGGCGTACAGGCCGTGGATGATCTCGACGGACAGTTACCGGTATTGCTCGCCGAATACCTCGGCTTGCCGCATATCGAAGTTGTCACTGGTGTGAAGGTCGACGGCAATGTGGCCACCGTGCAAAAGGAATTTTCCGGCGGTATTGTTGGGGAATACGAGGTCGACTTGCCGGCGGTGTTGGGCATCCAAGCCGCCAGAGAAACACCGCGCTATGTGCCCGTAGCAAAGGTGCGACGCGCTATGCGCAGTGCCGAAATCGAGGAAGTCAGTGCCAACGTCGGCGACGTCAGTTCCGCCCTCGCGGTCGAACGCATGTTTAAGCCCGAAACGGGTGGAGGAGCGGAATTCCTCACTGGCTCGGTCGATGAAATCGCAGCAAAAATCGTCGAACTGATCAAGAGTAAGATTTAATAACCCTTAAAATCGAAAAGCCATGAAAAAAGTACTCGTCATAGCCGAACATCTCAACGGTCAAATTCAGGATATCACCTACGAACTACTTGGTAAGGCCAAAGAGCTGGCTCAAGGAGGGGAAGTGGCGGTCTTGCTCATGGGTAAAGACATGCAAGACGCAGCCAACAGTCTCGGCGCGGCCGACAAGGTGCTCTACGTCGATAGCGATGCCCTCGCACAGTTTAATCCACAGACCTATTTTCTCACGGCAGCTAAAGCCATCGAGGAATACCAGCCCGATATAGTGCTCGTAGGAACGACCTCTCAGGGGATGGATTTGGCAGGTGCCTTGAGTGCGCGTTTGAAGATGCCCCTCGTCGCCTATGTCAGTGCACTGGAAGACGGCAAGGCCGTCAGTCAGTTGTATGGAGGCAAGATGAACGTCGAAGTAGGACTCACGACGCCGTACATTGCGGCTGTTTTGGCGGGGGCCTTTCCGGCGGACAAGGGCAAAGCCGACGGTACGCCAGAAGTCGTCGAGATGGCGGCTCCCGACTTGAGCGGTGCCAAGGTGCGATTTAAACAGCTCATCGAACCCGAAGCGGGCGACGTCGACATCACGGCTCAGGATGTGCTCGTCAGTGTCGGCAGGGGCATACAGAGCGAAGACAACATACCGATGTTTGAAGAGCTCGCGCAAAAGCTCGGTGGGGCACTTGCCTGTTCGCGTCCCATCGTCGACAACAAATGGCTACCAAAATCGCGACAGGTGGGCAAATCCGGTCTAAAGGTTAAGCCCAAGGTGTATCTCGCCTTTGGCATCAGTGGCGCTCCCGAACACATCGAAGGGATGAAAGACTCCGAGCTCATCATCGCCGTCAATACCGACGCCAAAGCACCGATCTTTGACTATGCGCATTACGGAGTGACGGAAGACATGTTTGATCTGGTGCCCAAGCTGATGGAAAAGCTCTGATGATGCGATAGTGGGTATAAAATTGTAGAGCAATGCACGAACACGAAATAACACGCGAAATATTCCGCAATTTTCCCCTGTGGATGCAGGTGGTCTTTTACGTTGTCGCCTTTTCCTCCATAGGGGTCTTCTTATTTGGTGCGTGGAAGCGCATACAGAAGTACCGTAAGGGTCGACCAGCGGGGCGGTTTAACAAGTTGCCGCAGCGCTTTTTGAAGGTCTTGGGCATCATGATGACCCATGCCACGTTGCGCAAAAACTACACCTATGTAGGTGTGGCGCATTGGATGATCTTTTGGGGGTTTGTCGTGCTCTTTATCGGTACGTGTATTATCGCCTTTGATCACGACTTTTTGCGCTTTTTCGGCGTGCACTTGCTCAAAGGCACCTTTTACATCGTCTTCAGTTTGTTTATGGACGTGTTTGGCGTGTTGTTCATCATCGGTCTGGTGATGATGATGGTACGCCGGGCAAAGAAGCCATTCAATCTCAACTATGCGCGCGTGGATCGCCCCGAGGGCAAGTACGATCGCAGTGGTTATATTCGAGATGACAAGATTTTTTTGTGGTTGTTGCTCTTCATAGCGGTGACGGGATTTATCATAGAGGCGGCGCGCATTGCGGCGGATGGCTTTCCGGAGTTTGAAAAGTGGGCACCTTTTGGATATGCCATGGCGCATCTACTCAAGAGTACGGGCCAGCTCAACGCCATCCACATGGCCACCTGGTGGGTGCACGGCATAGCGGTCTTGATATTTGTGGCCTACATTCCCTATTCGAAGGCCATGCACATCTTGGTGGATTATGCCAATTTGATGTTTGCCGACAAGAGCACGGCCAAGCGGTTACCGCGCGTGCCTGCTGAAAAGATGGACAAAGAGGGCATGGGCTATGTCAAGCTGGAAGATTTTACCTGGAAGGAATTGCTCGACTTTGATGCGTGTACCAAGTGCGGTCGCTGTCACTACGTGTGTCCGGCGCGCACGGCGGGTGCACCGCTGTCGCCACGGGATGTGATTTTGGATATGCGCATGTATGCCGATCAGCTGTCGGGTACCGAAGAGTGGATCGACAAGCAAGTCTTGACCAACGGCGGAAAGGCCAAGTCCATCGCCGGCGATGTCATCTTGCCTGAGACGCTATGGTCGTGTACTACCTGCATGGCTTGCATGGAAGTATGCCCAGTGGGTATTGAACACCTGACGACGATTGTCAACTTGCGCAGGGCGCTTGTCGACGAGGGTGAAATGGAGGATATGTTGCAAGATGCGCTAGCCAACATCGGCGATTACGGCAATTCCTTCGGTAAGCCCGAGCGCATGCGTGCGAAGTGGACGAAGGACCTCGATTTCAAACCCAAAGATGCGCGCAAGGAGCCCGTCGAATACCTGTGGTTTGTCGGAGATTACGCCTCCTTTGACGAGCGCATTCAGGAGCGCACGCGCAAGGTGGCTACTATTTTACACCGGGCAGGCGTGGATTTCGGCTTGCTCTACGAAGATGAGCGCAATGCCGGCAACGACGTGCGTCGTGTTGGCGAAGAAGGTCTCTACGAAATGCTTGCCGAAGACAATATCGCCGCCCTCAAAAGTGCGAAGTTTCAGAAAATCTTCACTACCGACCCTCATAGCTACAACACGATTAAAAACGAGTATCCCGACTTTGGAGGCGAGTTTGAAATCTACCACTACACCGAACTATTGCTCGAGCTCATTCGCCAGGGGAAAATACGCATTACCGACAAGCTCAAGGGCATACGTGTGACCTATCACGATCCGTGTTATCTCGGGCGGTACAACGGGATAACGGAGCCGCCCCGCGAAATCATTCGCGCCCTCGGCATGGAGCTCGTCGAAATGCCGCGCAACCGTAGCAACTCTTTTTGCTGTGGCGCCGGCGGGGGACGCATCTGGATGGACGATTCCGGCCTCAAAGAGCGTCCGAGTGAAAACCGCATTAAGGAGGCCCTTTCGCTCGGAGATATACGGTATTTCATCATCGCCTGCCCGAAAGATTTCGCCATGTATTCCGATGCCGTCAAAACTTCGGGCAACGAAGGCAAGATCGAAGTCAAAGACATCATCGAACTCATCGAAGAGGCTATGGAAGGTGCCGAGGTGACGGCTGAAGCCTAAGCGGATCGGCCTCTGCGACGGCATCTTTACCTGCCATCTCGACGTAAGCTCGTACCTTTACGAGCCGAAGAACAGGTGTAAACCCACATCGCAATGACAAAATCGGTTGAGGAGAGCAAGCGCCTCTACTTGCTCGACGCCTATGCCCTCATCTTTCGCGCCTATTACGCTTTTATACGCAATCCGAGGATCAATTCAAAAGGTCTCAACACCTCTGCCATATTCGGATTTGTCAACACCTTGCTCGATATCCTTCAACAACACGACCCCAGTCACATTGCCGTGGTCTTCGACCACAAGTCGCCTGGCTTTCGCGTCAAGGAATATCCGCTGTACAAGGCCAATCGACAGGAAACTCCCGAGGATATTCAAAAGGCCGAACCGTGGATACGCAAGATCATCCAGGCCCTTCGCATTCCGATTTTAGAGGCCGAAGGATACGAGGCCGATGATGTAATAGCTACCCTTGCAAAGAAGGCTCAGGAAAAGGGCTATGAGGTCTTTATGGTCACCCCCGACAAAGATTTCATGCAAGTACTCGACCGGCATATCGCAATGTACAAACCCTCGCGTGGGGGGGATCCCCCTGCAATCATCGATGTGGAGAAGTTTCGAGAAAAATACGGCCTCGAGAGCCCACGGCAATTTATCGACGTGCTCGCATTGATGGGCGATAGCTCCGACAATATCCCCGGGGTCAAAGGCGTAGGCGAAAAGACGGCCGTCAAGCTCATTCGCGAATTTGGCAGTTTGGAAAACCTCTACGCCAACATCGACAAGGTCAAGGGAAAGTTGCGTGAAAAGCTCCTCCAGGACAAGGAGAATGCCTTTTTGTCGAAAAAGCTCGCGACGATCTTATACGATGCTCCTGTGCCGTTTGATCCTGATGCCTTAGTGCGTTCGGAGCCCGATAATGAAAGCCTTCGTAAAATCTTTGAAGAGCTCGAATTTCGCTCGCTCTTGCGGCGGCTCTTCGATGACACCGAAGAGACTGCGATTGCACCTTCTGTTCAGGGCGAACTCTTTGGCGCGGCGGCCGAGCAGGGCGATGGGGATCGTCGCAAGCAGTACGATGGAAAGACGCAACAGTACCTCTTAGTCGAAGACGTCGACCGTCTTCAGGAGGTCCTTGATTCGCTCAGTGAGGTGGAGGAGGTCGCCTTTGATACAGAGACGACGGGCTTGGATCCGCTGCGTTCGAAGCTCATCGCGGTATCGCTGAGTGCGGAGCCTCATCGGGCATATGCGGTGTTGCTTCCCGCGGAGGAGGCGTCGCGACGTCGGATGCTCGAGCTTTTGCAGCAATTTTTTACGCGACGGTCGATTTTAAAGATCGCGCACAACGCCAAGTTTGATGTGAAGGCGCTACAATGGGCGGGGGTTGATGTACAAGGTCCGTATTACGACACGATGATTGCCCATTTTTTGGCGGAGCCCGAGCAGCGGCATCGATTGGATGATTTAGCGAAAAACTATCTTCACTACACGCCGATTTCGATCGAAAGCTTGATCGGTAAGCGCGGGCCCAAGCAGCGGAGTATGGAGACTGTCGAGCCCCAGATGCTCGGCATTTACGCAGCGGAAGATGCGGATTTGACCCTTCAGCTCAAACCCATACTCGATCGCATGTTGGAGCAAAGGGAGCAGAGGAGTATCTTCGAGAAGATCGAGATGCCGCTCATGCCCGTATTGGCTCGCATGGAGTTGAAGGGAGTGGCTGTGGATGTCCCATTTTTAGAGACGTATTCGGAAGAGCTGGAGCGCGAGATGCTTCAGATACGCGAGCAGATTTACCAGCTGGCGGGTATGGAGTTTAATCTCGACTCCCCTCGGCAGGTGGGAGCTGTGCTGTTTGAGCAGCTCAAGATTCCCTATACGCGACCCAAGACCAAGACGGGGCAGTATTCCACGCGCGAAGAAGTGTTGCGCAAGCTCAAGGACAAACACCCGATCATCCCACTCATTTTGGAGTATCGCGAGATTGCCAAGCTGAAATCCACCTATGTCGATGCCCTTCCCGAGCTGGTTCATCCCGAGACGGGGCGCATCCATACGACGTTTAATCAGACCATAGCCATTACGGGTCGATTGAGCTCGACCAATCCCAACTTGCAGAACATTCCGATTCGGACCGAGCGCGGTCGACGCATTCGGCAGGCCTTTGTAGCGGGTGGTGAGGGCTCCGTCTTGCTCTCTGCCGACTATTCACAGATAGAGTTGCGCCTATTGGCTCATATGAGCGAAGACGAAAACATGATACGGGCTTTTCAACAGGGTCGGGATATTCATCGGGCTACGGCAGCGCGCATTTTCAAGGTCGATGAGGAGGCCGTCACTCCTGAAATGCGCCGCATCGCAAAAGCCGTCAATTTTGGCATCGCCTATGGTCAGTCGGCCTTTGGTCTATCGCAAACCCTCGAAATTTCCCGAAAGGAGGCTTCTGAAATCATCCGACAGTATTATGAGGAGTTTCCCGGCATCAAGAAGTACATGGAGCGCATCATACGCTATGCGCGCGAGCACGGTTATGTCGAGACCCTTCTCGGGCGAAGGCGGTACCTGCGCGATATTCATTCGCGCAACGACACGGTGCGGAAAGCGGCCGAGCGCAACGCCATCAACTCGCCCATTCAGGGTTCGGCTGCAGATCTCATCAAACTCGCCATGATTGAAATCGACAACCTACTTCAAACCAAACATCCCAATGCCCATATGCTGCTCCAAGTGCACGACGAGTTGCTCTTTGAAGTTCCCAAAGACGAACTTGAGTCGGTGCAAACACTTGTGCGCAGCACGATGGAAAACGCCTTGCAACTCAAAGTGCCCCTTGTCGTCGACATTGGCGTGGGGAAAAACTGGCTTGAAGCGCACTAAGGAGAGAGGATAGTAACCACGAATCCCAGCTTTCGACATTGGTCAAACCACTGTGGGAAGGACTTGCGCACACATTCTGCTCCGCGCAGGGTGACGGTATGCCGCATGGCCCACAAGGTAAAGGCCATGGCAATGCGGTGGTCATCGTACGTATCAATGACGGGGTGGGCGTGGGACGCGCCAGGGGGAGAAGGCTCTATGTAGAACCGGTTGGTCTCGACCCGTGTGAGCACCCCACAGGCCGAAAGTCCCTGACGGACTGCATGGATGCGATCGGATTCCTTGTAGCGCAAATGTGCAATCCCTTCGAAGATACAGGACCTCCCACTTGCCGCACACAAGACGGCTAAGACGGGAAAGAGATCCGGAGTGTCGCGCAAGTCGAAGCGAAGAGGTGTGGGAGGTAATGCTGTGTTTTTGTGTTTGGTAATGCGACAACCTTCGGGCATAGGCTCGGTGTACACACCCCAGTGGGTTGCCCATTGGCGGATGATGGCATCTCCTTGGCTGTCGTCTATGCTCAGGTGGGGCAGGTAGATGTCTGCTTCGTGGGAAAGGGCGGCTAAGCCGTAGACAAATGCCGCTGCTGACCAATCTGCGGGAACCCTCGAGAGGAGCCCTATCTCGCTCTGAGGATGTGCTGACGGAATCTGGAGAATAGCTCCCTCCCACTTGTAGGGTATGCCGAATGCTGCTAAGGCCTGAAGGCTCATGTGAAAGTAGCCCATGGACACCATGTGTTGGGGCACATGGAGGCGCAGACCTTCGGGCCAACGGCAGCCGGTCAGGGCGAGTGCGGAGAAGAATTGGCTGCTCAGGGAATGGGGGAGCTTTAACAGAGGCGGTGGTGAGAGTGGCTGTGGTCGGTGTATGGCAATTGGAAGGCGTCCTTCGCGGTCGAGGTAATCGATCTGAGCCCCTTGTTGCCGAAGGGCCTCTATCAGTGGTGCAATGGGTCGTTGGCGCATGCGCTCATTGCCGTCGATTACCTGAGTGCCCGACATGGTGGCAAAATACGCCGTTAAAAAACGGCAAACCGTACCCGCATTGCTACAGCGATACGTCGCTCCCCTGTGTTCCCACAAGAGGGAATACATCAATCTACTGTCTTCGGCAAGCGGATATGCGCTGAGCGCTGGCTTTAAGCCGCCGCCCATGTGGTACAGTAACAAATAGCGATTGAGTACGCTCTTCGAAAGGGGAAGTTGGACGACGCCCCGGAGGCGACGCGTTTGATGAGTAATGCTCAGGTCCATCGCAAGAAAAAAGACCTACTTTTTACGCCTTTGCGGGGGATGAAAGCCGATCGAGGGCGGCGGCTCTTCGTCGTCAAAGTCTTCGTACTCACAGATGGTATCCATGAAGCGAACCAGGTGTTCGACGATGAGGTCTTTGGTGAGTTCGTCGGGTCGGTAAATGCCCAAGATCTTGTCGGGAAGGGGCTGTTGGATATCTTCGATGTAGGGAAAGAGGATGACGGCCCTAATCTTGCCGTTGAAAACCTGATAGTAACCGAGGGCACCATTAAACTTGTAGAGTGGTTTGTGCACTTCGTCGTCGATGACCTTAGCGATGTCGGTGCGTTCGAACCCGAGGCTGAGCGTGATACCATGGAGGTTGACGAAGGATGTTTCGGCTTCTTCAACCTCGGCAGAAAGGCCGACTTCTTCTATGAGTTCCTTAAGCCAGGTGGTCAGTTTGTTTTTGAGGGTCTCGTCCCATGCCTTGCGGTATTGCTGGGTGTTTTGTAAGAGCTTTTGGTATTGTTGGACGCGATCGGCGAGCTCTTTTTTGGAGTAAGTGGCCATTGGCTGGGATTTGAGACAAAGTTAGGGAAAAAGCTGTCATTTCAGGGTGGTAGCACTATTGGGTTTGGTGGTAGTTTTTACCTTTGGGCTATGTTTGTCACGGGGATATTTCGCAAGGGGGTCCAAGGAGCTGCTGTGCTGGCGACGGTATCGGCGGTGGTGTTGGGGTATTTTTTGGGGCAGTTGCCGCTCAGTGCCATGCTTTACTGGCATTGTCAGCGCAATGGGTGTAGTGAGGAGCAATGGGAGCAGTTTCGGCATAGCATGGACTTTGCGGTTCTCGGATTGGACATTCGCTATGCGCTGGTGGGTGTGCTCCTCGTCTTTGTGATTGCCTTGATGTTTTTTCATGCGGCGGTACGGCGGTTTCACAGGGCAGAGTTTCGCGTGGTGTTGACGGGGGCGGAGCGCTTTCGGTGGGGTCGCTTTGCGTTTGGATTTGGTCTGTGGATAGTACTTGCGGGGATAGGGGAGCTGCTGACGTATTTTTTTACAGGGCAGTCGTATCAGTGGCAATACGATCCGGCTTCGTTTTGGTCGGTGGTGGTCATCGCATTGAGCCTTTTGCCCATGCAAGTCTTGTTTGAAGAGGCATTTGTGCGCGGCTATCTCTTGCAGTGGTTTAGTGTGGTGAGTGGTTATGCGTGGTTGGGGGTGTTGTTGTCGTCGATGGTTTTTGCCGGCCTTCACGGGATGAATCCGGAGGTGGGTCAATTTGGAGTGTGGACGATGATGGCGTATTACTTTACGGTAGGGGTCTTCTTGGCGGTATTGGCAGTGATCGACGATGGGCTCGAGCAGGCCATAGGCATTCATCTGGCCACCAATGTCTTTGGCGCGTTGTTTGTCAGCTATGAGGGCTCTGCATTGAAGACTCCTGCGCTGTGGAAGTTGACCAATGTCGACATCGCGTCCATGTACATGGGGTTTGTACTGTTGGCTTTTGTATATTTGGTAGTGAGCGGATGGTTTTTCGGTAGCCAATGGAAGTGGGTACATCTTTTTCTCCCGCTTCGGCGTTTTATACGTGGATAAGACAAAAATTTAAATCGTATGAAATATTGGACGAAGGGAGTGCTCTTTACAGGTGCGATGTGGATGGGGGCGGTTTTGCATGCCCAGCACTGTTATTGGCAGCAAGAGGTGCGCTATGAGATGGATATCGACATGAATGTGCATACGCACCAATACGACGGACATCAGCGCCTTTGGTATATCAATCACTCGCCCGACACGCTGCATCAGGTCTTTTATCATCTGTACTTCAACGCCTTTCGGAAGGGCAGCATGATGGACATGCGCAATCGCACCATTGCAGATCCGCACCCGAAGATAGGCGACAAGATTCGCTACATTACGGCAGGGGAAGAGGGTTGGATACGCGTAGAGCGCTTGCGCTATCGGGGAAAGGATGTACCATTTTATGAAAAGGGCACGATTTTACAGGTGCCTTTGCCGGAGCCCATCTTGCCGGGCGACACCGTCTTGCTTGAGATGAAATACCGGGCCCAGGTGCCGATACAGATACGCCGCTCGGGAAGGTACAACAGTGAGGGGATCGCTTACACCATGACGCAGTGGTATCCCAAGCTCTGTGAATACGACGAGCATGGGTGGCACCCCACGCCCTACGTGGGTCGGGAATTTTACGGCGTTTGGGGAGATTTTACTGTGCGCATTACGATCGATACGGCATTTAAAATAGTGGCCACGGGCATTCTAAAAAATGCGGATGCTTCGGGTGTACAGCCGCTAAAAGATCCAGCCAAACCGCTTTGGACATGGATATACGAGGCGCAAGATGTCCATGATTTTGCATGGTCGGCCGATCCCGATTACCTCATCAAGCGCTTTGTGCGGGATGATGGCATCGTTGTACAATACGCCTATCAGCCCGGTGAGGCCACCAAGCATTGGGAAGTACTGCCCGAGATTATGGATTTCGTATTTGATTACGCCAATGCCAAATACGGCAAATATCCCTATCCCATTTACACCTTTGCCCAAGGGGGCGATGGCGGCATGGAATACCCCATGATCACGATGATTACGGGCCATCGAAGCCTCGAAAGTTTAGTGGGAGTATCCGTACACGAGCTCATGCACAGCTGGTATCAGGGTGTACTGGGCTTTAACGAGAGCAAATACGCCTGGATGGACGAGGGTTTTACCAGTTATGCCACTACGGACATCATGCACCAGGTGTTTCCTCGGGAGCCTTCGAGTGCGCCAGACATTCCAGAGGGTGCAAAAGAGTTGATGGAGCTGTATCTTCCTCCAGCAGACAATCCCTTTGTCAAGGTGCTCGACCGATACATCGAATACGCCAATAGCCCTTACGAAGAGGCTCTATGCCGCCATGCCGATCACTTTCGGACCAATTACGCCTATGGCATGGGCTCGTACATCAAGGGGCAGGTGTTTTTGTATCAGCTCGGGGGCATCATCGGCGAGGCGCAGCGCGATCGGGGTTTGCGAAAGTTTTTTTACGAGTGGCAATTTAAACATCCGACCGACGAAGATTTTATACGCACGATGGAAAAGGTCAGCGGCATCCAGCTGGACTGGTATCTCGAATACTGGATACACCGCACCTCGAAGATTGATTACGCCATTGATAGTTTGTGGCAGGAGCGCGATGGTCAGGCAGCAACGGCGGTGCGGCTTGTGCGCGTAGAGGAGATGCCCTTTCCGATCGATGTGGAGCTGCGCTTGATAGATGGTAGGAGGTATTTGTACCACATCCCTTTGCGCATCATGTTTGGGCATCGTCCTTTGGAGAAGGGTCAGTATGACGGAGTGCAGCTGTTGGACGATTGGCCTTGGACGAATCCCTATTACGTGATGAAACTTCCCTTCCGGGAGGACGAAATACAGGCCATCATCATAGATCCGCTGTATAAAATGGCGGATGTACGGCGAAACAACAACGTATTGATTGTAAATTCGGAAAACTAA
>JALWKB010000150.1 GCA_026996805.1 Saprospiraceae bacterium | reverse complement strand
CCATCGGCGCCATTGTTGGTTCGTACAAATCCGCCGTCACCAAACGGATCAATGAACGGCGCAATACCCCTGGCGCAACCGTCTGGCAACGCAATTATTACGAACATGTAATCCGAAATGACGAATCCCTCAATCGGATTCGTCAATATATTTTAGAAAATCCCATTCGGTGGCATCTGGACCGGGAAAATTCTGCTGCCACGGGTGAAGATACAGAATGGGAAATGTGGGTAAACCAATGAATCATTTAACCGAAAACGACATCGAACAGATTGCGGTGGAAGAATTGAAGGCGCTGGGCTGGGAGGTCGTCTTCGGGCCCGACATCGGGCCGGATGGCGAGCTGTCGGAGCGGGAGACTTACGGTCAGGTGGTGTTGGTGGGGCGCCTTCGGGCGGCGTTGGAACGCATCAATCCGGATATGCCGCCAGTGGCTATCGACGAAGCGCTGCGAAAGGTGCTTACGCCGGTAAGCCCCGCTCTCATCGAAAACAACCGCCACTTCCACCGCCTGCTCACCGATGGGGTGGACGTCTCCTGGATGGGATCAGAGGGAGAGATTCATCGAAAGGTCTGGCTACTGGATTTAGAAAACCTCGAGAACAACGACTGGCTGGCTGTTCGTCAGTTTTCGGTCATGGAAAGCGATTACGAACGTAGGCCAGACATCGTACTTTTCGTAAACGGCCTGCCGCTGGTGGTCATAGAGCTGAAGAACCCGGGAGTGGAACAGGCCACCCTCCAGTCCGCGTACAACCAGCTAAAGACCTACATGTCGGAGATACCGAGCCTATTCCACTACAACGAGCTGCTGGTCATTTCTGATGGCATGCAGGCGCGCTTCGGTACGATTACCAGCGGATGGGACCGCTTTATGCCTTGGCGTACCACTGACGGAACTGATCTCTACCGTGAGCCGGGCAACGAACTTCATAGTGAAGGCAAACTCCAGCCGGGTCTGAAGACCCTACTCAGTGGCATGTTCGATCACCGGCGCTTCTTGGATTACGTGCTCAATTTTATAACGTTTGAGCAGGTGGATGAGGGAACCGCAGGGATAGCCAAGAAAGCAGCGGGTTATCACCAGTATCATGCTGTCAACCAGGCCCTCGCTTCTGCTCTTGTCGCCTGCGGTATTGAAGCCGATGCAAATGCGCTCTACGGTCGATTCCAAGAAGCCGAGGCGGCAGATCCCTTCGCAATACGGGAGCCGGAAGCAGAATACCGTGCAAAACTCGGCGGCCGGCGTGCTGGTGTCATCTGGCACACCCAAGGATCGGGCAAGAGCCTTTCGATGGTCTTTTTCGCCAGCAAGGTGATCCGACATCTGGCCATGAAGAATCCGACGATTGTCGTTATCACCGACCGCAATGATTTAGACAATCAGCTTTTTTCAACGTTTGCAGCCAACCAGCAAATCCTTCGACAGACACCACAGCAGGCCAGCAGCCGTGCTGATTTGCGCAGGCTGCTCAATGTGGCCTCAGGTGGGGTCATTTTTACCACTATTCAGAAATTTTTTCCCGAAAACAAGGGAAGTACTTATCCCAAGCTCTCAGATCGGGAAAATATCGTGGTCATTGCTGACGAAGCCCATCGCAGCCAGTACGATTTTATCGATGGTTTTGCGCGCCACATGCGCGATGCCCTGCCCAACGCCTCCTTTATCGGTTTTACGGGTACACCAATCGAAAAAGAAGATAGGAACACCAGAGCGGTCTTTGGTGATTACATCTCCATCTACGATATTCAGCAGGCCGTCGAAGACGGTGCTACTGTGCCCATCTACTATGAGAGCCGACTGGCGAAAATTGAACTGGACGAGACTGAAAAGCCGCGTCTGGATGAAGCAATCGAAGAGATTACTGAAGGTGAGGAAGACCAAGTACGGCGTGAGAAGTTAAAGAGTAAATGGGCTTCGCTCGAAGCATTGGTAGGTACCCAAAAGCGGATTGAGCTCGTAGCCAGAGACCTCATCCAACACTGGGAGCGCCGTCGCGAAGCACTCCTCGGCAAGGGTATGATCGTCTGCATGAGCAGGCGTATCTGCGTTGAAATGTATAAGGCCATCACGGCGCTTCGACCGGACTGGCACAGCGAGGATGACACAAAGGGCAAGATCAAGGTGGTCATGACCGGCTCGGCGTCGGATCCGCTCGACTGGCAACCACATGTAAGAAACAAGCAGCGTCGCGAACTCATCGCCCGTCGGTTTAAAGATCCGGACGATGAGCTGGAGCTGGTCATTGTGCGCGACATGTGGCTCACCGGCTTTAATGCTCCCCCGTTACACACCATGTATATAGACAAACCCATGGGTGGACACAACCTCATGCAAGCCATCGCACGCGTCAATCGAGTATTTCGCGACAAGCCGGGAGGATTGGTCGTAGACTATCTGGGCATTGCCGATTCGCTCCGCAAGGCACTTGCAGTCTATACCGACAGCGGAGGCCGCGGTAAAGCGACCCTCGATCAAGACGAGGCTGTGGCAGTGATGAAAGAAAAATATGAAGTCGTCTGCGGCATCTTGCACGGTTTCGACTATAGGAGGCTCCTGACCGCCGATACAAAGGCTCGCCTCCAGGGAATTGCCGAAGCCATGGATTTTATTTTAGGTTTGGATAATGGCAAGAAGCGATTCATGCAAGCTGTAACTGCTTTATCCAAAGCCTTTTCATTGGCCGTGCCGCATGAGGAGGCCTTAGCCATTCGCGATGAGGTAGGTCTTTTCCAAGAAATACGATCGTCATTGGTCAAGGCCACCACGAGTTCGGCCAGGCGTACCTCAGAGGATATCGAAGCAGCAGTGCGACAGCTCATCTCTCAAGCGATTTCAGGGGTCGAAGTGGTGGATATCTTCGCGGCAGCAGGTGTGGAAAAGCCAGACATTTCCATTTTATCCGAAGAGTTCCTCGCTGATGTGCGAAAGCTACCGCAAAAAAACTTGGCAGTGGAAACGCTCAACAAGCTCCTTCAGGATGAAATACAAGTGCGACTACGCAAAAACGTTGTGCGCTCACGTACCTTCTCAGAGCTGCTCGAGCGTACCATGATCAAGTACCACAACCGCACCATCGAGGCAGCACAAGTTATCGAAGAATTAATCGATATCGCAAAACAATTGCGCGAAGACGTCCGACGCAGTGAAAAACTCGGATTATCCGAAGACGAGATTGCCTTTTACGATGCCCTGGCTTCCAATGACAGCGCCGTGCAGGTGTTGGGTGATGACAAACTCAAAGAAATCGCACATATACTGGTGGAAAAAGTGCGCAATAGCGTTACGGTCGACTGGAATAAGCGCAAAAGCGCCCGTGCTAAAATTCGAGTGCTCGTCAAACATATCTTACGAGAGTATGGTTATCCTCCCGATAAGGAAAAAACGGCGACTGAGTTGGTTTTGGAGCAAACAAAGGTTCTGTGCAGTGATTGGCTGAAAGCGCGTGAGACATGAGTGTACAGATGGTGGCTTGTCTTTTTGTAGCCATATTGCCTAAAATTGTACACACCATAGCAAGATTTTATACCCAGTAAAATGCATCGTTTGGATTAAATCAAAGGTATGGGTATACCCGTCGCTTTCCCCAACCCCATATTAGAGAGTATTCCCTTGAAGTATAAATTCGTGCGTCAAACGGCAAGCGCCACCATGTCCCTATCCTCCTGCTAATAAATTTTTTTCGACCTTGCACAGCAAAGTTTCGCCTTATGGGACGCGGGTTTTACGTGGGGCTGTGGTGTGTGCTCAGTGTTGCCATCTATGGGCAGACGCCCTATTTCGTCACAACAGACGGAGACGATACAAACTCGGGACGGTCAGAGCATGAGGCATGGCGCACGCTGAGCTATGCCCTTTCAGCGTCGAGCCCCGTACAGGCGGGCGATACCGTCTTTGTCAAGGCGGGATATTATCAGGGAGAGCACATTGTCGTCGAAAAGAGCGGGGTGCCAGGGCATCCCATCGTCGTCTTGGGGTATGCCGATACACCCGGTGTCGCACCCCAATACGAATTTCACTACGGCGATATGCTCGATGCCAGCGCCCTGCCCCTGTTCGATGGCATGGATCGGACTATCGGCACAGCCATCGACATCGATGGCGCGAAAAACCTCGTCTTTAAATACCTGCAAATCACGCACTACGAATACGGTATTGCCGATCACAGCTACTCCGACGATTTAAACGTCGAGCTCCACCACATCGTCGTCACCGAGGTGGGCGATACCGCGGCATCGTACTCGGGCAAGGCCATCGAATTGTATGCATCGCGCAATGTAATCTCCCACTGTACCGTCGTCAACGCCTCTGCACAGGGCATCTACGTCGAAGGGGATTACAATATCATTGAAGACTGTCGGGTTTATTGCGACGACGCCAGCTCGGCCGAAGCAGCGACGGATTACTACATCGTGGTATACGATGGTAGCCACAATGTGGTGCGGCGCTGCTATGTCGAACGCGTGGGCAATCTGCCCCACTACGGACACGGCATTGGGATGAAGGGCTATTGCCAATACAACAAGGTTATCGCATGCACGGCCAAAAACTTTCGCGGCGAGGCTTTTTACGTCCGCCATCGCGGTGCTTCCCACAATGTGTTTGAGGATTGTGTAGCCATTGGCACCCTTGATGAGACCACCGGCATAGAGGTGCGCGACGGAGCGAGCGACAACCGCTTTGTCAATTGTGTGGTAAAAGGCTGCACCCGTGCCATCTCCTTTGTCGATAGTGATGAAGATGAGGGAGCGCAGTACTGCGGCAGACGCAACAGGTTTGACAACTGCATCGTGATCAATGCGGAGCGAGCCATCGATTTTAACGACTACGAATTGGAATCTCCCGCCGACTCCAACACCTTTTACAACTGCGTGTTTTATCGCGGCGGAACGCTCATCAACGTAGAGCGCAGCAATTTCGACAACGCGATGGTCAATTGCATCGTCGTCGAATACCAGCGCTTGAAGGCCGAGTGGAATGGATACAGCCTCGACTTTGACTTTCGCTATTGCGATTTCTACTCCAACGGCTTCCCACCACCTGCAGGGGAAGCCATACGGTCGGACGATCCGATGTTTGTCGACACAGCATCGCTTGACTTTCACCTCCAACGAGGAAGTCCCTGTATCGATGCCGGCACGGTGGTGGGGGCTCCTGCCTTCGACTTCGATGGTGTCGCACGGCCACAGGGGAAGGGCGTCGACATTGGAGCCTACGAATACCCGACCTCCGTAGCAGCTGAGTACCACGACAGGGGAGAATCAGGGACTGTCCACCTTTACCCCAACCCCGCCACGGATCAGTTGACTATACGTGGATGGACGCGATATAGCCGTATGAAATTGTTCGACGCTTGGGGGCGCCCCGTGGGATTGCACCTTTTGTCGGGCAGCATTGTTGACCTCCATGCCCTGTCGCCCGGCTTCTATTTACTGCAGTTAGGGGGACAAAGGAGGACGATCACCATCCGATTTGTCAAGTTATAGCAGGATTTCCTGAAACATCCGCATGCGCCTCTTATACAAAGCAATAAATTTGTTAATTTTAAGGGCTAAAGGAGATTCGTTGTGTGCTTTTGCAGGGGTGTACGGTGCCTTTCGACGATAAAATGATGTGTGTCGTGCATGGTTCACGCCTGCGATTTCATACGTACAATCCACCATTTTATACAGATCAAGAGAAAGGGGTGTATGAAATTGTGAGGAGTGTATGAAATGGTGGGTCTGATGAGGGTGCGCTGACGCGAGGTGTGTGCGGGTGCGTAGATCTACGGAGTACATTGATAAATGCTGTGCAAAAGTGAGGAATGAAAAGTCAGGGTAAACCGATGAGTGGCGAGCGGGTGAGGATCTTCCTCGATACGGAGTTTACGGCGCTGCGGCGGGATGCGCACCTCATTTCGTTGGCGTTGGTCGGTGAGGGTGGTGAGGAGTTTTATGCCGAGTTTACTGACGTCCCGATGGAGGAAATTCGCGGCAACAGGTGGATTGAAGAAAACGTGTGGGTTCATCTATGGCTCCGAGAAACGGATATGAGCGAAGCGCCGCGGAGGATGTATGTGCGCGATGAGGCGGACGGGGTTCGCGATGCTTTGAAGGGATGGCTTGCACAGTTTGGGGAGCGGCGCGATGCATCGGGCAGGGTGGTGCCGCATCTCGAGGTGTGGGCTGACGTGCCTGCCTACGATTGGGTGTTTTTCGCAGAGCTGTTTGGGGGGTCGCTCCATCTGCCGCCGACGATCGATTACATGGTGCGCGATCTGGCTACGTGGTTGGACTGCCACGGTGTGGATCCGAGTACGCCACGTCTGGAGTTGTTGACAGAGGAAGAGCGTCCGGAGGGACACCAGCACAATGCGCTCTTTGATGCCCGCGTCGGTTTGTGCGTGTGGAAAAAGATTTCAGCCAAAACTCAGAAGCATGGATGACAGATCGTTTTACAGCACGCACATCTTCATCTTTCCGTTTCAATGGGAATTTGTGGGGGGGAGGAATAAAAAGTCGAAGGAGGATGACGATTTGTACCATTTAAAGCAGCTGGAGAGGCACATTGATCTTCAATATTGGGAGAAGTTTGAATTTCGGCATAAGGTTTACCAGGACTACCACACGTACAACGAGTTTGCGTACTACTATCATCATGTGCATGATATTTTGCGTATTCGTGGTGGGCACGAGGCTGATACGGTAAGATGGCTCAATGTATTGCAGTATCAATACCGCATTGTGCGTGACAGTAAGCCGAGCTATCACATTTATATTCGTAAAGATGAAAAGCAAGTGGAAAAGTTTACCCTTGCAATTGAAGACATCGTGCTCAATTTGTACCCGCACGGCTTGGGGATGTTGGTGTTTTTTCTGCGCAATTGGAATCATCGCTCTATTGAAGCTGTATTAAAAATCAACGACTATGGTCGTCGGATTTATCCGCAGTTTTTGGGGGGTGCTCATCCATATACACGTGATACTAAGGGGAGCTTTTTAGCTGAGCGCATCGAGCTTGAGGGATTGAGCACGCCTTTTGGGGTGGTGGTTGCAGAAGACTTTTCCTATTACGACGATTTGGATCGACTCAATCGCGCGGCATTTCGCTTGCCCGAGCATATTGGCAAGCTATTGGGGCCGGCCTTTTACGGCGAAGATTTCGACAAGGTACCGATAAGCGTTTTACCTGTGCTCGATGATCGGATGTTTGTCATCTCCCATGTGCTGGACAACGAATGGATGAATTGTTTAAAAAAATGGGATGCAAAGGAGAAAGCCTATGCCTATGTATCCGATAGAAAATGGTATCAATACATCTTTGTCGATGGAAAAAAGCCCTCAGTGGAAAATCGAGAACTCCTCCGCCAGCAGCTCAAAGCCCACAGCTATGCGCGTTGGATTGAGAATGGCCAACTTTTTGGTGTATGTCGCTATGCGTTTGTGTTGGTCACCGATGAGGGTGGGTTTCCGAAGGATATAGTTAGTCATCATATTCAGAACCAGTATTTCCAACTGGTGCTTCTTGTATTGCTCCAGCGTGCACATCTCATCCACTTTGGCTCTCGGGTAGCGAAGTTGTCGCACATGATGCAGTCGTCTAGAGACTTTGACAAGCTCGTCGGCAAAATTGATCGATTGTACAGAGATTACATCAAATTTCTCAACCGCATTTACTTCAACGAGGTCACTCCCCAGGAGCAGGGCATTGAGTTGTATGACATGTTGCAGGAGAAGATGCGCATCAAGGAGGAGCTCAGTGATCTCGATCGAGAAATCAGCAAGCTCAACGACTATGCGGAGCGCAAGCAGGAGGGGCGGTTGATGCGTTTTGCTGCTGATTACTTACCGGTCACCTTGCTGGCTGGTATTTTGGGGATGAATACTCTTGATTACGAATTTACAACAGAATTGTCGGAAATCGAATGGAGGCCAACAATTTTGGGTTTATTGACATTGTTGGCATTTTTTTATGCCGTATATTTGGCTTATAAGCAATTTGTCCGTAAAAGGTTATAAGATATGGATTGGGTAGGATTGATTAAGGAGTTGGTAATACTGGGATTTAGTATCTACCTTATACACTTGCTATTTCAATTGATAATGCATTCTAATGAATTAGATCATCGTGCAGAGCTAAAAAGGGAGCGCCAAAAGCAAGAGGAAAAAATCATATCGAGTCGACAAGGCCATGAGAAGGAACTCCTTTTAAATCGTCAAAAGCACGAAGTTATCATGTGTCTGATTCGAGAAAATGGGGCAGACTATTTCTTTAAACGCCTTGATGAGCTCAATAAATTACTGAGTCATTACGACATCCACGATGGTAAGGATAAAAATAAAACCACTGAAAAGTCGGATAAATAGTTCCTATAGGCGATGAGAAAGTTCAAAACACAAAAGAATGAGTAGCTATAAGTTGACTTTTACGTTGAAGCAACACACACCCATCATCCACTTTCAGGCCGACCAGGAGGGTGCCACATTGCGGGTCACGGAGGTCAAGCCGAAGCTGGATAGATTCATCTTGACAAAATTGGGCAATGGTAATTACGAGCAAGGCGTGCTAAGGGCTCGTGCTGAGGGATGGCTTGTCGGAAAAGGTGAAAAGCCGGCCTTGAATTATAAGATGCGGATTGAGAAAATAGCAGAGAATGAAAAAAGGGGGCGAGTCGTCATTATACCTCCCGATAGAGATCATTGGATACTTTCCAAGGGAGTACGGGTGACGATAACCACATTTAACAACGAAATAATGTCAATACTCAGTAATGGTAATGGAAAGCCCAGCCAGTTACTTATTGATTTTTTCAACATCACCAATTTTGGAAAACGGAGCAGTAAGGGGTTTGGTGCTTTTTATATAGAAAATGACATAAAGAGATTTGAGGACTCCCTTAAGTCATATTACAATGGAAGGATCTATGTAAATAATAAAATGATATATAAAGAGCCATGTAACGACGAAAATCCGGTGTTCTTTTATGAAAAAATTCATCGAGAATGGATGAGGTTAAAGAGTGGAAAGAACTTCGGGGGGTATGAGAAATCTAGAGTTTTTGAATATTTATGCCAAAATGACTTAAGATGGGGAAAGAGGTGGATTAAGCATCAATTAAATCGTTTAGGACTACCTCAACCTCTTAAAGGTAAAAGGCCTCCTATAGACTGCAACGGTAATAGTTGGAAAGATCATAAACAATACCAATATCGATTTGGAAGAGCTCTCTTGGGACTTCCTGAGCATTATGAGTTTAGGACCAACAATCAATACATATATCAGGTAATGGTTATAAGTGATGAAGTGGAACGGTTTAAGGCTCCCGTGACCTTTAAGGTGTTTGATAAAAGCATCTATGCAATTGCGGAGGATATTGAGCCATCGATGTTTGGCCATGTGTTTTCCTTTAAGGTGCAAAAAAAGAGAAATCGTCGCCCTGAGGGTCATCCAATCCCAATACGTGAATCACTTATTACGCCACATGCCAACGAGTTTGATTTGATTGAGTTTTTAGATAGCTATATCGGCGATATAGGATTCCAGAAAGTACAATAAGTTAATAATGCTATTAATGAATACGAGATGAGACATTAAAAAATTTCACCCACACCTGAAAAAATCACTATTTTACGGCAAAAATTCAGCTACACCTGAAAAATGGATGCCATCTTTGCAAAATTGGCCCAGTACAATTTCTGGGATGGGCATCTGCCTCCGATCGGATATATTCGCAAGAGCTATGTAGATAATATATCCCGATATGTTGGCAAGCACCTTGTAAAAGTCCTTGCTGGGCAACGCAGAGTGGGGAAAAGCTATATCCTCCGACAGATCATTTATCACCTCATTAAAGAGCAGCGCGTCGATCCAAGGAATATTTTTTATCTCAATAAGGAACTGCTGGTGTTTGATGAGATTCGCAATTACCAGCAGTTAACCGAACTGTTGTCACATTATAAAGAGAGGCTGGGGATAGAGGGCAAGGTGTATGTGTTTCTGGACGAGGTACAAGAAATAGCACAGTGGGAGGTTTTTGTCAACTCCTGTGCTCAAGATTATCTAAATCCGCATGAAGTGTTTGTGACAGGCTCCAATGCCAGCCTGTTGTCAGGCGAGCTGGCGAGTTTGCTCACTGGCCGATATGTCCAATTTGAAGTATTCCCGTTTAACTTTGCAGAATATTGTGGTTTTACTGGGGCATCCCCAGACAAAGCCGCGTTTCTTGCCTACCTTCAAGATGGAGGTTTGCCCGAGGTACTCCATCTTGACGATGATGAGATGAAAAGAAATTATATCCAAAGTCTCAAAGATGCCATCCTATTACGAGATATCGTGCAAAGGCATACCGTAAGGGACGTGTCATTGCTGGACGACCTCTTTAAATTTGTAGTGCTCAACGTCGGTCATCTCACCTCCGTCAATCGCATCGTCAAGTACTTTAAACACCTGCATCGAAAAGTCAGTTACGAAAAACTGGCAAACTATCTGTCGCATTTACGAGACACTTTTGTCGTTCATGAAGTAGAACGCTTTGATCTTCGAGGGAAAAGAGTACTGGGAGGGATAAGAAAATATTATCTCAATGATCTCTCCTTTAAGAATTATCTATTCGGCATCCGTCCAGATGATATTGGAAACCATCTCGAAAACTATGTCTACGTCTACCTGAGGAGCCTTGGCTATAAGGTGTCGGTTGGTATATGGGGCGATAGAGAAATTGATTTTATAGCTCAAAAAGGTGAAAGAACACTCTATATCCAAGTGGCATACCTCTTATTGGATGAGCGTACCATTTCACGAGAATTTGGTAATTTACTCCGTATTAAAGATAACTACGAAAAAATCGTGATTTCGATGGATGAGGTGCCCCTCTCCAACTATGATGGGGTTGAGCATATACGCCCCTGGGAAATACACCGAAGGATAGCAGAGTAAATGATGCAAACCCGTGAGCCATGCCACACTACACTGCACTGACGATTGGCCCGATATATAAGACGATTAGTAAAGCGCGGAAAACACGCGAATTATGGGCTGCCAGCTATCTATTTTCACGGGTTATCATGCAGCGGGTCGTGGAGGAGTTGAAGGAAGAGGGAGTTGGCGCAGCCATTATTCTTCCCCAAATCGACGCTTCGACCGCTCCTCCGAAGGTGGGCCTCTATCCCGACCGCCTCTACATGGAAGGTGATTACAGGCATGCACTCGAAAGGGCAATTAAAAGCGTAAAGCAGGAATTAATCGATGAGTTTAACCAAACAGGATGCGAACAGTTGCAGGATTTTGTGGAGCGATATTTTTATTTTAATGTGGTAGTGGCGGATATAGGGGGGAGAGATCAGCTGATGGATACACTTTTCAAATACGTGGCCCAGACGGAACTGCATCAGCAAGCTCTACCTGTTGATAATTACTGTATTGAAAATCTCTTACTGCGTGTTTATAAGACAGACTTTTTTAGGCAATGCTTTGGTGAGGGGCATCGCTATCCATCTCTGATCGAGATAGCCACGCGGAAGATGGTTGCAGGAGGTATTTCGCGAGAGAAATTTGAGGAGCTGGAGAGGATGGGCAGGGCCATAAAAAGAGGTGCTCTAAGTGATGATGATGAACAGGAAGATGCCATCATTATTGGTATTTCGCACGATAGCCAGCTAAAAGAACATTTTAAGCAGCCGCATAAATACATTGCTGTCGTGCAATCGGACGGCGATAGTGTGGGATATCTGTTGGGGAAGATTCTGGCGTCGGATGATTCAGACCTAGTGAGTGCGTTTTCACAGGCATTGGGAGAATTTGCTCGGGCTGCTGTTGAAGCCATTGAAAGATATGGCGGCGAGGTAGTCTATGCGGGTGGAGACGACCTGCTGTTTTTTGCTCCCGTATTGACGTACGGAGGCGATATTTTCCATATTCTCGATAGAATGGATGCAATCTTTCGAGAAAAGGTGCTCGAACATCCTCAGCTCAAAGGCTTCATTGACCAGCTTGATAAAAAGCCCTCCATGTCGTATGGTGTGGCCATCACCTATTATAAGTTTCCACTCAATGAAGCTCGCGATCGGGCATACGAAATGCTTCTGAGAGCTAAAGAAGCAGGGAAGAACCGTATCGGATACCACTGGCAAAAACACAGCGGTCATCATTTTACCGACGTGATTAAAAAGAGGCCCTTCTCTCAGGACAAGAAGAATGGAGAAGGAAGCGAAGAGAAAAGAGACGAGTGTGTGTCCGATTATTACTCTCTCTTTCTGAAGTTGTTAGGAAGGGTACATGAAGGCAATGTCGATCGATTGTTTTCATCATTTATTTACAACTTAAATCAGCACAAGACGATACTTAGCTCTATTTTGTCGGACTCAAACGAGGATGAGAAGAGAAAAAAACTCGGTTACTATTTCGAAAATTTTTATGATGAATCGATTCACAAGACGGATGAGGCGAAGGATGTGATGCAGGATATTAAATGTCTGCTGCTGGCGGCGTATCGTCAGGCTTCTTCTCATCATGGAGATAAAGCTGAGGCGGCCATTGAGGATGTGTATAATGCCTTGCGATTTGTCAAGTTTCTCACCCAAAAAGTTGGCGATGATGACTGAATATTTGATAGAACTCACGCCCTGCGATATGTTCTTCTTCGGAACAGAAAATCGATATCGGCTGAAGGAAGGTAGCTCAGATACACCACGTTTTGTGGCGGATTATTTTCAGCGTTCGATGCGGTTTCCTCAGCAGACGACCATCTTAGGTGCGTTGCGGTATTTGGTGCTTCAGGAAAATGGGCAAATACCCATTACGGATCAAGACAAGGCCACGAATCTTATTGGTCCAACGGGTTTTAGAGTGAATGAGGGAACTGTCCAGGATTATGGTGCTATTCAATCGTTGGGACCGGTTTTTCTTCGCAAGGACGGTATCTATTATATGCCTGCACCTCTACATTTGTTTAATAACGACAATGGATATAAGTATGGAGAGCCAGAACTTAAGGAAGGCCTTATGACCAATCAGCCCGGGCAGTTTATCTACTTTAAGGACTATGACGAAAAAAGGGGGTTGAATGATGTACTGGTGAACATTCAGGACATGACAGAAACGCTGGACTATGATAGTATCTTTATAGAAGTGGAAAAAGTGGGCATAATGATCAAGCAGAGGGAAGACGCCTATTACAAACAATTCAGCTATAAATTTAACCCAGCCACCGATGTATCATTTGTTCTGAAAGTGACGTGGAATGATGATTTATGGGAGCCTGAGGTAGGTAAAATCTATTATGTGGCCTTAGGAGCAGAAAAACACGTCTTCCGCCTGAAGTTTGCGTCCCATCAAAACGCGATTGAGCCGAGAGCGCCCGAAGGACAGGGAAGTACTCTACGTACAATAATTCTTATCTCCGATGCTTATATCGAAGAAAACACAGCTGACTTTTCCATTGTGAAGCAGCGCCCGTTTCGGTATATAGAATCGAGGGTCAAGGCTGGTGGAAAGTATGCCCGCTGGAAGAAAGATTCGGGAAAGGACAATAATGGAGTTAATAGTTCTGAAGACTTGGAATTAAAGCGAAGTGATCGCTATAATCTTTTCGAGCGGGGAAGCGTGTTCTTTTTTCTCGGTGATGAAAAGAAGAAGGATTTTATACAGAAGCTGAGGTCTCGGGAAGATTTCAGACAGATAGGGTATAACCATTTTATTGAGTCATAAAAAAGAAGCAGTCATGGCAAATTCAATGAAAGTGTCTGTTTACGCCATCCGTGCGATGACGAATATGCAGCCCGGCAGTGGAGAAGCAACACAAGGGGTGGTGGATAATTTTATCCAAAGAGATCCGGCAACAGGTTATCCTGTCATTTTTGGAAGTAGTTTGAAGGGGGCGCTACGTGCCTTTATGGAGGCTCATTTTAATAATAACGGTGTCGTCTCGGCCATCTTCGGTAACAAAGAACAGCAAGGTTCTTATCGCTTTTTTTCAGCGCACCTGATAGCTTTGCCTTTGCGCTCAAATAAAAGACCCTATTATTTGGCAATTTCACCCGGTGTGGCCCGCCATGTCCTTGATATGTTTGAAGCATTGGAGTTTTTACCTAATGAAGGATTAAAAAACGAGCTAGAAAGCATACGAGATATGGATGTGAATAGACCACGGGTAAGATGGATGCAAAGTGGATTGTATATTGAAGATTTTGAGGAGTTTGATGGGCTGGAACTCGACTTGACGAATTTGGGCAAGCTTTTGCATTCCAAGGATATCGTCGTATTGCCCGATGAGGAGTTTAATAAAGTAGTGAGCAACGAAAACCTACCCGTCATAGCCAGAAATTATTTGGAAAATG
>JALWKB010000149.1 GCA_026996805.1 Saprospiraceae bacterium | reverse complement strand
ACGCAAACAATTGCCCAAAATCGAAGACTACTTTATCGACACGGGTCTAAAACGCGATGCACTTCTCCAATACATTGCCGTGGGCGACCCCATCACACGCGAGCGCGACCTGGTCGAAATGGGAGATTGCATCAATGCCAAAAGCCTCGACAATCGCCTTTCGGTCTATATCCTCACTGAAGTATTGACAGAGTTGGCCAAGACCACACCTCCGTATGATATCTACGGAACGTTTACCGTCCAAGAAGAACTCGGCCTACGCGGGGCCTACACCGCCGCACACAGCATCAATCCCGACTTCGTCATCAACCTCGATGTGACGATTGCCTTCGATGTGCCCGGGGCCCAACCCCACGAATACGGCACGCGCCTTGGCCACGGTGTGGCCATCAAAATCATGGACGCCACTGTCGTCAGCGACCCGCGGATGGTGCGCTATCTGCGGCAAACCGCCGAAAAACACCAAATCCCCCACCAAGACGAACTCCTCCCCAAGGGCGGAACAGACACCGGCCCCTTACAGCGTGCCGGTCGCTCCGGCGCCATCTCAGGAGCATTGTCCATCCCCACTCGCCACCTCCACCAGGTCATCGAAACAGCCCACAAAGAGGATATCCTACACACCATGCAACTCCTCTACCATGCCGCTCTCGAGATACACAGCTACCCATGGACAGAAGACCCCTTCTGAGGATCACGTCTGTGACCTCCATCACCGTTCGTGCTGCTCACGACAACCCATCATCGACCACAGGCGTTATTGTGTATGAAATCGTTGATACAAAAAAACATCGGGATATGAGCTACTACATCACGACAACCATCAAGGACAAATGGAGCTTCGACGAAGCCATCGAAAAAGCAACGCAAGCCCTAAAAGAAGAAGGCTTCGGAGTGTTGACTGAAATCGACGTCAAAGCCACGCTGAAGAAAAAGCTCGATGTCGATTACTACAACTACAAAATCCTCGGTGCGTGCAATCCACCCTTTGCGCATAAAGCCCTACAGGCTGAAGACAAAATCGGCGTGATGCTGCCCTGCAACGTCATCGTCCAAGAAAAGACGCCGGGCACCATCGAGATCTCCGCAGTGGATCCCCTGGCATCCATGCAAGCCATAGACAATCCTGCTCTTGCCGATATCGCTCAACAAGTCAAGGAAAAACTCCAACGCGTCATCCAGAGCTTAGAGCAGGCCGCTGTCAGCACGGTATCGTAGGTCTACCCCGTGCTATCGTCATCCTACTCTGTGGCTGGAACACCAAAGAGCGGCTCTGGGGCGTTTCATTCCCAAATATTTTACCTACTTTTGTCCAGCCATAGACAGGATGTATGAATAGCCCGACCAACTTGCTCGAACTCGTCGCTGTCCTGTACAAATGGCGTTGGCCTATCATCATATTGACCTTTAGCGCGGGCCTCATCAGTGCCATTGTCGCGCTGACATTGCCCAATTACTATCGTGCAACCACGACATTCTACGCCGCCTCACCCGACTTGAGCAAGCCCGGCCGCATCTTCGGCTACTCCTCCTTTGATATCAACTACTACGGCACGCGCGTCGATGTCGACCGACTGCTCACCATCGGCTACTCCGAAGAAATCGCCAATTTCCTCATCGACTCCTTTGAATTGTACAAGCACTACGACATCGACCCCAACTCCCCTAAGGGAAAGTTTCGCGTCAAAAACAAAATCGCAGACCACTACAAGATCAAAAAGACCAAGTACGGCGCAATCGAACTCAGTGTCGACGACAAAGACAAATACCTCGCCGCCGAAATGGCTAACGCCGCCCGCGATAAAATCGACCAAATCGCTCGCGAGCTGCTCCGTAAAAGTCAGGAAAAACTCCTCGCCACCTACGAACGCAACATCCGCGAACGCGAGGCCTTCCTCCAACAACTCGACGACTCCTTGCGCAACCTGCGCATCAAGTACGGCGTCTTCGACCCCAAAAGCCAAGGCGAAATCCTCGCCCAACTCATCACCGAAACCGAATCCAAACTCGTCGAACTCACCACAAGCCTCAACCACCTAAAAAACAACCCCAATACACCCCCCGATACCATCATCCTCTTACAAGCACGCGTCAAAGGCCTCAAAAAAAAGTTTGACGAGCTCACCTCCCCACGTACAAAAAGCCTCTTCAACCTAGTCAAATTCAACCAAGGCAAGGGCCTTATCGATCACCTCCAACACATCTACGATATCAATATCAACCAAATCGGATTAGACCGCATGCGCTACGAGCAAATCAAGAGCGTCTACGAAAACCCCATCCCCGCCATCCACCTCGTCGAAGACGCCACACCACCCACCGTCAAAAGTCGCCCCAACCGCATGCTCATCGTCCTGATGAGCATGGCGGTGACCTTCGTGTTGAGTATCATGATCGTGCTCTTTATCGAATCCTACCGCCATGTGGACTGGAAAGGCGTCTTCAAGAGCTAATCCACTGGCCAAACCCTTCCACCTCCTCAGCGCGATCGTCCTCGCCATCCTCGTCCTATCACTGATCACCAATACGTGGATACTGCTCGCCTTGCCCTTTGCGGCAGCATTTCTCTATATCGTCGTCATCCACCCTAAGACCTTGAACTACTTGCTTTGGGCCACCTTGCCCATCTCCTTCCCCATCGGCTTGCCAAACGGTTGGAAAGTCGATGTCCCTGCCGAACCTCTTCTGCTGATCATTATGGCGATTCTCATCGCCTACGGTATTTACAAGTGGTATTCCATTCCAGCAGCTTATCTCCTCCATCCCATTAGCCTCCTATTGCTGTTCTCTTACCTTTGGATGTGGGTGACAGTCCTGCCGGCCGAACACAGAGATGTAGCTGTCAAATTTGGCTTAGCAAAGACCTGGTACCTGTTTGGATTTTACATCGGCGCGCTCTATTTCATACATACCTTAAAAGACATCGACACCATACTCAGATTGTTGATCACAGTTGCGGCTTTTACCATTGTGTATACCCTTGTGCGTCATGCCCAGGAGGGGTTTAGCTATGTTGCATCCAACATGGCACCTAATCCATTTTACAAAAACCACGTCGATTACGCTACCCACCTCGCCGTGATCGTTCCGTTTTTATGGTACTACTTGCGCACCCATTCACCGCGCCATATCCTCACCAGGGCCTGGTGGCACTTTGTCGCGTTGCTCTTCATCGTCGGCATTGCCCTTTCATACACTCGTGCGGCTTACGTCGCCCTGCTGCTCATGCTCATCAGCTATGTGGCCATCCGCTTGAGAGCTATTCAGTACTTTATCATGCTCGGCATCCTCCTCACCCTCGGCCTCTTAGCAATTTTAGCCACCAACAACCGATATCTCGACTACGCCCCGCAATACGAAAAGACCATCGCCCATCGCGATTTCTTCGAACTACTCGAAGCCACTCCCCGCGGACAGGATCTCTCCACCATGGAGCGCATCCACCGCTGGATCGCAGGATTTTACATGATGCGCGATCGACCGTTGTTCGGATTCGGACCGAATAATTTCTATGAAAGCTACAAGCCCTATACCGTCTCCGCCTTTTACACCTACGTGAGCCACAACCCAGAGCAGTCAG
>JALWKB010000148.1 GCA_026996805.1 Saprospiraceae bacterium | reverse complement strand
GTGTACACCCTCTGCAGCTTGGAAGCGGACGCGATACGTCCCTTCGCCATCGGGCTTGAATTGCATTTGCAAGGGGATGGTGGGCAGGGCACGCGTATGCCCATCATCGTCTAAGCGCGCATCGCCAGACACATCACCCACTTTGATGGCGATGAAATCCGCATCTGCGACAGAGTGATCGAGCTGGAGCATTCCATACGTCTCGGGGAATGGCCACGGCTTTCTGGGATCCCTGAACCGATGATCCCGCTTGACAAAGCGCCACGAGCTGTTGCCTATCCATCCAAATCCGCGCTTTCTGCCGAGTATGATACTGCGCAGAGCGGCTATATCGGCCACACTGATGTCTCGATTGTTGTTGACATCGGCAGCAATGTGCTGGTAAGGATTCTGCAACAGTTTACGGCCGAGGATGTGGTTTTGGATGGCCACCAGATCACGCGTGCTGACACCGAGGAGCGGCTTCCAATTGCTGAAGGGACGAACGATGTAGTTGTCACCTTTGACCATGTCGCGGAAGATGTATCGTCCGTGGTCATCGGAGCGTTGCATCGTTGTGTATTGGTCGTTGTGATCCAGGTATACTTGTACACCCGGAAGTCCCTTCATGTCATTGTGGTTGAGTATGGTTCCGGCGATGGTCACATTTAATCCCGAACAGGCATCTTGATTGTCTTGTATTTCGACGATGACTTCGCAATAGTCTTGATTGCCGTCCTTGTCGGTTACCCACATCTGCACGCTGTTGGTACCTAAGTCATCGCATGTAAAGACGCGCGCTTGTTCCGCAGTGTCGCTGCTAAAGGAAAAGATCAAATCTTCTGCAGCTGTGCAATTGTCGTAGCTGCCAGCATCCAGATCCTTCGCCCATACCTCAATCGTTCCACTCGCAGGCATCACTACCGTCACGATGCCATCTTCGCAGTACGGTGTCGGCTCCTTGCAGTCTCGCACTTCAAACACCATCGTGCACACGCCCACATTGCCACAACCGTCCTCCACAAACCACTGGATCATGTGCTCTCCCACAGGATACGTCCCGCTCGCACTCGTCGGATCCTTCTCATTGTCCGCCCACGGATTGTCAAAGTCCGATGCCAACTCCCCAGGCACCGCCTTACCTACATACACATCGTACGTGCCGTACTTGCCACTTCCGTCGTTGAACAAGTCAATCTTGTAGTCGTATACCAACCAGTCGTCCGGACTACACTCATCACTCGCACTCACGCTCAACTCTACATGACCCACACAGAACCGCTCGCCATTGATCACCGTATCTCGATACGTCAACGGCTCACAGTCCCCTACACTGCAGCTCACCTCCGGCGCAATGTCATCGCGTACCAGTATGATCTGACGGAAGTGCCACTCCCCTGGATGCGGATGTACATACCCGTACGGCAACTCCACATCCGGATCCCACTGACACCAGTCAATCACCCTCCAATCGCGTATCACCTTGAAGCACGCATCCTGCTCAATCACTATCGTGTCATCAAAGTGTTGTATCGATATAAACGCACACTGATCATCCGCTCCGCCTACTATCTCAGGCTTGCCCAACAGCGGATTCGACGGATCCAAATCCGCTCCACATCCATCCAACTCTATCGTCTGCCTACAGCCGTTCGGCCACTCTATGTCGTCCAACGTCGATGTGCAGTTCTCCGGATCAATGTAGAACGGATCGCAATCCACTACCCAGATCTGCTGCTGATCCCGGTACGTCTGCCCATTCACCGTCACCTCTACCGTACGCGTGATCAAACCTTGGCCACAATCACGCTGATCGTTCACTCGTATCACAGGCTGCGCTCCACACGCTCCGTACACAAATCCATCGTATCCCCATACCAGCGTGTGTACCTCCTCCGGATGTGCAGGATCGTACAATTCCTGTACGTACTGACACATCTTCGTCGATACCTCCGGTATACCCAAGCTCGGCTGCCACGTCAGGTAGTGCGTCGCAAAGTCCTCACACAAACGCGGACACAACACGTCGTTCGTCTTCAGCTTCCGACGCGCATTGATATCCGTCACCACACGTCCAAACGTCGGATCGTTCGGATCATCCAACGCCTCCACATCAAACCAGAACGAACACGTCACTACTACATCATCCGGCGCTACAACCTGCGGTATGCTCTTATTCTGCACCTCTACCTGTACCATGCAGTCCGTAAAGTGACCCTTCAAATATCCTCGATCCATCACTACCGGACTGATAGGTCCAGGACCCGGATCAACGTCAAACACCCTAAACACTACCGTCACCGTATCGCCTACATCCTCGCAGCAGAAGCACACCTCATCGTCAAAGTACTTCTGTATACCGCTGCGTCCTAAATCATCGTCGCCGTTCAACGCGCCACACGCTACCGTATTGTTGCGCGTGCTGCCGTTGACCGTTCCAAGCAAGTCCTCCATCCGGATCACCTTAAACCACACATCGTTGCAGTTGTCGTACGAACCATCGTCAAACGTGCTCGCATTGATACAGACGTAGTCATCACTCGGACTTGCCGAACTCGACAAGCTCACTACCGTATGCTGATCACACACCGGCACCGGCGGTATGTTGTCCACTACCGTGATCTTCACCTCGTGTACCGTCTCATTACCGCAGCAATCCCATGCAATGATTCGCGCTAAGTGCATGCCCGGAACCAGACCAACTACGATAAAGCCAGTTTCTTCATTACCAAGAACGAGCCCCGTCTTCACCTCTACCGTGTAGTGTATCTCCTCCGAGCAGTTGTCTTCCAGCCACGGCTCTTGAACTACCCAGTATCCACTACATGTCCCGCTCTGCATGCCAATCTCCAGCTCCGTCGGATACGTCATCGTCGGTCCTGTGGTATCGGCGACTTTTATGAGTTGGTCGATTTCGCGGGATTCGCCTGTACACCAGTCGATGAGGTACCATTTGCGCAAGATTTTATAACAACCTACCTCGCCGGCGTCACATGCCGTATCTGCTGTGGGTATGACCTTATCTTCAAAGGTATAATCGATATTGGAGCAGGTCTTGCCGTTGGGTACACCTGTTCCGATCCACTTTGCATAGGTATCGGGTCCCCAGCACACCCTTCCTCTTGACAAGATATAATGCCAGTGTGCGCGGTAGTAAATGGTATAGGGTGAGGGATGGCCGGCATAGGGGCCAGATTCGATGATGTTCCATCCCAATGGGCGCGGAATGCGCTCACCCGTCGTATCGAAATGCGCTTGGTCGAGCAAGTAATCGTCGACACAAAGCGGAAAGCCCGGAAAATGGGGATTGCCCGCCTGTCCTGCGTTGATTTTTGCATCGAGTTGTTCGGAAAATGCCGCATCGCACGACAACATGGGATTGTCGCGGCCATCCCAGTTGCCCGGGGCTTCGATGCTATCGATGCTGCCGTATAAGACGATGATGGTCTGCGTGCACATCGACACGTTGCCGCTGAGGTCTTCGAAGGTCCAGGTGCGCTGAATCTTTTGCTCATAGCCAAGCGTACAGCTTCCTTTGTCGATCCAATCGACGTATTCAGTGCGTTTCAAACCACAGCCCTCAAACACGACAGGGCTCTGTGCATCCCCTCCTTCGATCTCCGGCAGCGGATTGTCGTAACAGAATATCGTATCATTGGGACAATCCAGAATATGGGGTGGCACTTTGTCTTCCAAGCACAGCTCGCCCCAGCAGCGGTTGCCCGTTTCGGGATCGATGACGGTCACTTGATAACAACCGCCCACGTGTGCACCGCTGATTTGCACTCCTTCTTTGACGGGATCGTCATCGATGAGATTGCCGTCCTGGTCGCGCACCTCGATGATGTAGTCATCATAACACATGTAGGGTCCGCCTTCGAGAATCATATCTGCACCCACCGTGACTTCACAAAGGGTATCTACAGAAAGATGGATGCGATCATTACATGCCATCTCCACAAGAGGATCAGGCACTTCTTTGACGGTCAACATAAAGGAATCGACCGACACATTGCCATACCGATCGGTAGCTTGTACCAAGATGGTGTGCTTGCCGACGGGGAAGTAGCCCGGCGACATGGGAGCACCGTTATCTAATTGCGTCACCTCAGGATCGGGATCGCAGTTGTCGTCTACAAAGACGTTGATCAACACGTCGGATATAAAGACTTCGCAGAACCCCGCCTGCGCTGCGATGGTCCAATCATGAGCAGTAATCCTGGGAGGCAAGGTGTCCAACACCGTCACTTCAGCTACGCAAGTGCTTGAATTACCACAGCTGTCGACAACGGCAAGCGTGACGTTGACCACACCGATATCCGCACAGGTAAAACGATCCCTGTTGATCGACAGCGCAACTGGTGAGCAGGAATCCATACTTCCTCCGTCCACATCAGCAGGCACAATGCTGCCCATGCCGTTTTCGTCGAGATACACTACTGTATCCTTACACACTGCGTCGGGAGGTACGGTATCGATGACGTGGATGACTTGCACCAAGGTGTCGGCATTGCCGCATGCATCGACGGTCATCCACATGCGCGTAATGGTACGCTCGCCGAGGCAGGCTCCCGGTGTTTCCGTCTCAACAAAGGTGACAGGTACGGGGCCCAACACATCCTGCCCTTCGTTGAGGGCGTCGCGCGATTGGGGCATGGGTCCTGCCCAGCTAAAATCACTGCCCATCGATCCGACTCCGATGCGCTGGAGCGATTGTCCCACCGGCGTATTCGACGGCTCGAATACGCCGATATCGGTACTCGTCATGCCGGCAGCGGGACCATCGACAGCCGTGAAGCTCCCTTCATAGCTCAAAAATTCCAATACTGTATTGCCCTGTACGAGCGCAAGGCCATCGGGCGAGCCGTTTTGCATACTCGACACATCAAAGCTCAATGCGCCGTAGCCGCACTTTTCGGCAGGCAATACCCCCGTCAGTGGAATGGAGTCGTACATGAGCCCCGTGCTGCCGTTGTACAATACGACGGCATAACCCGTCAGATCAGTACCTTGATAACCCGCTATTTCGAAAAACTCACCGACATCGGCTCCTACATTGTCGTAGTGGAACTCGTTGATCCACACATTGCCCTGAGCTGTCGTCTCACACGCATCCCATGCAGAGACTTGTGCCGTATCCGGCAGGGGCCTCGTACAGCTGATCGTCGTGTCGGTAGGCAATCCTCCTACGGCACAAAACTGCGGTGGTGTGGTGTCGACCACCATGATCGTCTGGGTATGCATCGCAGAGTTGCCGCAGGCGTCGATCAATACCCAGTTGCGGACAACAGTAAACTCATTGGGACAGTTTCCCGGCATGGTGTCGGCCGTCAAGGTCAACGAACACGTCCGCGCACTGGCTGCCATGATGTGTTGCATCTGATTGATATCGCCGGGACTGTCGTCCGACGGGCCCGTCCACATAAAGTCCGTACCTGTACTGCCCATACCTGTGCGCTGCAGGGAAAATCCTACGGGCGTACCGCTGTTTTCAGACACGCCTACATCGACACTTGTCATGCCGGCCGCTGGGCCGTCGTTGGCCGTAAAGGTGCCTTCGTAGCTGATAAACTCGAGCACCGTCGTGCCATTTTTTACTAAGGCTATGCCGTCGGGCGAGCCGTTTTGGATGCCATTGGTCGGATAATTGAAGTGGACCGCGCCAAAGCCCGACCCTTCGTCGTCGATCATGCCGGTGAGGTTCATCGTGTTGTACATCAAACCATTGGAGCCATTGTACAACACCAAGCTGTACGGCGTCAAATCCACGCCCGCAGGACCAGCAACCTCGATAAATTCACCGACATCCGTGCCGCTATTGTCGTAGTGAAACTCGTTGATCCAGATTTCCGTCGTCACGGTGTCACACCCGCAATTGTCCGAAACCATGAGATCAGGCACGGGAGGTGCCGCACATTCCACCGTAGTATCGGCAGGCGGATCGACAAATGTCGGGGCAATCGTGTCAAAGGTAAACATCCACATCTGCCCACAAGTATCGGCATTGCCCTTTTCGTCGGTAGCCACGTAGTATATCGTTATAGTACGGGTACACCCCATGTCGACCGTGTCGTTGAAAGAGCTCAACGTCACATTGCCGCATCCGTGTAAAATCGTTGGCCAGTCGGGATTGACAAAGCCCGGTCCAGCCGTGTCGGTGTTAAACATCGTGGCGGCAGGGGGAACCGTGATATTACAATCAGTGGTATTGATGCTATCGGGCGGACAGATAATCATCGGCGGTGCCTGGACGTATATCGTGTCGTAGACAGCCTGTACACATCCGCGGAAATTAGGCCCGGGAGGTGGTACCGCGCCCTCATCGCCCGCATCGACTTCGTATCGCAATACGTGCATGCCTGGGCTTAAGGTTGAAGGATCAACCTGAGGCGGCGAAATGACCATCCCATCGATGTCAAAGGTCTCGGCATCGGCCGGCACCGTCGGCGGATTGCCATCCCCGCGATCATACGTCAAGGTCGGCACAATAGGCGCATCGGTCTGACAGAGCGTATCAGGTACCCCAGCAATCATCGGATTGGGATAGTAACACTGATTGCTGATGCTCAAAGTGTCCGTGCCATTGGTACACGTCACCGACCACATCACACCATCGACGACAATGCCGTCGATGGTGTATTCACTCAACCCGCCACCAATGGGCGTCTCCGCCATCGGTGCAGGTGTTGTGTACGGTATCGGCGGTGCCGGCGGTGCAGGACTGGTGGGATCGTAAAAATTGGTAGCTGTGATCATATTCCAAGTCTGCCCCGACGGAGCCGTCACAGTCACAGTTTCATCAAACTGGCCGTTGGTCAGATTCGTAGCGTTGTTCTTACACTGACAGGGATCTTTGATGGTAATGAAGGTGCCCGAACACGCTCCCGGATCAACGATGGTATCCTCGAACACACAAGCGGGATCCGCATCATCGGTGATGACGATGGGCACATTACCTCCACCTGCAGATCCCGCCGGCAGGGAAAAGCTCTCAACGGTGTTGTAATTGACCGGCGGTGTCAAGGCCGTAACGGTGTACATCGGAGAAGTGACCGTGTACGTCGCTCCCGTATTACTACCCATCACTTGCAAATCAAAAGTGATGTAGTCGTCCGTAGCGTCGTTGGGCGTGCCGTTGTCATTGCACTGTATGTTGGTGAGCCCCGACGATGTGATCGTACAGGTACACGATGCATTGGGGGCGCCCTTGGTATTGCAATTGGGTGTATACACCCACGTGCCACTGATGAGTTGGATGGCACTGCCCACGGGGGTTCCGCTGTTTTCCGACACACCTACATCCGTACTCGTCAGTCCCGCTGCATTGCCGTTGGTCGCTGTAAAGGTCCCCTCGTAGCTCAAAAACTCGATCACACCACATGGACCGCTGAGCGCAAATCCATCCGGTGCACCGTTTTGGATGCTCGGGGGCTCCCACACGTAAAAGACCCCGCCCCCGCCTGCCGTGGCAGTAAAATTGTCGAGTGTCTCGCTATTGTACACCTGTCCGTTGCTGCCATTGTACAGCTCTACCACATAGCTGCCCAAATCAGCAGGCTGCGGATCCGGGATAAACACTTCGATAAATTCGTTGACATCGGCACCTGTGTTGTCGTAGTGAAACTCGTTGATATTGGCAGGGGCATTGCTCAGTGGTGAACACGTACCGGGATCGGTGATGACCTCATCGAAGGTACATGTGGGATCGCCATCATCGGTAATGGTGATGGTGATATTGCCCCCTCCAGCACTGCCGTCTTCCAGGCGAAACTGTTCTACTACGCCGTAGTTGTTGGGTGGGGTAAGTGGCGTGACCATATGCCCAGCGGCTGTCACGGTATAGGTCGCGCCCGTGTTTGTTCCCTGTACGTTGAGCTCAAAGGTGATGTAATCGTCCGACGGATCACAGGGCGTACCGTTGTCGTTGCACTGTACATTGGCAAGCCCCGATGCGGTGATCGTACAGCTTGCCAATTGAGCGGCATACATGCCGCGTCCATGTGTGGCTGCTACGATGGTCTTGTCTGCCACACGGGTGGCGAGCATGTCGACGCGCACATTGGCAAGTCCCGTATTACTCGGTCCCCAAACAGTATTGGCGCCATCGAGGTTGTCCGTCGTCCACACACCGAGCTCTGTAGCCACCATGGCGGAATCGCTGGCACCCGGGAAAAACTTCACCCATCGAATGGGCATGTCGGGCAAATTGCCCTCTACAGAAGTCCAACTCATCCCGCCATCAGTCGACTCCCACACACTATTCACGCCATAATTGGAGTACGCGACCAATATGTGGTTTTCATCCCCCTCTTCAATTTCGATGCAGTTGAGATACCCCGCTGTGGGTGTTGTCAATACAGTGGCTGTAGGAGATCCCAACGGCGCATCATCGACTCGCACTATTTGCCCTCCGGGAAATCCGAAATACACGCGGTTACCTATATTTGGAGACACCGTTACCGCTGATACCACGGAGGAGGGAAAAGCTCCGACGGTTACTACATTTACGGTATTTGTACCTCCTACATCCAATATGCGTAAATAATTTCCGACAGTATAGGCACAATATAGATTGTTGCTGTCACTGTCATAATCGGTGGGATTTATAAAGCGTCCCGAAGAACTTACAAATAAAGTATATACAGTATTCCAGTTGTCAGTGGTGTACCAGTATTGATTGAAGACATACGAGCTGATTTGAAAATCAGGGATATTCTTGTTAATATGACAATACCCCCCGTCCCCACCAGTGACCTCTTCGGTATCCTCAAGGCCGGGCATGTCAAACTTCTGCGTTCCGTTATCTTGTGTGCCGCCTAAGATATTGTTGGACCCCACATTGGGATTGATGTCGCAGCTATAAAACTGCGTCACATTGTATCCCACAAAGAGGGTGTCAAAGGTGGGAATGCTGTCCATCGAGTTCATGGTGCGATACACGCCGCCATCGTTGCCCACATACATGATGTTGCTGTTGAACGGATCGAAGACGTACGTGTGCTGGTCGGCATGCATGTACTGAAATCCTCCACCGCCAAACCACTGGGTCACTTGGTACCAGGTTTCGCCGCTGTCCTTGGAGCTCAACATGTCGATACCGCCGATGAAGATGCGGTTGTCGTCGTCGGGATGAAACGCGGCAATGAGATCATACCAGGCTTGGTCGCGTGTAAAATTGGACATGCCGAGCGCACTGGGCACAGGCAAAGACGTCCACGTCGCACCGCCGTCGTCGGAGCGCAAGATGTGCGAGCAGTCGTTGCCAGACACCCGCTGAAATAGGGCGATAATGCGGTCGGCATTGTTTTGCGCACAGGCGAGTTCGATACGCTGACCGTCCACCATGCCTCCCCCCGTGAGTTTGGTCCACGTCTGTCCATCGTCGGTCGACTTGTAAATGCCGTCGACCGAAAAAATACCCATCGAGGCATAGATATCGCCATTGATGGCTATCTCTATATCGGCTGCACGATCGGTCGATGCACCTGCTCCTAAACCCAGTACTTTTGTCCAGGAGTTGCCGCCATCGGTCGATCGGTAGACTCCCGCACGCGTGGCAACCAATACCGTACCCGACGGAGTGACGGCGATCTTCTGGCAGTAATAAAAATTGGGGTTGTTAGTAGAAGGCAGCTGATTAAAGGTCAAACCGCCGTCGGTCGACTTCCAGATGCCCAATCCTCGGACGGCATCGGCATTAAACCATCCCTCGCCTGTGCCTACATATATAATATTTGGATTGGCGGTATCCTGCGCAATACACCCTATAGCTAAGTTGTCCATAAAATCGTTGATGGGTGTCCATGTGGGCTGAGCGGCCAGGGCATTGGTAGTGCGCCACAAACCTCCAGCAACCCCACCGACAATGAGCGTATTGCCAGTATTATCGCCGTAATCGACTAAAATCGCGCGCGTACGTCCGCTGACATTGTTGGGACCGCGCTCTACCCAGGTGATCCCTCCAATTGCGCCACGTGGCTGCACACTGCGGCGACCCTGCAAGCCCAACATGTACTTCATGGCATCCATCAGACGCCACTTCGGCACCTCTCCCAGGGCGGGATCGACCGTCATCTCAAATTCGCGCAAGGCTATTTCCTCCGACCAGCGCTCCTTGGAGACCTTTACATCGCCGAGCTCCATGGACTCGTAGGGTAGCTCCTCGACGAGCACCTCCTGCGATATTTCCCCTACCTGTAGTCGCTCGTTCCATACTACACTCGCCACTACCAGTACGCCAACAACTACGTTCAGGATACGCAGTACCGTCCTATCCATCGTTCATGAGATTGGTTTAACAAACACACTTTCACAACATTAGCACACAATCTCCCCCACCTTTCCGAAGGACATTGCGCGTTCGTCTTTTCAGGGGCAAAAGTAAAAAAACTTTCTCAATACTAAAAAATCACCACAAAAGTATTTTCTCAATGTTTTATGCAACACTATTTCATACGAATATCCACTCTTTAATTAATCGTTAAAAACACCTCCCAGTTTGCTGTATCAACCTATCGATTAAATAACATTTGCAGCCCTGGACGGAGCAATGATAATCAAGACAGAGTGTATACAAATCGAATTGCTTATGTTGTCTTTCGCTTGTATGAAATCGTGCGGCACTCTTCCTTGGTCCTACCCTGACGCTTCGCCGCACGGGGCTGGGCATCAATACGCCTTGGCAAAGAGCACGCGTCGGGGGGAAGGCTTGCCCGTCAAAATACACCTACCGCTCTCCTGAGGAGCATCACTGGGTATGCAGCGGATGGTCGCCTTCGTCAGCTCTTGGATGCGTTGTTCGGTCTCGGCTGTGCCATCCCAGTGGGCGTAGACAAACCCGCCTTGTTCATGCATCAAAGCCTCGAAGTCTTCCCATCGGTCGAGGTAGTAGGTATGGCTCTCGCGAAATTGTACGGCGCGATCGAAAAGGTCGCGCTGCATTTGCTCGAGCAATTCGGGCACGTACTTCGACAGCTGGTCAATGGGAATATATTCCTTCTGGCGCGTATCGCGGCGCACGATTTCAACGACGCCTTTTTCGAGATCTCTCGGACCGATGGCTATACGCACGGGCACACCGCGCAGCTCATACTCGGCAAATTTGTAGCCCGGTCGGTGCTTATCGTCGCGGTCGACTTCTACGCGTATGCCGACCTCACGCAAGATCTCAGCGATGCGATCGGCCTCCCGGAGGAGTTCTGCACTGGGCTTAGGTACGGGGATGATGATGACCTGTGTCGGTGCGATTTTCGGAGGCAGGATGAGCCCATCGTCGTCGGAATGTGTCATGACGAGCGCACCAATCAGGCGCGTCGATACGCCCCAGGAGGTGGCCCACACATATTGTCGCGTATTGGTCTCATCGAGATAAGTCACTTCAAAGGCCCTTGCGAAATTTTGCCCTAAGAAATGCGATGTACCCGCTTGCAAGGCCTTGCGGTCTTGCATCATCGCCTCAATGGTATAGGTTTCTTCGGCCCCAGCAAAGCGCTCGCTTTCGGTCTTTACACCGCGCACGACGGGCATGGCGAGCACCTCCTCGCTAAAACGCGCATAGATATCGTGGATGAGTTCTGCTTCACGGATCGCCTCTTCGGCAGTGGCATGTGCCGTATGGCCCTCTTGCCAGAGAAACTCCGCAGTCCTCAAAAAGGGTCGCGTGCGAAGCTCCCAGCGCACGACGTTGGCCCATTGATTGATGAGCAAGGGCAAATCCCGATACGAGTGAATCCACTGCCGAAAGGTGTCCCAGATGATGGTCTCCGAGGTGGGGCGAATGATGAGTTCCTCCTCCAGACGCGCTTCAGGGTCGACGACCAGTCCCTTGCCATCTTCAGACGTCCGAAGGCGATGATGAGTCACCACTGCACACTCCTTGGCAAAACCCTCTACATGCTCCGCCTCCTTGCTCAAAAAGTGTTTCGGTATGAGCAGGGGAAAGTACGCATTGACATGACCGGTACGCCGAAACTCAGTATCCAAATGCCGACGTATCTCCTCCCACAGTGCATATCCCAAGGGCTTAATGATCATACATCCCCGCACTGGAGATTGATCCGCAAGCCCCGATTTGTAGACTATGTCCAAATACCACTGAGAATAGTTTTCCGACCGGGGGGTAATCGCCTTCGCCATGGGTACTGTACTGTTTTGACATCAACCGACGACCGCAGTCGCCTATGACACAATTTTTTAATAAATCTTTAACACTAATGAAGGTGCAAAACTAATAATTCACGCGTTGTAATAATGCACAAAATCGAGTCATCATGAAAACGACGTACTTCAAGCATGATATGTTGAGGCTACTGTCCGTCACACTATGCATCATAGCGCTCATCCCTTCTATCGCCATCGCTCAGTTTGATGACGTGTACTACTATGCGGAAGATGAAATCGCAGTCCAATCGACCCACCAAACGTCTGTGCCATCTCCTGTCGAAGACAACACCCAGGACACCCATGCTCAGTCTGAACAGTTAGCGCAGCAACCACAGCGTCAAAACACCACAGGGGGTGAAGATGATTGGGACTCGTACGACTTTTACTACACCAAACGCATTTACCGATTTCATCGTCCTATTATAGTGACAGAGATTTATTATTACGACGATGACTGGTACTGGGGCTGGCACTGGGGACTTCCTGTGTGGGTCGTTGAAGAGTGCGACCCCTGGTACTATTCGCCGTGGTGGTATCGCAGGGGATGGTGGTATCACGCACACCACCATCCACACTACTGGCATCACAGGAGGCATTGGTGGAGATGGTACGACCCGTGGTGGTACGATTACCATGTGGGGTATTGGGACGGTTATTACGACGGATTTTATGACGGCTACTACCATGGCTATGACGATGGTTATTGGGGCTGGCACTACACTCCTTGGTGGAAGAGCTGGAGGGATCGAGGTCATCGAGGTGGTCGTACCACTCCATCCACACCCCGCAACGACAGACCCACGCATTACGGACCACGTCGCCCCAAAGCCGTGCCTACCTCTACAAGGGGGCCCAAGACTGCATCGGGCTTGAGAAAATCCAGCACAGGCACTAAATTGACCGGCCACACTCCTGCTTCCAACAATCCCAAGGGCCACCAAACCGACGGCGTAACCAATCCTAAGCTGCCGACCACACGCCCGCAAACCACGAAAAAACACCGCACGCCAGAGTCCACTCCTCACCGCCCTGCTGTGCAGGCTCCTACACCCCCTTCAGCCGATAGACCATCGCCTCGGCCACGCGTCAAACCTGACAAACCACCTCAAACCGACCGCAAGCCTGCTCGCCAAGTCACGCCCCTCACACCAAAACATCGGGCTACTCCGCACAGATCTACTCCCTCTCCCAAAAGGACTGTGGAGATATCGCGCGACCGAAGCCCGCGTAGGTGGAAACCTTCCTCTCCCCGTTTGCCCAAAATCCGCACCAAGCGCACCACGCCAAGGCCGCAATCACATTACACCCCCAAAATTCGCCCTCAACGACTGCACACCAGGCCCAAACGAAGCTCCTCGAAATGGATACGTCGTCTCAAAAACACCGCTGAAGTCATGCAAGCAATCGGAGAAGTCTATCAGGAAACACAATCCATAAAACACCGTCATTCGTCGACACCTCGTGCATCGCGATCGCACTCCTCTTCGCGATCGAACGCACACAAGATGCGTCCGTCGAGCTCAAGCCGATCGCATCGCTCCACTTCGACGAAAAGCTACCGACCGAGGCGTTCTCGGTAACGATTTCATACAAAAAAGGATAAAACCATGCGCAGTATGATGGGTCGATTCATTGTATTATATATCATTGGCGTATGCTTTTTCGCGCATCAAGTGCGTAGCCAAGACTTATCGGATGCCCTGCGGTACAGCAATGCGCACATGGCCTTTTCAGGAGAGGCCGCAGCAATGACGGGTGCCAATGCCGTCTTCGGAGGAGATTTTTACAGTGCCGCTGTCAACCCGGCAAGTGTGGGTACTTTCTGGAAGAGCCATCTCGACTTCGGCATGTATTCGATCAGCGCCCGTACGAAGAGCACCGTCTACCCTGCAGGTCGATTCGTCAGCGACCCAAAAAGAGACCTCAACTTGACCAACCTCAGCTTGTTGATGGCCTTTAATACGAGAGGCAAGTGGAAGACTTTCAACTTTCTGGCTCAGTTTTATAGCTACGAAAGTCCCAAGCGACTGTTTCACTACAGCGACATTTCCCGTGGCTCGATCACCTATCGATGGCTGCAGTTTGCCGATGGCGTATCCGTCTACGAGCTCAATCCCTATGAGGAAGGACTCGCCGTAGCGACCAATGCCTTGCACGTAGTCGACTCCTCTCGTGGCGAATACATTGCACCGTATCTGATCGACACGCCCAGATTGGAAAAACAATTTACGCAATACGAATCGACGAAGA
>JALWKB010000147.1 GCA_026996805.1 Saprospiraceae bacterium | reverse complement strand
AGGCGCTTTTGACGAATTGATTCATGGCCCTGTGCATGGCGTAGCCGGGTTTTTCGACGATACCCGGGGTGTCGGAAAAGATGATCTGGTAATTTTCGCCGTTGAGAATGCCCTTGATGCGGTGGCGCGTGGTTTGCGCCTTTGGGGTGATGACGGATAGTGGTTCGCCAATCAGGGCATTGACGAGTGTGGATTTGCCGACGTTGGGCTTGCCGATGATGTTGACAAACCCCGCTTTGTGATCTTGAGGGACTTGTGTAGTGGATTGTTGCATGAAATGGCAGGTCTTAGATGAGTTTTTTAGGTAGGAGATTTTGTACCCATCGATCGAAGTATTCGCTGAGGTGATCCGGAGCGTATCGCCTCCAGGGAAAGTGGCTGAGTTTGGCGTCGATGATGAGATAGCGGTCGAGTGAGGCGGAGAGGAAGTCTTCGCGTACGTGGTCTAAAGGATTGAGGAGCATAATCCAGCCGTCGCGTTCGCGCACCTCTTCCCACCACTCTTCGTAGTAACACTCGTCGGAGGGATGAAAGTTGAGGACGTTTTCGAGGATGAGTATGAATTTGTGGATGCCGTGGCGTTGGAGCGGGTCGATGACGTGCATTTTGAAGGTGCGGATGTCGTTGTACAGGCAGTCGTTCCACTCGCCGATGAGCTCCATGATGGCCACGCCCTGTTCGTAATCGGCGTAGAGGATTTTGACATAAAGGGTTTCGGAGCCAAAGTCGTCCCATTCTGGATGTATGTAGTAGTTGTATACAGTATTGCGGTATTCTAAGCGATTGAAGTTTTTGCCGTAGAAGGGCGAACGGTGGTCTTCGGCGGGTGAGTATTGATGGAGCCATTTATAGTGTGGTTCGATGTCGTGCATGGCGTGTAGAGCGATTTAATTCAGTTTAGCCATCAATTCGTCCGTGAGCTCGAGGTTGTGGTATACGGCTTGTACGTCGTCGTCGTCTTCTAAGGCTTCGATGAGTTGGAGGGCTTTGAGCGCTTGGTCGACGGGTAGTTTGGTCGTATTGATGGGGATGCGTTCTATTTTGGCGCTTTTGGGTTGGAGTCCCAGCTCTTCGAGTTTTTGCTGCATTTTACCGAAATCGGCGAAGTCGACAGTGACGGTCATTTCATTGTCTTCGACTTCGATGTCTTCTGCGCCGGCGTCGATGAGTTCGAGCTCGAGTTCTTCTACATCTTGCCCCTCCAAGGGGAGGACGAAGATACCTTTGCGTTCGAAGAGGAATTCGACGGATCCGCTCTTGGCGAGGCTTCCTCCACGCTTGTTGAAGATGGCCCGTATATTGGAAACCGTGCGGTTGAGATTGTCGGTGGTACACTCGATGAAGATGGCAACGCCACCGGGGGCATAGCCTTCGTAAGTGGTTTCGATGTAGGCCTGGCTGGAGGGATCGGAGGCCTTTTTGATGGCTCTTTCGATGTTCTCCTTGGGCATGTTGACGCCGCGGGCATTGGCGATGGCCATGCGCAATCGTGGATTAAAGGCCGGATCAGGGCTACCGCCTTCTTTAACCGCGACGGTGATGTCTTTGATTATTTTGGAAAAGATTTTTGAGCGTCGTGCATCTTGGACGCTTTTTTTGTGCTTTATTTTAGACCATTTATTGTGACCTGCCATGGGTTTATTTTTTCGCACTCATTTTATACATACAACGCCTGGCAAAGCCATGTGTTTATGTGGTGTTTTCCGTTGGTTGGTCATCGGTGAGGGCGTGGAAGTTGGGTTTTCGCTTTTCGAGGAAAGCGCGGATACCTTCTCGAGCTTGCGCGGTGGGCAAGAGGTGTGCGAAGTGGCTGATTTCGAGCTCCATGCCGTTTTCGTTGGGATTGTAGTAGGCGTTGACGCAGCGTATGATGTACTTGACGGCGAGGGGGCCTTTTTCCATGATTTTTTGGGCTATGCTGCGCGTAAAGGGCAGGAGTGATTTACTCGGTGTGACGTGGTTGACCAGGCCCATTTGATGCGCTTCCTGGGCCGAAATCATTTCGCCGGTGAGGAGCAGTTCGAGGGCACGGCCTTTGCCGATGAGCATAGGCAAGCGCTGGGTGCCGCCAAAGCCGGGTATCAATCCGAGGTTGGCTTCAGGCTGGCCGAATTTTGCGTTTTCCGAAGCTATGCGAAAATGGCAGGCCATGGCGAGCTCGCATCCGCCCCCTAAAGCATAACCGTTGACGGCAGCAATAATGGGTATGTGGGCGTTTTCGATCAATTGCATCAACGCATGGCCGTTGCGCGATAGTTCCATAGCGCGTTGTACATCGAGGTGCTCAAATTCCTTGATGTCGGCCCCGGCAGCAAAGGCTTTATCCCCTGCACCTGTGATGATGATCGCACGCGTATTGGGCCAGACGCGATGGTAATTTTCCAGAGCCTCCCTCAGCTCATTGACCATGAGCATGTTGAGCGCATTGAGGGCCTTGGGCCTGTTTAAGGTGATGGTTAAAATGCCGTCTTCTTCCTGTGCCTTGATGTGTAAAAATTTCATAAGCGTAAGTTAATGCTGTGAATGGCGTTAGCGGATTTGTAGGCGCAAAGATAGGGCGTTATATCAATTGGCGGAGGCGAAACTGTGTCCAGAACGTGCGTTCGCCGCGCTTGATCTTCATGCGGATCTTTTTCCCTTCCCTACCAGAGAGCTTCTTTGTCAGGGTGTTGAGCGTCAACCATGAGTGATGCCAGCATCCCAACCACAAGATTTGATCGCCCGAGCGAATACCCGCCTCCCATGCAGGCGAACCTTCGATGACATAGCCCACGACGAAGGTCTTAAAATCAGGACCACTCGCAAAGACTTGAATGCCGCTCTTGTCGATCTCAAATTGCGGAATTTTGCGCGAATACGGACGCAAATAAAGTGTTTTCGATGCGGCATCGAATATGATGCGGTAATGCGATAGGAGCTTGTTGCCCAAAATACCGTGTACAGCAAAGTTGGGATCTTCGATTTTCTCCACAAGAGCCGTTGTGTCGGGTATAAAATAGTAGACGATGGGATTTTGATAGAGCTTTCCTCCGAAGTGTGCCGCGTGGATGCGCGCCAAATAGCCCTCGACATTCCCCCCTAAGCTGACGCCAATGAGCCCACGGATGTGCCGTGTGGGAAGGGTGATCTCGGGATGGGATGCATTGAACAACATCACGGGCACCCCAGCCCCAGTATCGAGCAAAAACGTCGCCTCTATGGTGCTATCTCCTTGTACATCAATGGGAATGCGCACGTAGGGTTTGCCTTGATATACGAGCAGGGGATGAGTGGAGTAGCGGTTGAGCTTTATCTTATCGAGATCTTTGCGCAGTGTGATGCGATTTTTCCGATAGTCGATATCGACGATCCACCTGCGAAAGATATCCATACCGAGGATGCCGTCCACTTCTGCACCGATGAGATTGGACAGGGAAAAGTAATCGTGTTTGAGGACGATAATATCCTTGGTAAGAGATAGCTTGTCATCGATGACAAGAGGCACTCGACGTGCAATATAGGCCTCCAACAATTGCGATCGGTCGGCTCCTGCAATCTTTATCGCCTTGGAGAGCGGTATGCCCAATATTTCTACGTAGAGACGTTCAAACAGTACACTATACG
>JALWKB010000146.1 GCA_026996805.1 Saprospiraceae bacterium | reverse complement strand
GCGAACGCACCTCTAAGTATGGCGTGGCGTTTTCAAGGGCCTTCTTCCAAATTTCGTAGGGATTTTCGTCCGTGCGCTTTTTGATGATGTCCATAGCATCGTAGAAGATGCGCATGGCGAGGGCCTTCTTTCCTCGACGCATGATGTTGTTGATAAATTTCATGACCATCGGATCGTTGTAGACGGGATCCGGCGGTATGACTCTGGGTTTTGGTCGTTTTCTCCGCATACCTCAGGCGATTTGATTATTTCTTAGGCCTTTTGGTTCCGTATTTCGATCGCGACTTGCGGCGGTCTTCTACACCCGCCGTATCCAGCGCACCGCGAATGATCTGGTAACGCACACCGGGCAGGTCTTTTACCCTACCTCCGCGTACCAACACGATGCTGTGCTCCTGGAGATTGTGCCCCTCACCGGGGATGTAGGCAATGACCTCAATGCCATTTGTCAGACGCACCTTGGCCACCTTGCGCAAGGCTGAATTGGGCTTCTTCGGCGTGGTCGTGTACACACGCGTGCACACCCCGCGCTTCTGCGGACAACCCTCCAAGGCCTTGGACTTGCTGACCGAAGCAACCTTCTTTCTCCCTTTGCGCACTAACTGATTAATCGTCGGCATAAGCTCACGAATCTATCGTTAGACTTCTCTTATTCAACTACCATACACCTCTCGCAGCCTACCCCTGCGAAAAAGTGAGTGCAAAGGTACATTATTTTTTTCAATGTACCCACCAAGGAAATGGGATTTTTTCCCGAAAAAGACCACCTCCTTTACCGCAGTAGCTGCACAGTAAAACCACAAAGACCCAAAAAAGTTTGCACCACCCCACTCTTCATCAACCGCAATAGGAATCCCATCACTATACTGCGATATCTCCATGTTCCTACAGCCCAATACCTACATCGTTGGCCCCTCCATTTTCTCCTTTGGCATGTGTTTTGCAAGCTACATATTATGAAAAATTTTAATATGAAATTTTGCGAATGCGCTTAGCACCACGGCATACCACGTATTACGTGCCCCTTAGCTTCCACCCCCAAGTGCGAAGCATCGGCACATATATTTTTATTATAGTGGTGTGCACTGTCCTACTGTTCATATCTTACAGCCATGCTCAGACCATTCATCGAGGCATGATGGTCGTCACGCACTTTGCAGCGACGGACAATCTGTCGAATACGGTAGCAGAGCTGTACGACACGCGCAAGACAGGCAGGGCGCCGAAAGGCAAGGACTGGTGTGTAGCTGATCCCTCGATTGTCCGCACCCCCCCCACATGGACATTGGCCAATATGGGGCAGGTCTTTGGCCTTGCCTTCGACAGCATGGGCAACGTCTACTTTGCCGCCAGCGATGTGTATTCTCTCAGCAACATTTATCCCATAGCACACACCCAACAAGTCGGACCGGCAGGACCGGCGGGGATCTACCGTGCCGATGGAGAGCACGCCGCCAACATCCACATACTCATCCATACCGTCGATACGTCGATTCTACCACCGCTGCCGTCCACGACCATACCCAATACGGGAGGTCGAGGCAATGGCATCGGCAACATCGCCTACGATATCGAACACCACCAGCTCTTTGCTACCAACCTGGAAGACGGGCGTATCTACAGGATCGATCTCAAGCGCAGCCCAGCCCAAGTAGTCAGCGTCTACGATCCCTTTGCCTTAGACGACGGAAGCAAGGGCATTACTACCGAAGAAGAGCAAGTGTGGGGCATCGCACTACACACAGACTCCAATGGCGTGACGCGCGTGTACTTCGCCCGCAGGCGCGACCCCCAACATGCTGGACACGCCGTTTATTCGATCCCACTACAATCCAACGGCGACTTTGGTGGTCGCGCCATCTACCGCAACGGTGTGTACACCGGGGGGGAGCAATTCGAATTTTCCATCGATACTATTACAGCAGCCGCTTCTTGGATAACGGATATGGCCTTTGCCGAAGACGGTCGATTGGCTCTTGCTGAGCGAGGCCATCCCAACCGCGCATGGGTCATCGAAATGGAACAGCGCAATGGCCGATGGCAATTGTCGGGAAGAAAGTTTTACGTAGGCGGGTGGAACGTCCTCCCCGGCTGGGACGGATCCAATGCCGCAGGAGGCGTCGACTACGGATATCTCCAGCGCAACAGCAATCCCTATGCCCAATGCGACTCGATGTTGTGGGCTACGGCCAATTTTATGTCTACCCTGTACAGTAGCCCTGGATTTTACTACGGCGTACAGGGCATGCGCGCCAGCGGCAATCTTCCTGTCACCGCTAAAATGCGCGGCAACGCCTATACAGATTTCTTCATCGACTTGGACAACTCCATCGTCGAGCACACCAGTCCCGGCGATGTCGAAATCTACCGTACCAGCTGTGCAAGCTCCCTGCCCGGCCCTATCAACCCCTACCTCATCTGCAACGACCTACTCAACGTCTCCCTCAATACCGATGGAAAAGTAGAGCTCGACCTGGAAATTCTCACCGAAGGGCGCGGCACGAATCCGTGCTGGAAACTTGAACTTTACGCGCCCGATGGCTCCGTCATCTCCGGCACCGTCATCGACTGTCGATACATCGGCGACACCATACGCTTTAAGGTAGTAGACACCTGTGTACAAAATTACTGCCACGGCCGTCTCTATATCGAAGACAAGTACATACCGCCGCTACGCTGTGGTAACGACACCGTGCGCTGCAGTGCAGATCTCTCTCCCGAAGCGCTGGGTTTCCCACTGCCCGCTACCGCCGTCATTACCCCTGCAGCATCCGACGACGAATACCTCGTCGACCACTGGGACTCTTGCGGCACCGTACGCCTGCGCTACAGCGACGAAGTGCTCAACGATTTCATCTGCGAAGATTCGTTTAAAACAATCGTCCGCACGTGGGAGGCTACCGATGCGTCGGGCAACTACACCCGATGCAAGGACACTATACGCATCATCCGCCCTCGCATCCCCGATGATCTGCAGCCCTTGCGCGACACCGTACTCGACTGTCTCGACAGCTGGAAGACGACTGATCAGGGTACCCCTCACCCCGATGTGACGGGATATCCCGTACCTTACGGATGCAGCTGGCTCTACGCCACATACGAAGACCACCTCATTCCCTCCTGCGGTGGCACACAAAAAATCCTGCGCACATGGACCGTCATCGACTGGTGTGCCCCGCCATCCCAGCGCAAGGTATCTACAAGCCAACGCATCGTCATCACCGACACCACAGCACCCACATTGCTCTGCACTTCGGACGCTCTGGCCTACGATACCGCTGCAGTGTCGCCCTACGACTGCTTTGCAAACTATTCGGCGCCCATCCCCAATAGCCCGACGGCACCGATACGCGTCGAAGAGTACTGCTCGCAATGGAAATACCGCATCTACCACATCGCGCATAAGCAAAGCAACGCGTGCCAACGCGATCCCAGTAGCCGACGCCTCCTCGGTGACTACCGCCGCCCCGACGAAGCACCGTTCGTCTTGACACAGCTCGATACGGGCTGTCATTGGCTGGAGTATGAAATCGTTGACGACTGCGGCAATAAGGCAAGTTGTACAGTCATGTTTTACGTAGCCGATAAGCGCCCTCCCGATATC
>JALWKB010000145.1 GCA_026996805.1 Saprospiraceae bacterium | reverse complement strand
AGACATTGGGCTGGGTGACCCCCATCTTGTCGATGCGGTCTTTCAAGCGCTTATACGTCTGATCCACCGCTTCGTTGGCCATCTGGCGCAGAAGAGCCAGTACTTCTTCGTCAGAGGTTTCGAAATTGATTTTATTGCGAAAGACCGGACTGCGCATAAAGATGGTGGCGAGTTTTTTGCCACCGCTCAACTTTTTATACTCCTCACCAAAGAGCGTGATAAAATCCTTGTTGCTCTGACGCATGCGCTTTTCCGCATTGTCCAGAGCCTGCCGAAAGGCCGGATCCTTGCTGTCCTTTGACAGATTGATTAGCAAATCCTTCAAGTCGGCCTGCAACATGACGCTCATCCCCCCCTTGAGGTCTAAACCAAGAGCGAGCTGTTCTTTCTTCAGGTCCGTATAGGTATAATTCCGAATCAGTGGAATGGAAAAGACCACCTCCGACGAGACCGAGTCCAAAAAGCGCGTCTTTGCAGATCGATATACTTCCCGCTTCTGATCTTCGTCTTGTACCGCTGCCGCCGCTTGCTGGGCGTACTCCTCTGCCTGCTTTTCAATCTTTCGGGTAGGAATGATCAGAAAAAACTGATAGGCCGTGATGACAGCCAGTAATATGAGCAAGGTCTTTATGAGCGATTTTCCCTGCATAGGTACGGTTTTTCAAAGTCCTTCAAAGAAGCGCAAATATACGCTTTTCCCTCCTACTCAGCGATGCACGAGACGGCTTAACAAGCCCATTGTTCGCCTTTTGCCTCCGTATGAAATCGTCGATCGTCGTCCGCACCGCAGGCAGTGGCATCAACCGCCTTCCAAGGCACGTGCACCACTGACGATGTCGAGGATTTCGCGCGTAATACTTTCCTGTCGCGCCTTGTTGTAGCGAATCCTCAACGCACCGAGCAACTCATTGGCATTTTCTGTTGCATTATCCATGGCCGTCATACGCGCTCCGTGTTCGGATGCCGACGTGTCGAGCAAATAGCGATAAAACTGATTGCGCAAAATCGTCGGGATCAACCTGCGCAAGAGCTTCTCCTTCGATGGCTCATAAATGTAATCGGCCAGGTAGCGCGTCGACGGCGCTTCAGCTTCGTCCTCCGCAAACCCCGAAAGAGGTAAAAACTGCTCGGCATGTGGTATCTGCACAACGGGATTTTTAAACTCACTGTACACCACGTATACCTCGTCGATGGTCTTGTCCATAAAGCGGCGCATGAGAAAATCGGCCAAGCTTGACGCTACATCGAAGTCAAACTTCTCGAGAATATCGATGTAGTCATCGAAAATGCGCGCCTTGGGGTAGTGCTTTCGAAAGAAATCCCTACCTTTCTTGCCGATGGTGATGATGTACAGCCGCTCGTCTTCCAACAGTTCTTTATACCGCTCATCGATCAGAGATTGTGCCTTCTTGATGAGATGACTGTTAAATGCTCCACACAATCCCTTGTTGGAAGTAATCAAGACGACAACGGCCTTTTGTACCTGCCGCTGTTGTGCTAACTCGAGCGAAACGTCTCCTTCGAGTTGGCTGTGAATGTTTTGAAGGATCTTGCGCAAGCGCATGGCATAGGGGCGAAACTGTACGGTGCGGTCTTGGACTTTGCGCAGCTTGGCAGCAGCCACCATCTTCATCGCCTTCGTGATCTGCTGCGTCGACTTGACCGACTTGATGCGCTCCCGTATCTCTTTGAGATTTGCCATGGCTCTCTACTTAAAGTACTTTTCGATGACTTCCTCCGCTATTTTCTTGAGCTTTTCCCTGTCTTCGTCGTCGAATCGGTTTTGGCCGATGTGCTCGAACACCTCGGGATGCCGCTTTTCGATTTCATTCAAATAGAGTTCTTCAAACTCCTTCACCTTTTCGACCGGCACTTCGAGTACCAAGCCTTCGGTAGCGGCAAACAAGCTGGCCACTTGATGCGTCACGGGCATCGGGCTGTACTGGTCTTGCTTGAGCAACTCTACGATGCGCTTGCCCTTTTCGAGGATGCGCAGTGTCACTGCATCGAGGTCGGAGCCGAATTTTGCAAAGGCTTCCAGCTCGCGATATTGTGCCTGGTCCAGCTTGAGCGTACCGGCCACCTTTTTCATCGGCTTGATCTGAGCCGCACCACCCACACGCGACACCGATATACCCACATCGATCGCCGGACGTACACCCGCATTAAATAGATTGGAATCGAGGAAGATCTGTCCGTCGGTGATGGAGATGACATTGGTGGGTATGTACGCGGACACGTCGCCGGCTTGCGTCTCAATGATGGGCAAGGCTGTCAGTGACCCCCCTCCTTTCACCATGTTGGCCTCCACCAGCGATCGAGGCAAGTTGTTCATCTGGCGGGCGACGCTGTCGTCTTCGATGATCTTTGCGGCGCGTTCCAACAGGCGCGAGTGCAAGTAGAAGACATCACCAGGGTACGCCTCGCGTCCTGGAGGCCTGCGCAAAAGGAGCGATACCTCGCGGTAAGCCGCAGCTTGTTTTGACAGATCATCGTACACCACCAGAGCCGGCCTACCCGTGTCACGGAAGAACTCCCCAATGGCAGCACCGGCAAACGGTGCATAGACGATGAGCGGGGCAGGATCCGCAGCCGTAGCCGATACAATAACCGTGTAATCCATGGCGCCGTACTCCTCTAAAGTCTTGGCAATTTGCGCTACCGTCGAGGCCTTTTGTCCCGCCGCCACATAGATGCAATACACCGGCTCACCGCGCTCGTAAAACTCCCGCTGGTTGATGATGGTATCGATCGCTATAGCCGTCTTTCCCGTTTGACGGTCGCCGATGATGAGCTCGCGCTGCCCCCTACCGATCGGAATCATCGAGTCGATGGCCTTGATACCCGTCTGCAAGGGCTCGTTGACCGGCTGTCGATAGATCACGCCAGGGGCTATCCGCTCCAGGGGCATTTCATACACCTCTCCCTCTATGGGGCCCTTGCCATCAATGGGTTGACCGAGCGGATTAACCACTCGCCCAAGCATGCCCTCACCTACATGTATGGATGCAATGCGCTTTAAGCGCTTGACCTTCGTCCCCTCTACAATGCCTTCCCAAGGACCCATCAATACGACACCTACGGTGTTTTCTTCCAAATTCAATACCAGGCCCTGGGTACCCGTCTCAAATTCGACGAGCTCGCCAGCCTGTACCTGACGCAATCCGTACACAAGGGCAATACCGTCACCCACTTGTAAGACGGTACCCACCTCCTGTAACTCTATCTCATCGACGACACCTTCGAGCTGCTGCTTGAGCACCTCCGTGATTTCCTCAGGTTTGATGCGTATCATACCACAACCTTTTTATAATTTCTGACGCATGCGCTCCAGTGTCCCCGAAACACTTGCGTCGTACAATTTATCCGAAACCTGCAATACAAATCCCCCTATGATGGAAGGGTCTACGACGGCATCCATCTCTAGCTCTCCATCGGGAAATATGCCCTTGAGGGCTTGCTGTAGTTTTTCGCGCATCGGAGCATCCAACTCCACCGCAGTGACAATCCGTGCGGGCACGATTTTATGATAGGCCCGATAGCTCTCTTCAAAGGCCACACACATCTCTCCCAGCAGAGCCTCGCGCTTTTTATCCATGACAAACTCCACAAAGCGCACCGTCAGTGGATGG
>JALWKB010000144.1 GCA_026996805.1 Saprospiraceae bacterium | reverse complement strand
TACGCAAAGCACAGTAGTTGATGAATTACAAAGAGCTCAATCCCATCTTGCACGCGCCACTTCGATTGGCCATCATGTCGTTTTTGATGACGACGGGATCTTCCGATTTCAACACCATACGCGAAGTCACCAAGGCCAGCGCAGGTAACCTCAGCGTCCAACTCCGAAAGCTCGAAAGCGCAGGCTATATCCGCATCCACAAATCGTTTAAAAACAACTATACCCATACCACCGTCGAACTCACTAATAAAGGTATCGACGCCTTCGAATCGTACGTCAAAACCCTCAAAAAGTACATCGAATAAAATTTTTGCCCGTACAGTTTAAAATATAAACCAATTTAAATTATCAAACTCATGAAAAAGCGACTTTGTGTCCTCGGTTTCACACTTGGCATCATGGCGGTATCGTGTGTCCTACTTTTCGGGCAAGCAAGTAGTTCGTCAGCGCATCAATCGTACGGCCAAGCTCAAGCTCGACACACCGCGTACCTTCAGGAACGAGTAGACAGTGCCTTTTACCGCGCCATACGCACGCGCAATGCCCGCAATCTTCGGCGCCTTATCGATTCGCTGGAGGAGCAGTACCACCAGACCCATCAGCGCATTTGGGCCTATTGGGTGGCTTATGCTACCTATGAGCTCAGCATTTACGAAATGGTCAACGACAGTCACCAACGCGCTAAGCGGTCCATACTAACGGCCATTCGCTGTCTGGACACCCTCGACGACAAAAACGCCGAGGAGTGGGCACTTCTCTCAGTCATGACGGGTTACAGCATCACTTTTCGCTGGTGGGCAGCATCGTGGTTAGGGCCTCGTGCGATCGATTATGCTGAGAAGGCCGTGGCTCTCGACAGTCAAAACATCCGGGCGTGGTATGCGCTCTTGGTCAACGACTTTTATACGCCTGCGCTCTTCGGTGGTGGAAAAATGGTCGACTACTATGGACATCGTGCCCTTCGGTGTCCCGACCAAGTGCTTCCCAACCCCTATCTGCCCAGCTGGGGAAGGGCTGAGACCTACGACCTACTGATACGATGGCACTTGCGCCAAAAGCGAGCCAACAGTGCACAAGAGCTCTTCGAGGAGGCATCTTGCCAAGTCGGCCCCCATCCCCTTTTGCGTCGGTTGCAAAGGGAATACAGCGCGATTTTATCACATTAACGAAAGACATAGCTGTATGAAATGGTACATCACTTTCCCAGTCCTTTTGTTATTACAGTGCCCACAAGTGTTACGCCCGCAGAGCATTGAAGGTCTCATATACGACGAACGACATCGACCACTGATGGCTGCCCACATCCAGTGGGCCTCCCATCCATCGACAGGCGCTATTAGTGACGAGCGTGGGTGGTTTGCCCTACCAGTAGTGGCATTACCCGATACGCTCGTCGTACGATACATTGGCTACACCACAGCGTATCTACCAATAGACTCCACCAATTTCAAGCCCTACGTGGAGATTTACTTAAATCCCAAGCAGAAGGTCTTAAAGCAAGTTCAAGTACGCGGGCGCAAGCCCCTTTCGGGCGAATACGCCGTGGCGCAGCTACAACCGATGGACATTTACCTCCTACCTGCATCGCAAGGAGATCCCCTCAAGGCGGTATCTTTCTCACCCTCAGCTACCAATACTGACGAAACTGCCGAGCCGGTCTTACGCGGTACGAGTTCGCAGTACAATGGAGTATTTTTTGATGGAGTACCTATAGGAAGGCCAACGCGGGGAATCAACCTGCATCAACAGGGATACTTCAGCATCTTTTCCACAGAGCTCATCGATCGGCTCATCGTCTACCCCGACAATCCGCCTTTGTCGCTGGGCAATGCCGCAGGTGGTGCCCTTGAAATTGTCCCGCGCAGCGAGCTATCCAGCCAATACCGCGCTATATCGATTGGCCTTGCCGGTGTGGGCCTTATGGGCGCAAAGCAGTGGAAGGACAAATACTCGTTTACGCAATACTGGGCCAATGTCGGTCACAGCGCACTGTTTCGAGCCATTCAAAGGGGCAAGCTCCCCTATCTCAAGCGCTTCCGTTCGTTCGACGGAGGTCTCTTCACCAGCCATCGCTACGGAAAACTTCGCTATCGGTCATTGTACTACGCCCTCGACGAATCCTTTCGAGGCATCGGGTTTGCAGCCAACTACCGCGGCGACTTTGCCAATCACCACAGCCAATGGCTTACAACTCAACACCTTCGCTATGCACTGACTAAAGGATTTATTGACCTACATGCCTCCGTACAGGAGACTGCGACGAGGCTACAACTCGGAGCGCTTCGCCTCATGCGACGACGGCCACTGTACTACTTCAGCCTCAACGCCCAATGGCGCCTCTTCCCCCAATGGCAAATCCACCTTGGAACACACTATCGCGGCCAGCGTCAACTGAGGCGCGATACTCTTCCTGCATACCTCTTTGACTTCGGAAGTCCTGCATCGCCCTTGCCCGTAGCAGATACGAGCTTCCTTTCCTCCTGGGATGCGCATATCTATCAGAGCAGTACGATCCTTTCGAGCTTGAAAGTCTTTCAGGGTGTGCGGTGGCATTACGCACTTCAGAGTCGACGCCTGTACAAGAGTTATCAGTCGGGTATAAAATGGTACATCACCGATACCAACCTTCTCATTCTCCAACGCGGAAAGTACCATTTCATACACCCAATAAAAACCACTCTACACTCGGCCGCCAGCGAAACCTGGCACTCCAATCAAATAGCATTGACATACCAATTGGAATCTGAAGTGTTCAAGCTTCACCTGTCGATCTTTCGCAAGAGGGAGTACGGAGCGAGATTATCTCCCTGGGATGGGGTGTGGTACGACAGTGTACACACACGAGGTGTGGAGACGGGCGTATATTTCTACCACGCGCGATGGCATGCCTATATTTCGCTGCTTTCCCTCCATCAGCGCGCAAAAGCCGAAGGTCAAGACATACGGGGCAGCTACGATTTCCCATGGTGGTGGCGAGCATTTTTGACGTATCAGAGTCGTCGATTTAGTGCAAGTGTGACGGCCCAACAGCGGCCCGGAGCGTGGATTTTTACATATTCGCGTGGTGGATATTCCCCTGCTGAGAATCTCTACTTTCCCCGGCGCAGCGATACCCAACAGCGTCTGCCGCATTACTTTTCCGTCGACATCAATCTATCGCACATTTGGCTGCGTGAGCATTCGATGGTCTTGGTCTTTTTCCACGTGAGCAATTTGACGGACCGCGTCAATCTCTTGGCGTACTCCTATTCCAGAGATTACGCGATGCGGCATCCCGAATGGCTTCAACGACGTACTGTCTACTTTGGCTGCATCTACCAGTGGGGAGCCCTCTCATCAAGCCTTTAGTTCTCGGGTCTGGATGCGAATGCCTTGGCTTTGTAAATACGACTGTATAAAATGGTACAGCGCGGGACGAGCGCCGATATCTTCGGGGAAGACCACACCGCTGCTTTTGATCTCCTCGTTGAGGAGCAAATGGACCACAGCTGCTGCTGTAAACCCCGTACATCTGCTCATCGATAGCATTGCGTGTACTTCATCGTAGTAGTCGACGAGATCCATTTGCACAATCTGTTTTGTACCCTCGAAGTCTACTCCCTCCATGTGGACGCGCATAAGGGTTACATCGCGTTCGAGCCTCGGATCGCTCCATGCCTTTTGCAGCACTGCAGTAGTGCAATCCAGTGCGGAGATGCGACAACCTCCGATGGGTAATGGCTTCGAATCAAAAAAACCACTTTGTTGGAGCAAGCGAATCTTATCGGCGTAACCCGGGTAGCGCAGCGTTTTTTCTTCCATGTGGGGAATGTGGTTTAGCGAATACAACAGGCTGCGCAGTCCATCGGTGAGGAAGGCTTCCAGCGGTGTATCGATGAAATCAAACTCCACTTGCTCGAGCTCACTGAGAGGAGGTACTGTCATCAGCACACCATCCCTGCGAATGCGCACAGGCCGAAGATACTCTTCGATGATGTCTGTAGGCGAAAAGACGGCGTAATATTCCCAAGGGCCCTTGCGCTGCTGTGGCAATCCCCCGACAAATATTCGCACACTATGGATGTGCATCTTCTGATTCCAATATCCGACGACGATATTGCTCCATCCCGGTGCAATGCCACAGTCAACGACTACGGGAATCCCCCTTCGCCTGGCCTGCTCATCGAGCGCCCTCGGATCCTCCGGCATAAAGGATACATCGACAACGGGTACGCTCCAAGAGACGATTTTTTCTAAGGTGCGCAATCCTACATACCCCGGCACAGCTTGTACGATGAGATCCATCCGGTCCTTTAAAAAAGTGCAATCCTCGACCGTTCCGGCAAAGCATTGTACATCGGGAATGCGATTTTCGACGCGCTTGAGTTGCCTGACGTCGATATCGACGAGCATGACTTGTACATCCTTGCGGAGCACCCATGCGATAGCGCTCCCCACTCTTCCAGCTCCGACGATGAGCACTCGTTTGTCTCTGGAGGTTTTTGAATTAGCCATAGCTGTGCTGTCTCTATCAACTTGGCAAGTATAAAAAACATCGATTTTATACCGATAGTACCTTCACATCGTTCATCAACATATATGAACATATCTCTTATGTATTTTTTTGTCGTAAAATTTTTTACGCAAAATTTTTTGTATATTTGCCTTGTGTATCCCATCGTGAGTTGTTGGGATGCAGCATAGAAGAACAGTGATATCAAACTTACTGTCGTGAAGAAGCACATATACGCACTATTCGCTGTAATCACCTTGGGCATCCCAGGAATGAGGGCTCAGGATTTGCACTATTCGCAATTTTACCTGTCAACCCTCAATCTCAACCCATCGATGGTCGGAATTTTCCCTGGGGATGTGCGCATTGGCACTCAAATGCGCTCTCAGTGGTACGTCAACAACCTCGGCCAGTATCGCACCTTTACCGCTCAGGGGGCCTACAAGACTGGCGTACGTCCGTACAAGCCTCACTTTTTCACGCTGGGCGTAGTCTTCAATTATGACTATGCCGGCGATTCGAAGTTGAGTCTCACCTATCTCGGTCTTTCGGGTAGTTATTCCCACATTTTAAATCCATCCAACATCATCAGTGGAGGAGTCATTGTTGGTATCCATCACCGTCGGTTCCGCTTAGACGATCTCTTGTGGGACAATCAATGGAACGGGGAAGTGGTTGACCCATCTTTGCCCTCAGGCGAAAACTTCGATTTGCTATCGCGTACCTTTCTCGACATCGGAGCGGGCTTCAATTACGTATGGCAGAAGAGTTACCGGAAGAAAGTACATGCCGGGCTCGGAATGCTACATCTCAATCGCCCGCAGGTAAACTTCGACAGAGGCGGTCAGCGCATTCGGCTGTCGCCGCGCTTTGCCCTACACGCCAATGCCACCTGGCCCCTGCTGGACCAACTCGACATCCTCGGCCACGGATTGTTTCAGTTTCAAAACCCCTACCGCGAGCTCATCATAGGAGGATATGCGCGCTTTCACATCAACAAGCAGCGCGGCAAAGAGCTCATGTTCTCACTCGGTCTATCCCACCGCTTTGGGGATGCCGTCATTCCAAAGATTGCCGTCGAATGGAGCAATTGGTATGCAGGACTCAGCTACGACATTACCACAAGTGATTTTGCCCGCGCCAACGGACGCCTCGGAGGTGCCGAACTATCGGTATTTTACCGCATCGTGCACATACCAGCCTTACAGCAGTCGAAAATCTGTCCTATATATTGAGTATAAAATCGTAAAACATTGAATCTGAACATGCACATGCACTACAAGCTCGTATTTGCACTTGCCGCACTATGCCTATCCTCGATTTGGCCTGCGCTCTATGGCCAGGAAGTCCCCCTCTATCAACCAGGCCAAAAGCAAAGTGAATACATCGAAAAAGCCAAGGCTGCTGAAGTGGCAGGGCATCCCTATGCTGCCTTTTTGTATTATCGGGAGGCCTACCGCTTCGACGAATCGGATATGGACATAGCGTATCGACTGGCCAAAGCAGCCTTAGATTTTCAGGCCTACCAATACGCCGAAAAGCTCTTCCGGCGCGTAGCAAAGAGCAATACCGCCCAGCATTTCCCCAAGCTGCGTTTCTTCCTCGCACGCGCCCAGCAATTGCAGGGTAAATACCAAGAGGCAAGGACCAATTACACCCTCTATGTCACCGAACACGGCTCAGAAGATGATCCCTTCACCAAGAGGGCTAAAAAAGAAATCGAGGCCTGCATCTATGCCATCGAAAGAATACAAAGAGCTGCCCAACACATCAAGCTCATCCACCTCGGCGAACAGGTCAACTCGCCGTATTCCGATTTCAGCCCGCACATCTATGACAAATCTCTCTATTTCACTTCCTTGCGCTTTCCGGGCAATAGCACCTCCGAGCACCTTCCCCCGCTTCGCTCCAAAGTACTCTCGTATCAGCGTGGCAGTGAAGCACACACTGTCGCACTCATTCCAGACGATTCTTCCCATCTGAGTGTAGCACATCTCCGCTACCTCGATGCCAACACGCGTTTTTTCAGCGTATGTAGGTACCAATCGGCCGAAGAGCTCATCTGTAAAATTTACCGCCAACAACGGCGCTCCGACGGTAGCTGGAACACACCAGAGCCTCTCTCCAACGACATCAACGTAGACGGGTATAGTAGCTCTTCGCCAGCACTCGGATACGACAAACACACGGGCCAACACATGCTCTTCTTCGTCAGCAACCGGCCGGGAGGGAAGGGTAAAAACGATATCTGGATGAGCACGATCCAGCCCAATGGCCAGCTGAGTTCGCCGGTCAACTTACAAGAGATCAACACCGCTGACGACGACATTGCCCCTTACTTCGACTCCGCCAAACAGGTGCTCTATTTCAGCTCTGAAGGTTATCTCGGCCTCGGAGGCTTCGACATTTACAAGTCCTACCGCACGCCCGAAGGGTGGAGTAAAGTCCAACACCTCCCACCACCACTTAATTCGAGCTACCACGACATTCATTTCATCATTGACACAAGCGGTACGGTCGGTTACCTCGCTTCCAACCGGCGAGGCGCTCAATACTTAGAAGAAGATGTGCGCGCCTGCTGCTACGACATTTGGAAAGTACGCATCCAACCATGTACCCCGACATTGCGCATCCACGTCCTCGATGCCGATACTCGACAGCCCTTGGAGGGAACCCAAGTTGTCTTGGAACATGCATATTCCCACACACAACAATCGATTCAAAAGACGAGTGTTGGCCAATTCGAGGCGCCCGTTGAGTGTGGAGAGAGCTATCGCATCGAGGCCCACAAGGATGCATATCTACCTGTCCACACCACTGTACAAATACCCGCCATCGCAGAGCAAGACACAATCGTAGAGCGCTATCTATTTTTAGCACCTGCTGTGGCCAATGTCGTAGTGGAGCTCTACGACGCCACCACACGCCAACCACTGCTCCATGGCAACATACTCGTCCGTCAAAAAAGAGAGCTCAAAACACTGCACAACATCCAACTTACCTCCTCCCATCGCCATACGTTAAGACTGGCAGTAGGCGACTCCTTTATCATACAGGGCAGAAAATACCTCTACCAACCGTCCGATACCTCCATCCTCATCACCGATTCCAAAGAGCAACATATCAGGCTCTATCTACACCCCTCCTTGAGCCTTGGTCTACCACTTACTCTATATTTTGACAACGACCAGCCCGATGCGCGCACTATGCGCCGTACCACTCGTAAGACGTATACAGAGACCTACCGCGACTATCTCGCCAGAAAGAGCGTCTTCATCCAACAATACGGATTGGGAACTCAAAAGCTGGAAGCGCAGATAGAAGACTTCTTCGACAACAAGGTAACTGCCAACTTTCAGCGCCTTCAACAATTCCTCCAAATGCTGAAGGACCAACTCCAGCGCGGTAATACCTTCGAGCTCCAAATTAAGGGCTATGCCTCACCACGTGCGACACCACAGTACAATAAGCGCCTGGCGATGCGTCGCGTACATTCGATCATCCGCGAAATCGAGCAATTCGACAACGGGGCGCTTTTGCCGTATATAAAAGACAAAAAGCTCATCATCCGCCAGCTACCCATCGGCGAAGTGCCCGTCGACAATCCCGAACTCGAAAATCTCGACAACGAACGTATTTCAATCTATAGCCCACAAGCATCCGAATGGCGAAAAGTGGAGATACACCGCATAATCAAAAACCATCACTAACCATGAGGACGATCATCAAGAACACAGTCTTTCTCATCGCATTGGCAATCTTTCAGCCCGTTGCCCAGGCAACTCATATTGTCGGTGGCGAGCTGACCTATCGATGTTTGGGCAATCACTGGTACGAGTTTTACCTCACTGTGCGACGCGATTGCCAATTGGGAGAAGAACCCTTTGATCCTAAGCCCGCACTGTCCATCTTCAACGGCGAAAATCAGTTTCTCGTCCAGCGCGGCAAAAACGGTTACGTACCGCTAACGCTTCTGTCGATACGAGAAGTAAAAGACACACTGCTGCAAGGGTGCCTCTCCCAACTCAATCCTGTATGTGTGGAAGAAGCGCGATATGTGGGTCGCGTCTACCTACCGCCGACCGAAAAGAGTGGCTACATTCTCACCTATCAGCGCTGTTGTCGCAACCGAACGATCACCAACATCCAATCCCCACTCGAAACGGGGACGACGTATTTCGTCCACATCCCCGGTCATGCCCTCAATCTCTGTAACTCCAGTCCCGTGTTTAAGTCTTGGGCGCCGCTATATCTCTGTGTCAACCAGCCCTTTAGCTTTGACCACAGTGCCTTTGATGCCGACGGAGACAGCCTCGTGTACAAGCTCTGTACACCCTACCAGGGTCTCGATCGCCAAAAACCTCAAGATTTGCGTGCCGAACGTCCGCCGTATAAGCCCATTTTGTGGAAGCCGCCCTATAGCGAGCAAGACATGATGGGTGGAGTGCCGCTCACCATCGATTCCTTGACGGGGCGCATGACCGCCACACCAGCGACACTGGGCCAATTTCTCATCGGCGTCTGCGTAGAAGAGTACCGCAACGGCGTCCTCATCGGGAGGTATCACCGAGACTTCGAGTTCAATGTGCGCCCCTGTGCCGAAATGCCCGAGGCGTATTTCGAGCCTCCCGACACTTGCGACGGTCTGGAAGTTACCTTCCAAAACAAAACCACCAATGCCAAGAGCTATCGCTGGTTTTTCGACGCCGACGGCGATACCACCCTCCAATCGACAGAAGAATCCCCCACCTTCCGCTACGATTCTGCAGGCACCTATCGCGTACTGCTCATCGCCGATAACAACGGTTGTATCGACACATTCTCCAGAGTCATCACCGTCTTTGATGTACAATTTCATATCGAGTTTTCCTACCAACTCTTCTGCGACTCCCTGCCCGCTGTATTGCTCCTCTACGATCAGAGTACGGCGAGTCAAGGAATCACAAAACGCGCATGGATCATCGACGACCACGGCATAATCCACCACGCCGAAGGCGATACCGTGCGCGTGGTATTGTCGAAGGGGCAATGGATCAGCCTGTCACTACAGCTCACCGACAGCCTCGGATGCCAGAGTGACACCACCGCGCGCATCTATCTGCCCACTATCGATGTCGAACTCGCCAGCGACACTTTCGTGCTCTGTTCCCCCGACACTGTGACCGTGTTCACCCAAAGTCGACCTCACTACCGCTACAGCTGGTCGCCCGACAGCTGCTTTTTCTACGACAGCGCAACTCATACATTGAAGCTCCTCCCCTGCGGAAGTGGTACCTATGGTATCACCGTGACCAACGACACCTGTACGTGGTCGGATTCTATAACTGTCGTGTACGATCCCATCCCAGAGTTTGAAATCGTTGGCCCAGACACCACATGTGATGAGAGCGTCACCCTCTACGTCCAGCCCGCTTCCGACGACATTACATATGTGTGGTATGGTGACACACTCCGCTCAAGATTGCTTGGCGTCGGAGATAGCATGACCATACTCTCTACAAGTGGTACTGTAACAATACTGGTCGTTGCACAGAGTAGAGGGATGTGTGAGGTGATCGACACCCATCAAATCACCTTTTTCAAGCTCCAACGCGACTTTCCCGACATCTTGGAGGGATGCAATAACGAAATGCTTTGCCTCAATCCCGCGGGCGACACCATGCTGGATTACCAGTGGAGCCCTGCTCATTGTCTGGACAACCCCAATGCTCCCAATCCGTGTGTCACCTGCCCGGATACAGTAAAATTTTACGTCACCGTCACCAAAGGAGACTATCCCGGCTGCCGTCACGTCGATTCTATCCAGGTCAACCGCTACGGAGGCTATTCATTCTCAGGAGGTGATACTATCTGCGAATTTAGAAGATATTGCATTGTTCTGCCCTTTGTCGACGGAGATACCATTACCTGGATGGTGGGTGATACGACCTATATGTCGGGTGATTCGATCTGTTATGGCCCTGACTCCATGGAGCGTATACTCGTTTGTAGAAGCCACGTCGTCGATTCTTTTGGCTGCGAATACGAACACACATTTACTATCTACTATTTACCCCCTTTGTATAAAATCGTTGCGCCCTCAGCCCTATGTTACGGCTCCGATTGCGAAATCACCATTACAAACTACTCAAAGAAGCTTCCGAGATGCTTCGACTTGCCCGATACCTCCATCGTACTCGGCCCACAAGAACAATACGTCTTCTGTCCGGATATCGACTGGACGACTGGCGCATTGAGCTTCTGGATCCACGCATACTGGGGCTGGGACTCCTGTCGGCCTCCCCTCTGTATGCGGAATCATCAAATAACAATCCGCCTTGGAGGCTATGGCACAGATACGATATCCGTCGAGGCTACGGCCAATCCCAAGGTGATCTTTGTCGGAGATACTGTACAGCTACACGTCGTACCTAGCGGGTATACCTACCGATGGACGCCTGGGAGATACCTCGACGATCCACGTAGTCAATCACCTAAGGCAAGCATGGACTCGGCAGGACTGTATATCTTTACCGTACATGTATCCGATCATGCGGGTTGTGAGGTGGGTTACGACACTGTGCATGTACGCGTCCGTCCACTTAACTGTATCGATAACGTCTTCGTACCCACAGCCTTCAGCCCCAACGACGATGGCATCAACGATGTGCTCTACGTGCGGAGCTTTGTAATCGAAAGTCTGGAGTTTTCCATCTATGATCGCTGGGGCAAGCGCATCTTCACTACCAACGATATCAGCCGCGGCTGGGACGGCACGATAAATGGAGTACCCGCCCAGCCCGATGTGTACAACTACCTCTTGAAATACCGTTGTGTCACCGGCGAAGATTACTCCCGCACCGGCAATGTCACTCTTCTTCGCTAAGGGCCTCACTGGTCGAAGTCAGCTGCAAGCTAACCCCATGGGTGCGTGCAATGCTGTGGCTGAGGAGGTCGTAGAGTTCAGCATAAGAGCCCCCTTTCCACGTATGCATCATCTGCCGATGCATGCGCAATGTCTGCACATCACCACGTAGGGCAGGTCCCGTCTGCACATCGCGGGGATCAGTGATAAGGGCGCGCTCAAAGGTCTGCCGTATGATCGGATGCATGATCTGCTCGGGTATAGAGGCATCACGTAGCAAGTGGTGGCTGATCCCCAACAAGTGATTGGTAAAATTGTTGGCCCATACCGCAGCGAGATGCATCCACTTGCGCTGTTGAAGATCCAACTCGTACACCCGATCGCTAAATTCCAAGGCCAGTGCCTTCAACCTCCCGACGACTGCCTCACTATTGCCCTCCACCACTATGGGCAACTCGGCAAAATCGGTGTAATGTTCTGCCGAAAAACTCCCCAGCACATAAAACAAACCGTACCGCGCAAAGCGATCGAGCGCAGCAATGGGCCTCATAGCCGCTGTATGGACTACAATGGCATTGCGCGTCTGCAATCGCAATCGGTCTGCCACATCACGTATGGCATCATCGCGTACAGCGATAACGACGAGATCCACTTCGGGTAGGGCCTGATCCAAACCGATAGCCTTATAGCCAAAACGCTGCGCCAGCACTTCCGCCCTTTCACACGTCCGATTGGCGATCCACACTTCTTTCCATCCGCGTCGATACAAGTTATAACACAAGTTTGAAGCCATCTTCCCCGCCCCTACTATCAAAATCCTCCGCATCGTCAAGGGGATTTTTCCACTGTCAGGATTACCCAACCGTATTTTGCATCGAGATACAGCAAGCGCTTCCAACCCATTTCGGAAAACTTCGGCCCCGATACGGTCTTCCACGCACTGGAACCGGTATCGCGCAAGACAATATATAGCTGCGAGGTGTCCGCAAGGAGGAATGCAGCACTATCCAGCGCCGTTAGATGGGTACAATGCTGAGGTAGAGATGTAAGTACCCTCGGGTGTCTCTCCTCTAATCGATACGACCTCAGCTGTACGATTTCATCCGTTTTATAATGTATAAAATAGAGCACCGAGTCCATCCATGCAAGCGACGGAGAGATGTTGCGCAATATCCGTCTCTTCTTTTTAGCTTCGGTATTGTAAAGGATGAGCGATGTGGAAGAGGCGTCGAATGTGTTGAGCGAATGCACGTTCGTACGCCGCACAATAAAAAGTTCAGCCTTTCCAACAGGCATATAGTCGGCAATACTTCCCTTTTCTTCCTCGTAGAGTACATTGCCCATGGAGGTGCCGCTCTTGGGATAATACCACAAATACGCGCGTTCGCCGTTCGTACGAACGGCGAGAATATAGGGGTGTGTAGCATCCATCCACGGCAGGCGTTCGTCGTCTTTTGTAGCAGTGAGCATTCGGAGCTCTCCCCTTAAAAAATCAACCAAATAGATATCGAGCTTGCCGCGGTGCAGCACGTCGCTGATCAAAATCACACGCGAACTGTCGACGATCCGGGCATCGAGATTTTGCCCTTCTGGGTGAAAACTCGACACCCACATAATGCTATCGGCAAGCACGATAGAATCCCCTTGGCGTTCGTACTTCCACGCGTACACCTGTTGCGCCCATAGTGGGACATCTACTAACCACAAAAGCGCAACCATCCAAACACGTGTGCCTGCCATAGGGGCAAGATAACAATTTTATACCGAAAGCCATCCCTTAGGAACCACCCAGCTGATGCGAACACCGCGCTGAAAATCACCGCAGCGATCGCCTACATCTTGTTGGCAGAAGTAAAGAGACGATGCAGGCGTATGCCGTTCCATAGGCTCCCATCGACCGTGGAGAAGAAAATAAACAGGGGCTTGCCGACGATGTGGTCTTCGGGTACAAATCCCCAAAAACGGCTGTCTTCCGATTGGTGTCGGTTGTCGCCCATCGCCCAGTAGTAATTTTGTTTAAAAGTGTAGTGGTCGGCAGGCTGTCCGTTGATCAAGATGGTATCGCCTTTGATCACCAGGTCATTGTGTTCGTACACGCTGATGATGCGCTTGTACAGGGCGATGTTTTCCACACTGATGGGTATGGTTTTTCCCTTCTGTGGGATCCAAATCGGACCGTAGTTGTCGATGGTCCATGCCCCGAAGTGTTCATCATCGTGTGGGAAGACGTCGTCGATTAAGTTGAGCTGTGGCTCAATACGGAGACCTTTGTCGGCAGCGCGGAGCTTTTCGACTTGCTGATTGGTTAGACTCCAAAAGCCCGAGGCCAGCTCTTGTTTGGATAGGCGGATACCCAATCGCTTGAGCAATTTCGGATTGATCGATGCATTGCGGCTGTAGACGCGATAGGTGTGCTTGAGATACTTTGGATCCTTAGCGCGCTGGCCATTGATATAGACTTCTCTGTTGATGATTTGGAGGGTGTCGCCCGGTAACGCAATGACGCGTTTGATATAGTGATCTTTTTTGTCGATGGGACGCACGATCAGTTTGGCACCGTATCTCTTGATGAGGCGCTTTAATTTGGGATTGCGCTCAACCTGACTTTTGGCATACGATCGGTCGGGCAAGATGTAGACGCTATCACCAATGGGCCAATTGAAAACAAAGGGATCGTTGTGCTCAATCTCGGTCAGTGCAGGGAGGCGATAGTACGGCAAATTGGGCTTTTTTAAATACGACTCTGTCCCGAGAATCGGAATGCGATTGTGGAGCAGCGGCACTTGAAGGACCGTCATGGGCGTGCGCAGGCCGTAATGCACCTTACTGACGAAGAGATAATCGCCCACCAGTAGCGAATCTTCCATAGAGGCCGTCGGTATGACATACGCCTCGATGAGAAACATCCGAATGAAAGCCGCCGCCAACACCGCAAAGATGATCGACTCCACCCAAATGCGAGCATTGCTCTTGCTGTACGGCGACTTTTCAACAAGGCGCTGTGCCTTGGCAGTCTCCCCAGCCTTGAGGTATTGCTTTAACTCTTCGTGAAATCGCCGTTCGGCCTCGTAGGCGGGTTCGATATAGCGATGCGCCTTCGAAAATGCCAAGTAAAAAAACACCAATGGCGTAGCAACTACCGCTAACACGCTGTGTACAAAGCGGTACAAGCCAAAGCTACGCACCATCTCAATGGCAAAGTAGCTGTAGTA
>JALWKB010000143.1 GCA_026996805.1 Saprospiraceae bacterium | reverse complement strand
CGTCCCACAGCTTCTGCCGATATCCCTCGTACAGCCGACCGATCGGAAAGTTGGGAAAACACGTCACCACCGTCACTTCGTGTCCTTGCTGGACCCAGATGCGACTGTGTGCATAGGTGCGATTGGCAGGAGGATTGTGCTCGGGAGGAAAGTTGTCGGTCAAGAAGAGTATCTTCATCCTTTGCTCCCTTGAAGCTTCTTATAATACCACTCGGCTATCCTCGCAAGACCGCTCTTGAGGCTCACCGTGGGCTTATAACCTAAGACTTTGACGGCTTTTTCGATACTGGCGTTGGAATGCTGTATCTCGCCGGGACGCGGAGGTTGAAAGACAGGCTCAATCGAAGCTATGGATGGATCATATTCAGCCAAAATCTCCCTCAGCAAGTAGAAGAGCTCTAATACAGTCACACGTCCTCCATAGGCGATATTAAACACCTCGTGGAGGACCCCATCGCGACTTTGGCGGTGCGGATATTGCTCCAGCCGACTTAAAAGCTCCCATTTGGGCAATGCGGCGGCCAGCTCGTTGGCAGCAAAGACGTTTTCGACATAAGTAAAATCGCGACTTTGCGTCCCATCGCCAAACACCACGGGACGCTTGCCCTCGAGAAACAGCCTCGTCCATCGGGGAATGACCGCCGCATAGGCGCCATTGGGATCCTGATTTTCGCCGAAGACGTTGAAATAACGCAATCCAATGGTCTCCATACCGTACAGCTGGCTGTATACCCGGGCATAGTGTTCGTTGACCACCTTCGTAATCGCGTAAGGGCTCATGGGATGTCCTGTGCGATGCTCGCGCTTTGGCAAATCGGTATTGTCGCCGTAGACCGAAGAAGACGTGGCAAACACAAACCGCCGCACTCCCTCATCTCTAGCCGCTGTGAGCATGTTGACAAAGCCATCGATGTTGACAGAGTTGGTAGACAGCGGATCTCGTACACTCCTCGGCACACTGCCCAACGCCGCCTGATGAAATACATATACGCAGCCGCGCACCGCCCGCTTGCAGTCCTCCATGTTGCGGATGTCCCCTTCAATAAAATGAAAACGCGGATGCTCCAAATACGGCGCAATATTGTGCTTATGACCCGTGCTGAGATTGTCCAGGCACACCACTTCATTACCTCGTCTGAGAAAATATCCCACCAGATTGGAGCCGATAAATCCAGCTCCTCCAGTGATGAGGATCCGCGAATTTCTTAAGACAGGTTGCATTGTCCTTGACTAAGTAAAGCGTATTTCGGTCTGCAAAGTACCACAAAAACGCACTTTTATACAATGCGCAGGCCTCCGAAGGAAAAAGCCCTCCGCAATCGCGCATTGTTCGAGCTGCCAGTACTCATGTCCCCGAAAGCGCAACTCCACCATATCCGTCCGGATGGTATCGCTATCAGCAGAACGTATCGTGCGCGATGGATGCAAGTGAAAGTATGCCCACATTTCCGGAGCCTGGCCGCCCTTCTGGGCAACCCAATGGTCTTCTATGCACACGGAGTACTCCTCACAGACAAACCGCCGTCGATGCAAGCCTCCAAGATATCGATATCCATCGTGGGCAGCAACCAACTCATGAGGCCCCGCTTTTACCTCCACTATGCGATACCGCCGACCCACCCGAAAGGATGCCCACATCTCCGCCTGATCATATCCCTCCACAACCACCGTGTTGTGTGCTGCTGTAGAGCGCTCATAGTTCCGTATATCGCCACGCTCATACGTGGATACGCCCGTATCGACCACAACAGGCTGGCCATCCACATAGAGCACAAAGCTCAAAGCATCGCAATGTCCATGACCGGGCTGGTAATCCGGGCCCATTTCCCCGGCATCTACTATCAGCACATACCGCGAGCGCTCCAACCGATAATATCCCGACTCTGAAGTGGTCGACTGCCTATGGTGTATGACCATCGACCGAGCATAATCCAGGAGCATCTGCGTGGTCGGAGCCACTCCATCCGTGCTGTCATTAAAATGCGCCCAGCGGCCATCGGGCATGGTCATCTTTTCCAACCAACCCAACATCTCAGCTATCACCCCTGAGAGATCTTCCAGTGGCACAACTCTTACCCGATGGGGATTGTCGAGCTGAAGGCGATAGAGGTCCAATAGCCGGTGCATCAACTCAGCATGATACATCGGCGACCGCTCCACATGCCCACCATCCGGAAGTATTTGCTCTTCAAGCTGAGCGACGAGTAAGCTCCGACATCGCTCAGCCGATTGCGCATCGTCAAAATAAACCGCTGCCATGGCCAGCGCAAGGAGATTTTCTAAAAGGTGATTGGCCATGAGATGCCACTCCAGACGCTTCCACAACAAGCGCTCCTGCTCCCGAATCCATCCATGCACCAACGGGTCATCCACCCCATGGCGACAGACCCACGTGATGAGGTGCACCATCCTGCGCGACATCGGCCACGGCGCATAGGCATCCCTATAGGATACATGCTGCATAAAATGCCCCACCAACTCCTTGCCCTCTTCAACACCAACACCTACACTGTGCACATATGGGATCGCCCAATGGTGATACGCCCACAGTAGACCCGAGTTTAGGTCATTCCACTCCAAACCCCGACGATAATACTTGCGAATATTCAACAATTCCACCTCCGCAGGTGGAATATACGAAGCACAAGAGGGCAAAGTATCCTGCATACAGGGCAATTGCTCCATGTGTATCGGCTCAACACGACGCGGCAATGTCGGTCGCCTCCAGCGATAATAGACCAGATATACGAGCTGTTTAAAGCGCAAATGCCGGACCGTGCGCCACCACCGCAAGAGATTTTTCATGCGGCCAATGTTCTTTGGATTTGTATGAAATCGTACGCATCCTCTTCAAACATCCTCACTCAGCAATGCCCAGAGCTCTTTGCCAGAGAGGCAAGACCTTCGACACGACAAACTTCTCCTCCACCGTCTTTCGTGCAGCAAGCCGCAGACGATCCAGTAAAGCGCGATCCCCTGCTAATTTTTTCACCACTTGAGCGAGTCTCTCCACATCACCAGGGCGAATGACATACCCATTTTGACCGTCTTCGACGACTTCCGGAATGGCGCCCACATCGGTGGCAATGGGCACCAGACCCCACGACATTGCTTCTAAGAGACTGTTGGGAAATCCCTCGCGGTAAGAGGGCAGCACAAACACCTGACAGCGCCTGAAAAGCTGCTCCTTTTGCACACGCCCTATCCACCCATACATGTGCACCCTTTCGGTGAGCGCTCCATCGCGCATAACTAGCCCTTTAAGCTCCACAAAATCCCTGCCATCACCAGCAATGTGCCAGCGCAGAGGAAGGCCTTGGAGTTGTCTTGCCGCTTCCACGATTTCATACACCCCTTTAGCCCGAACAACACTGCCGAGAAAGAGAATCTCCATCCCTTCATTCTCCTTCGTAAAAGCGATCGGCCATTGCGGTAGCTCAACCACAAAATTGGGAATCACCATCGCCCTGTCTTCCGCCAGACCGACATGCTCAACAAAAAATCTCTTCCAATACTGAGCTTGACAGACCACCACCTGGCATCGCGCAAACACCACTTTCGCGTACCGTCGGAAAAATGCCGAGCGATACATATCATCGATCAAATGACCCGAACGCGGAGCAAACACCACGCGCACCCCACTCCAATGGGCAGCCATCGTCATGAGACCCTTCTCTACAAAACTCCATCCATACGACGAAAACAATAGCACTACCTGAGGCCGATGTCGCACCAAAAGCCACACGAATCGCCCAAGACGACTCAATCCCGCTATTAGCCTCACATAAAATGGTCGACGGCGAGTAGGCACAGCCGTGGTGTCGAGCAACACAAAATCAACCATTTCACGCAAAGGCGATTCCACCAATGCCCTACACGCATAGGCCTGCCCTCCCCAATATTGGCCCGATGGCAAAGTCGCAAAACTCCCCACAAAGAGCACCACCGGGCGACCAATACCTACAGGCGTACGCGATACTCCTCCATCCATATCGTCAAATGCAGCAGCTTCCACAGCAGGAATCCATAATCGACTTTTCCCGCTCGATGCTGATGTACAACTCTTTCGATTACAGATCGATCGTATAGCTCGTCCCTCAATCGACTGTCGAAAAGGCGCTGTCGGAGGTACGCATAAAGTGGTCCACGCAACCATTGCTTGTAGGGCACGCCAAAGCCCCTTTTCGGAGCATCTAAAATGGCATCATCGACGATCCCCCGCAGTGCCTTGCGCAAGAGGTACTTGGGCCTGCCCCAACGCAATTTAACCGAAGAGGGCAAACCCATGGCGTATTCGGCAAGCTCATGATCCAACATAGGTACTCGAGCCTCAATGCCATTGGCCATAGTGCTCTTGTCGACCTTTTCCAAAAATTGAAACGGCAGGAGAATTTGCGCATCAATCCAGAGCATGATCTGCGATGGATCTCGTAGCCATGCAATGCGCTCGTAGAGCTCTTCGTAGTACTCAAACGGATTGAACTGCTCCAAGGCGCTCCTCCACTCGGGCCGAAACACGCGCAGAGGGCTCTCCTCCTCCCGCTCTTCTGTCAAGAACTTGGCGTACATCCGTCCGCCACCTGCTTCAAAAATGGCCTTAAAGCGCTCGACTTTGCGCCTCTTCTCGTAAGGAGAGAGCCATCGCAAGGGATATAAAAATCGCAACAGCTCCCTCCACCAGCGAATATATCGAAGCATGGCATAGCGTCGATAGCCGCCAAACATTTCATCTCCACCATCTCCCTGGAGTACTACTTTGACGCGGCCTTTGAGCTCCGCGCTCATCAGATAAAGAGGTATGTTAGCCGCATCACTAAAGGGCTCGTCGTGATGGCTCACCAGCGTTTCGATTACGGACACGAGCGACTTGCCCTGTATGTATATCGCTGTGTGCTGAGATCCAATTTGCTGGGCTGTACGCGCCGCCGGCTCCAGCTCACTGCGCCCCCTATCAAAGTCAAAAGACGCCGTAAAAGTCTGCAGGCGGCCGCGATACTCCTGCGAAGCCAATACCGCTACTGCCGTCGAGTCAATGCCCCCGCTTAAAAACACGCCCACCGGCACATCGCTCATCAGCTGTCGCCGCACCGCAGCACGCAGGTGGGTGCGCACCCGCGCCACCGCTTCCGCTACCCCGACAGATCGCCGCACCTCAACATCACGGTCTACGCGCCAGTAAAATCCCGACTGCATCCCTCCTCGCCTATCGATCTTCAACCACTGTCCGGGCAACAACTTGCACACTCCACGATACATCGTGCGTTCGGCCATAGCATAGCCGTAATACATAAATTCATGTAGAGCCTGCACGTCAATTTGTGGCTCGAAATAGCCCGTGGCCAATAATGCCTTGATCTCTGAGCCAAAGAGCAGACGTCCACCTACAATGCAGTAATAGAGCGGCTTGACACCAAAGCGGTCGCGTACGAGGGTCAGAGTGCGCTTCTCCGTATCATACAGTGCAAGCGCAAAGATGCCGTTGAGCTTGCCCCATACCTCCTCACCCCATTCCAAATAGGCAGCCAATAGCGTCTCGGTATCCGAAGTGCCGCGAAAGCGATAGCCCTTAGACTGCAAGGTATCGCGCAGATCGGGATGATTGTAAATCTCGCCGTTGTAACTCAAGACATACCTCCCACACGGCGAATGCATCGGCTGATGACCTGTAGGACTGAGATCCACCACACTCAGTCGCGTATGGACCATCAGTATCTCCGGCCGTTTAAAGACACCAGCATTATCCGGACCTCGATGCGAAAGCACCCGCTGCATCTCCATCGCAAGATGCCTCGGTACTTGGTCAACAGTGGAAAAAATCCCTGCAATACCACACATACCCTACGCTGTAAGCTCCTTTAGGAGATGTTCGTAAGCCTCTACCATGCGGGCAGGCGAAAATAGTGCCCGCGCTTTGGCCATTGCCCGTTGGCTCATCGCACGACGCTGTTCGTCACTCAGCTGTATTAAACGCTCCACCGCATGGGCAAGAGCTCGTGCATCACCTGCTGGAAAGAGCAAACCCTCAATGCCGTCCTCAATGATGAGCGGATGATCCAGACAACGACTGACAATACACGGCATCCCCAACCACATCGCTTCACACAACACATTGGGCAAACCCTCCACCTCGGAAGCAACGAGCAAGACATCGTGATGGAGGTATTCGTCTATCATCGCATCCGTCACTCCCCTCCATCGCCATTTCAACGCAAGCCCATATTGACGAATGCGCTCATCCATTGTGCGTCGATAGCGCATGCGTCGGCGCTCCTCATATTGCGCACCTACCCAGTCGATGGTAAAATCGATCCCTCGACTCTGTAAAATCCGCATAGCCTCGACGACTAAAAGCCCGTTTTTATCCGCCCCTACAGACCCTACAACCAATAGCCTGAGGGGACGATGCAGCACAGCAGAATGGGATTGATCTACCCCCAAGTCGACGGCATTGTAGATGGTCCGCCACTTGTACGATACACCGGGTTGATACCTCTGCCAGCGCTCTCGCTCGTGATGCGCGTTGCTCACTATGGCGTCGGCCTGGCGATTCGACCATCGCATGAGCGCTTTCCTCCATCGAGAGAGCCGACGAAAATCCGTCTTCGACCGATACCCGATAACTACCTTAGGTGCCCTTGCTAAACCGATGCGTGCTGCAAGAGCATAGAAGTTTGGCGTGTGCAAATACGACAATACCACATCATAGCGATATCTCTTGTACAAATCCCTCAACCCCAAAATGACCTCCCATCCCAGACGCGTGCGTTTAGATACGTCTCTTATAGGAATTCCAGCCCCACGCAGATCTTCGCCGAAGAAATCCATGGGATAATACCGCGCCACTTCCACTTTATGGCCCTTGTCTTTTAGCGCTTTTGCCAAGATGCGCAGCTGATTTTGGGCCCCTCCGGGGCCGAGGCTGTCGATGAAGAGCAAGATTTTATACCGATACATTTCCTTTTCCCTCGCCTTGATATTCAGCCACCAGACGAAAGTGACTCATCGTCAGATAGGCCATCACTGCATTGTTGAGCATCCATCTGCCCGCCTTCCCCAAGATGTTTGGGCTCGTCCAGTCAATGCATCGAATTTTAAATCCGACCTCTTCGAGCAATTGCCCCCATAGCCGCGGCGATTGATGTTTGTGCCACTCAATACTCGGCAGCAGCGGATTGCGCAAGCCCAAATCTCCAAAGACATTGCGGCGCGCACAATCGGCCACCACCAGTTGCGTCCCCGACCGACTGAGCCGCGCAAGATGCGTAAAAAACTGCCGATAATACCCCCGTGCCGCTCCATCCCTATCCAGCACCGCACAGGCCTCCTCATTGATGTGATTGATCGAATTGTGCATTAATATGATATCAAAGCTACCGCCCTCGGTTGCCACAAATTCCTCCACCACTTCTGGGACCAACCGTATGGGCCGCTCTGGCCGTATGGCTTCCACTAAGGCCTCAAACATCACCTGAGTGTCCGAACGACTTCCAGCCAATTGCGGCTCGAGCACAACCACCTCCGAGGCCCCGTGCGTAATGCAATACAGCGCATACAAACCATATCCACCACCCACGTCCAAAATGCGCTTGCCCACGATGTCTATGCCCCTGAGAAACTGATGTTCTATATAAAATCGCAACCGCTTCGGTCTCGGATGGGCACCCAGTTTTTGTATAGCTGTATAAAATCGCTCGCCGGCGCTCATGACTTCACCTGATCAACTAAGGCATAAATCAACGCCCAAAATCCCACGACAAACTTATGGGCCAATAGCGAATGCGTAGAAAGAGAATGCATGGCCAATACAAAGACAAACCACACGACCAAAAGGGATTCCGGATATGTCAAATGCCGCGCTTTCCATAGGGGCCAGAACAGTAGCCATAGATAAAGCAACAGTACCCCAACGCCTGCCTCTCCCGCAACCTTCAAGTACATATTGTGCACACCGTGATCAGGGCTCGTGCGAAACACGCCGCCCTTACTCAACGCCTGCAACCCGTGTCCAAAAAAGGGCCTTTCGGCGATATAGCGAAGCGCCTCTTTAAAGATGCCCGCGCGCATTGCCGTCGTCTGATTGTCAAAACGCCCCTTCTCTACCAATACGCGCATCGTATCGACACGGCGCTTTTGTACAGGGTCCAACTGGTCATAAACCTTCTTGACAACATACGGCACAATGCCTAAAGCAAGCACGACAAAAAGAGCAGTCCAGCTGTATTCCCTCGCTTGCACCAACAAACCGTACTTACGCACACCGCGCATCAAAAAATACACCGCCGTAACCAACCACAACCCCGCATTGACGGCAATAGCTGTGCGCGAAAAGCTGATAACCGCTCCATACGTGCTGAGCAACACAAGTACCAATGCTGCCACCTGCCAACGCCGCGTACGCAAAAACCAGTACATCGCCAACACCCACGTGAGATTCGCCTGCATGCCCGTCTCGTTGGGATTGCCAAAAAATCCCAGCGTGCGCGACTTCTGATACGCAAATTTCAACAACTGCCGCAAACCCAAATAATCCTCCAACACCCCTGCCAATAGCGTAATGACAAACAACACCGTAAATATTCGCCAGATTTCATCACCCCTACCTATCTGAAAACACCTATACACATACCCATATACCGCAGTAAACACAATGACCGCCGTACCCACCTGCCGAATACCAAGCACGACGCTGTCGGCCGTCCATATACCGCGATCATAGTGCCATAAGACAGACGTTATACCCACAACCAAATAAAGCAACGCAAACACGACAAACCAAAAATAGGCATGCCTCCACCCGACATAGGGAGGAGGTGTCAAAACCCACAACACCACCGAAAAGAGTAAAATCAATGGAGAAGCTACGGCACTGCTGCCTGTGTAATTCAGCAGGATGGCATTGATGTTGAAAAAAATCAACAGACCCAAGCCCCAAAAGCTCACTCGAGCAAGGGCTTCTCTGGAGATTTTCCAGCTGTATGTCTGTACCTCACTCCCCACCTGCAGCTACCTTTTGGCCAAGTACTGACAAAAATACCTCTTCCATCGCTGCCGCACTGCGAGCAGCCGACCAACGCCTGACCACCTCCTGACCGTACTGAAATTGCCCCCATCGCTCGTACATTCTACGCAATCCCCGTATAATCTCCTCTTCGCGATGGGGTACGGCCACTCCCAAGTCATGTGTTTCAATCCACTCGGCTACTTCACCCCCACCTACACAAAACATGGGCTTCATTGCTGCGAGATAGTCGTAAAACTTGCCGGGGATAAACATTTCATACTCCTTGCCGATTCCATTAATCAATAGCGCCACATCTGCATGTTCAAGCATTGCAATCGCCTCTTGGCGCGACACGGGCGGCCGGCATCGCACCACTTCCTCCAATCCGTGTGCTCTGACCATCGGTTGAAACTCCTCAGCTCCATGTCCTACCATTAGAAGCTCGTATTGCCTTCCAAAGCGATGGATATAGTCGGCTAAAGCGCGAAGCAAAACGCGAGGGTGCCGCGCACCGTAAAAAGCACCCGTATAAATCATCTTCAATTTTTGCGGACGCATCCCTGTCTGTAACCGCGCGAGTATAGCATCTTCGTCCACTCCGTTGTAGACCACATAACTCTTCGGTCGGATAAAGGGAAACTCGCCCACCATCGCATCTCTCATATCGCGAGCGGTAAAGACCACTGCATCGGCTTGCTGAAGCATTAGCCGCTCGCCCTTCCGATCCCACTGGATCTTCCACGAGGGGCGTGTCGCTTGGTAATACGGATTGATCGTCCACGGATCGCGGTAATCCAGCACCACAGGCAAGCCCGCTCGACGCGCTTTGCGCACCGCCGCCACACCTGGACCGTACGGATTCATACACACCCAGAGCACCCCAGGCGCACCTCGTCGTGCATGCTTCTGTAGAATTGCTCTTACCACACGTTTCCCCCAGTGATACCCTTGATAGGGCATTTCCGCTTTCCACAGGAAATATCCGAGCTTTCGATGCACGTTCATCAACCCGTAGGCCACGCGTTCCCAGTCCGAGGCCTCGTAGTGCAAATCCGAAAAAATTCTCTCCGCTGCGCGTTGAGTGGCACTATCTTCAACGCCGTAAAAGTTGTATTTCCAAGCATAGACCTCCACCTCCCAGCCCCTCTCCACCAAATATTTCCCAAGGCGATAGGGCCGATGTGCCCCTATCACACCGATGGGGAAAAAACTGGGCGCGAGCAAGTACACATGCCCTTTCATACCACCTGCATGTACAATTCGTACAACCGCCTTCCAACCGCTTCGTAGCTATACGACGACCGCATCTTTTCCGCCACCCTCTTGGTATCGATCGAATGCCTCCCCTCGAGCAAGCGCTCCATGGCTTCTGCAAGTGCTTCGATGTCTCCTACAGGCACAAAGAGTGCATCCCGGTCGTCGGGCACCACCGTTCGAATGCCCGAAATAGGCGTCGTCACCGCCGGCGTGCCACACGCCAGCGCTTCCATTAGAGCACATCCAAAGGTCTCAAAACTACTGGGATAGACAAAACCCCTCGCCCTTCGCAGCCATCGGGCTATCTCCGGCTTGGGTAAAAAACCCGTAAAGACCACACTCCGCTCCGGCAAGTGCATCGAGGCCATGCGTTCATACTCTGCTCTTCCCTCTCCATCACCGATGAAAACCAATCGAGCATCCCCCACACGTCGACGCACCATCGCAAAGGCGCGAATGATATCGCCAACCCGCTTTTGTGGGCTAAATCCCGACACATGCACCAGTATCTTCTCCCTCTTCGCATCGCCCGGAAAAAAAACCTTCGCATCGTAGGCATTGGGCAACCAATAGATTTTCCCTTTCAATCCAAAGGCGCGATAGCGCTCTTCTGCTTCGCTATCCGGAGTAAATATGCCCGCAGCTCGCCGAAACACGAGGCGATACAAGGCCTTTTCATGCCACGGCAGTTCGCCCTTCAAGATCTTCGTCCAATGCTGACTGACGACAAAGGGCCTGCCCATCCTCGTCGCCACATGCCCCACAACCCATGAAGTGTCGTCTTGGGCATGCCACACGTCGGGGACACCATATGTATTCAGAGATCTTTTGACCAGCCGATACAGCATCCACATCCACGTCAGTCGCGACGTCTTTGGCACAGGTGATATGCCAATACGACAGATCGTCGTCGGCACATCCTCATCTACGAAGTGCTCCCACCGCACATAGGGCAAGCGCCTCGTGGTATCGGTCAGTAGATACAAGACGCGTACATCCACAAAGGGCGATACCGCCCGCACCAGTTCGCGATTAAACACGCCCGACACACCGCTACTGCCTTCGTGAGGATACCACTGAGGCACAAACCACACCGACAGTCGCTTCGTCGATCGCATCATGTCCACGCTCTATAGTGCTCGTATATCCACCGGGCTACCCGCTCGGCCGACTTGCCGTCGCGAAAGGGCACATATGCATCGACCAGGGCCCTTCGACCGCTCTTCGTCGCCTCCGGGGCTTCCAGCGCCTCCAATAGCGCAGTCAAAGTAGCTTCCGACGTTCGCGTCACGGGCACCCATCCCGCTTGCACGATCGGCCGAAAGTGCGCTGCCAAAGTGAAATTGTCAAATTGCTCTCGCGCGTGCTCCGGCTGGATTGACGAATATACCGGCACCACAACAGGCGTATCCATCACCGCCGCTTCAATCGTCCACGAAGATCCCGGAGTAATAACGACATCGGAGTGACGCAAGATATTGACCTGTAGACGATAATCCTCCCTATCGGTAATCCACCCCGTGCCGGGCAAATACCCGCCGTACGAAAAGACCACATCGGGATACTGCTTTTTAAGAGGCATAAAATATTCCAACTTCGACATGGGATGCAATCGCACTAATAGCTGTGTATCGCGCAGAGCGGCATGCGCAGCACGCCAGCGCATGATTTCATGCACCAACCACGTCTCGTCTCTGCCGTAATATCCCATGTGAAACACCCCACTGGTGGCATAGGTAATCCACTTCCGCGACGGATCCAAACCGAGCTTGCGCGCCGTCTCTTCCCGCGTGTCTTCCCATTCTGGATCGAAAAAGGGATCAAAACTCACCGGACCGTTAATGCGGACTTGATGCGCATCATAGGCGTTCATGCGCAGCGCCTCCTCATAGTTGATGCGATTCCACACCGAAATCCGATCCGCCCACTGAATGAGGCCCTTGCGCAAATTGTCCCAGCTATTGACGATACCAAGCGTGGGCACACCGTATCGCATGGCACCCATATATACCGCGTAGTCGTGCGTGGTCATGGGGTGTGTCAACACGACCAAACGCGGCCGATAGGTCTTAAAGAGCTCCTCGAGATAACCCGGCACTGTATACCGTCGTGCCTCCCACTGCACCATCCACCGCCGCAATCTTGCCGATCGCAATCGCTTGCGCACGCGCACAAGGCGCGCATTGACACCCGCACTGACGGGATTCAACTTTTTCTCGGGAATAACGCCTACTTCCGCACACCATCGCCGAAATCGCTCGTCAAAATACGACGGCGACAGGCCGACGATCTCCACATCAGGTAATAGCGCACGCAATATCCGCAACGTACCGAGATGAAGGTGATCCCGTATGGATTGACCAATGGGAAAGGTAAAGAAAATCGCCTTACGCTCCGATCGCTTCATGTCCGCGCCTGATTTGTGTCCACATGCCTACACTCACCCATTGCCAGAGGAAAAAACTGTTGTCTCCTACTCCGCCCCTGTACTCCTGATAGGCCTTCCACACGGCATCAGGGTCGAGCCATTGGCCTCCGTACTCTTCTAAGGCACGTTGAATCATTTCTTCAACCCATCGCTGCAATTCCTCGCGTAACCACTCCCGTTGAGGCGTCTGCACCGGACGCTTGGGCGCCAAAGCCACACCTTCGGGTAAATATCGCGAAGCTATCTTCCGCAAAAGGTATTTGTGTACACCATCGCGTATCTTCCATCGCGCAGACATGGCAAAAGCCATCTCCACTAAGCGATAGTCTAAAAATGGCTCCCGCAACTCTATGCCCCACATCATCGAAATGCGATCGTTGAAGCGCAATGCCCGCGGAATCTTCGTGTAAAAAATGTCCCTGTACTGCATATTTTGCAACGCATCCTCAAACGGTCGTGGAAAACACCTCCGCCGAGCCATTTCATAAAACGCACCTACCATGCATTGTGGTCGTACAGGACTATCGGACGAACCCTGTACGGGCACGACAGCGTCCTCACCCTCTTCCACACGGGCATAGTAATCGTATCCCGCCCACTGCTCATCCATGCCCTGCCCATCCAACACGACAATAGTCCCCGCCGAGCGAGCGCGCTTAAAGACCTTACTATAGGCCAACGTGGGTAGTCCCCCGTACGGCTCGTCCTCATAGCCCATCACCTCCATTGCAAGACGAGGCACCTCATCCGCCCGTAGCTGCACCACATCGAGGTGCATGGCATTGTGGCGAAGGAAGTCTTCCACCCACGGGCGCTCATCATAACGCGCATCGCCAGTGATAAAATGATAGGCCCGTACCCGATCCCGACCTATCGCACGCATCAATCCCGCCAACAGCGCCGAATCCAAGCCTCCACTCAAACTCACCCCCTGCTCCACATCACTGCGAAAACGCAATCGCAAAGCATCGTGCAACACCTCCTCATAACCCTCTTCGACCCCCGCATCTCCCAAACCGTAAGACCGAACCCTCTCCTCAAAATGATACCAACGACGCAATTGTACCTCCCCATCTCGATATTTCAACACATGTCCCGCAGGCACGGGATAAATGCCCTTGTAAAACGTCTCTTCTGGCTCGGGATAACGACCATACCTCAGGTAATTGGCCCACGCAGCTTCGTTGTCACTGCGTAGCGATGGTATCAAACGGCAGATGGCCTTGATCTCGCTGGCTAAAACCAGTGCATCCCCCCAGCGCGCATAGTACAAGGGCTTAACGCCAAACCGATCTCGAGCCGCCACGAGATCACCGCTCTGCACATCCAACACCACAAAGGCAAACATGCCATTGCAGCGATCCAAACAAGCCAATCCCCACCGCGCATATGCCGCCAACAACACTTCCGTATCGCTATGCGTCCGAAACGGATATCCCCTCAACTGCTCGCGCAACTCGCGGTAATTGTAGATCTCTCCATTGTACACCACGACGTATCGCCCATCCGCCGAACACATCGGCTGATTGGCCTCGTCCCCCAGGTCGATGACCTTAAGCCGAACATGCGCCATATGGACATTCCGCTGCACATGTGTGTACAATCCCTGCGCATCGGGCCCGCGATGCCGCAAAGTGCGACACGCCACTTCCACTTCCCGCGCCGTAAAATCCCCTCCTACCGTGACGACAAAACCGCACATATTACACTGTTTACCCTATGGATTGTCTATTTTTCCGTATGAAATCGCTGTTCTCCGTATAAAATGGTGGATGGCACAGATGCCACCGCGCGATGGCCATCTACCGAGCCGCCACACCATTTCATGCCCAACAATGCCCAATAAAATATTTTTTCCCACATCGTTTGGACTGCACAAATCCCTACACATCCTTTGGCTGTCGTGATTCGGAGCACCTGCCATTTCATACGCCATCAAATCACCACTGCCATCCAATCAGCTGAAGAGGCCAACTTCTCTGAGCCATTGTGGAGCCATGAGCTCGGCGAGCATCAAATCCCTCTGGTCGTCGATATTGCACAACCAACGGCGCGGCATGAGATAGGGCTTCTTCCTTCCCGTGATCAACTGGCGCGATTTCATAAGCGCTTCGCGACGCACCGCATAGAAACACCCGTTACGGTAATACGCCGGTGGAATGTCCTGCCGACGAGC
>JALWKB010000142.1 GCA_026996805.1 Saprospiraceae bacterium | reverse complement strand
AATGGGTAAGCCCCCCATGGAGATGATGAACAATCCCTTTATCAAGGTGGTGGATGGGCGTTATGTGCTCATGACGCCGTGGGAGCGGATGGCGTCCATTTTGTATGTGATGTGGGAGTACGCGCGTTTGAGCTGGTTTCCCTTAGTGTTGACGCATGATTACTATCCGAGGCACATCCCCGTGGTAGGTGTTGACGAATGGCGGGTTTGGGCAGGCGTAGTGTGGATTGGTGTGTTGTTTGCGGGTATGGTGTATTTTCTGCGCAAGCGTCACTTACTAGCCCTGGCGGTAACGCTGTATTTATTGCCTTTGATGATTGTGGGCAATGTTTTTTTTCCGATTGGCACGCATATGGGCGAGCGTTTTTTGTTTTTTTCGTCTGCTGGCATTGCATTTGCGGTGGGATGGATGTATGAAATGTTTGGCGGTCGATGGAGGAAATGGTTTCGGGTGGCCATCTTGTTGTGGGCGGTTTTTCTATTGTGGCGAAGTGTGACGAGGGTTTCCGTTTGGAAGGATGATTTTACGCTTTTTACCCATGATGTACACATCTCCGAAAACAGTGCCAAGGCCAACAACGCAGCTGCGGGGGCGATGATTACACGTGCGTTAAAGATGGTGGAAGGTCCTCAACGCGATAGCATGTTGGGGCGCGCACTATTTTATACGGAAAGGGCCATACGCATCCATCCTGCGTATGCCAGTGCGCATTATTTGAGGGGGTTGGCCCTGTACGGGTTGAAGCGCTATGATGCGTCGATCGAGGCGCTCAGGACAGCGATTTCATACAAAGGGCATGATAGAGAATTTCGGGATGCGTTATATTCCATACTTTTAGAGGCTGGTAGGGAAATGGGCGAAAAGCGAAACGATCCCGAGGCGGCCATGCGCTACTTTTTGGAAGCCGAAAAGCTGCGCAACGACGATGCCGAGCTGTATAGGCTCATGGGGGTAGCTATGGGGGTGATGGGCGAGTATCGGAGGTCTATCCAGTATTTTCGCCGTGCCTTGGCACTGGATGCCACGCAAGCGGAGTTGTACAAGAATCTCGGCATCAGTTATCGCTTTTTAAACATGATGGATTCGTCGGAGTACTATTTTATGGAATATCAAAGGCGCTCAAAAAAATAGAGTAGATCGGATGATGATTCGCATAGTACCAATGGCATTAGTGGTGATGGGTGTGATGGTGGTCGGAGTATTGCATGCTCCGATACAGCCAGTGCCGAAGTATGCCTATGAGTCGCTGTGGGCGGTAGAATGGGCCGATTCGGTGTATGCTCGGATGAGCCAGAAAGAGCGCATCGGGCAGTTGTTGATGGTGCGGGCATACAGTAAAGGGGATGCCGAGCACGAGCGGCGGTTGATGCGGTATGTGAGGGATTACGGCATTGGGGGAGTCTGTTTTTTCCAGGGGGATCCTGTTCGGCAGGTGCGTTTGGTCAATAGACTTCAAGGTCGTGCGCGCATTCCGCTGCTGGTTGCCATTGATGCGGAGTGGGGTTTGGGCATGCGTTTTCCGCATAAGGTCATCAGTTTTCCTCGAGCGCTGATGTTGGGTGCCATTGAGGAGCATCGCCTGATTTATGAAATGGGTCGCGAGATAGCGCGGCAGTTGTGCATGGTGGGCGTGCAGATCAACTTTGCGCCCGTGGTCGATGTCAACAACAATCCCGCCAATCCCGTCATACACGATCGGTCGTTTGGGGAGGATATCCTCAATGTCACGGTGAAGGGATATGCGTATATGCGGGGTTTGCAGGATGGTGGGGTGATGGATTGTCTCAAGCACTTTCCGGGGCATGGAGATACCGATGTAGATTCGCATCTTGACTTGCCGGTGATACGCCATACGCGTAGGCGGTTGGACAGTGTGGAGCTGTTTCCCTTTCGGGTGTTGATGGAGCACGGTGCTCGGTCGGTGATGGTTGCGCATCTCAATGTGCCGGCGTTGGGTACGAAGCCGGGCTATTCGACGACGCTGACGGAGGAGGTGGTGACGGGGTTGTTGAAGGAGCGGATGGGCTTTCGGGGATTGATTTTTACTGATGCGCTCGACATGAAGGGGGTGAGCAAGTACCATCCGCCGGGCAAGATCGAGCGCCTTGCCTTTGCGGCGGGCAATGATGTGCTTGTTCTGCCGCAAGATGTCGGTCGGGCTGTTGATTCGATTGAAGCGGCTCTGCGGGCGGGACGCATTTCTGAAAGCCGCCTTCGCGAGTCGGTGGTTAAGATTTTGCGATGGAAGTACAAGTTTTTTCAAGGCAAGCGTCCTCAACCCTTGCCGGACAGCGGATTGCTCAAGGCCATCAATACGGCGGAGGCGCGTGCGCTAAAGTGGAAGCTCATCGCTGCGTCGCTCACACTGGTACGCGATGATGAGCGGATTTTGGACAGCCTCTTGAGGCCGAAGGTGCGCGTTGCTGTAGTGAGTTTTGGTCGGCATAAGAAGAGCATCTTCCATAAGCAATTGGAGAAGATGCTGGGTGCTAAGACGCTCTATGTGGGCAAAGACATCTCTGCTTCTCAGCTGAAAGTGTTGCGTCGGCAGCTTCGGGCGTATCCGTATGTCGTCGTCTCGCTCCATGGGGTGAAGAAATACAAGCAGCAGGGATACGGCATCTCCCCTGCTGTGCGCAATGCTATACGAGTGATCGACAGCGCTCACCGTGTGGTGTTGGTCAATTTTGGCACGCCGTATGCCCTGAGCTTTTTCGACAGCGTGGGCACGGTCGTACAGGCGTATTGGGACGACGGCGATGTGCACGACATTGCGGCACAAGCGCTTGCGGGGGCGATGCCGTTGGAGGGAAGATTGCCCGTTACGGCAAGTGCGCGCAGCACGTACGGGAGCGGCCTGCAGCGACGGGGAGACTATCGTCTGGGTTATGCCTTTCCGGAATACGTCGACATGTGGTCAGACAGCTTTTGGCGGGTGGATTCCATCATGCGTTACATGGTGGAGGATAAAATTGCGCCGGGAGGCGTCGTGTTGGTAGCACGTCGCGGCAAGGTGGTCTTTCACAAGGCCTATGGGTATCACACGTACCAGAAGATTCGAAAGGTCAAGAAAGACGATGTCTTTGATCTGGCGTCGGTCACCAAGGTGGCGGCCGCAACGATTGCGTTGATGAAATTGTGGGAGGAGGGCAAATGGCATCTCGACACGCCACTGCGTCGGTATTTTCCCGAATGGGACACGACCAATAAGGCGGATTTGCGCTTTCGGGAAATCTTAGCCCATCACGGGCGCCTGATACCCTGGATACCGTTTTACAAGAGCACTTTAGAGCAATCGCCCAAAGGCACATGGATGCCCTCACCAGTGTATTATCGGAGACAGAGGTCGAAAGAGTATCCCTACAGGGTCTGTCAGGGGCTATATCTCTGCAAGTGGTATCCGGATAGCATATGGTGGCGCATAGGGATATCGCCTTTGCGTGAGCAGGAAGGATATCGCTACAGTGATCTGGGATTTTACATGGCGGGGGAGTTGGTGCGGCGATTGTCGGGTCAGCGACTTGACAGCTTTGTTGAGATGGTCTTTTATCGGCCGATGGGACTTCGGGATATCGGGTATAATCCCTTACAGCGGGGCATACCTACGCGGCGCATTTTGCCTACAGAAGAGGACCATTATTTTCGATATCAGAAGCTATCGGGGTATGTCCACGACATGGGTGCTGCCATGTTGGGCGGAGTGAGTGGGCATGCGGGGCTGTTTAGTGATGCCGACGATCTGGCTGCAGTGTTTCAGATGTTGCTCAATGGGGGCCAATATCGGGGTGTGCAGTTTTTGCGTTCCGAGACGATAGATACGTTTACCACTCGTTACAAGGCCAGTACGCGTCGGGGATTGGGGTTTGATATGAAAGAGCTCAATGACAGTTTGCCGCTCAACGTGGCTGCGGAGATGTCGGAGCGAGCATTTGGACATTATGGTTTTACGGGTACGTGTGTATGGGCGGATCCCGAGTATGATTTGATTATCGTGTTTTTATCCAATCGCACGTATCCGACGATGGCCAATAGGCGCATGTATGAGGAGCGCATACGTCAGCGCGTGCAGAGTGCGGTGTATCGGGCGATGAAAGACCTGCGCCGATGAGGGTGACACTTTGGCTTGCCTTAAAGTACCTGTGGGGTCAAAAATCTGCCCATGTCATTCGCATCATGTCGCTGTTGTCGGTCTTAGGCATAGCTATGGGCACGATGTCGCTGTTGTTGGTGCTTGCGGTGTTTAACGGTTTTGAGGATTTGCTTGCTCAGATGGTGAGCAGATTTAATCCCGATGTAAAGGTGTTACCGGCGCGGGGCAAATTTCTCGATCGTCCCTTTGCTCTTGCCGATACATTGCGGATGAGCGAGGTGGTGTCTGATGCTTCGGTGGTGATGGAGGAGGTGGCGTTGTTTCGCTATCGGGATCGCTTGCAGTTTGGCATGATCAAGGGGGTGGACACCCATTATTTGCACGTCAACGCGATGGATTCAGCGCTTGTCGATGGGAGGTTTGTATTACGTGGTAGCCGCGGATCGTATGCCGTGGTTGGGGCGGGTATTGCATCGCGGTTGGGGGTGGATGTTGACAACACCTTGGTGCCATTGGGGGTACACATGCCTTCGAGGAAGCGAAACATCATGGGCACGCATGCATTGAAGACGCGGTATCTCTTTCCTGCGGGGGTGTTTTCCATACAGCACGATGTAGATGCGCAGTACGTATTGACCAATTACGAGTTTGTTTCCAAGCTATTGGAGCGCCCGGGTCGCGCATCGGCTATTGAGGTGAAGGTATCAGCGCCCTATACGCCGGAGGAGGGGGCGTCTGCTTTGCGTCGCCTCCTTTCGTCGCATGAGGTAGAGGTGCTCGATCGCCGTCGTCAGGATGAGGCCTTTTATAAAATCATGAATATCGAGAAATGGTTGTTTTACGTGCTCTTTGTGCTGATACTGATCTTGGTGACCTTTAACATTGTAGGGGTGTTGTGGATGATGGTGTTGAGTAAGCGTCGGGACATCGCCATCTTGCGCGCGATGGGTTTTAAGCGGACGGACATACGCAATGTATTTATTACCAAAGGGGTTCTCATATCGGTATTGGGTTGGATTGTTGGGGTGACGCTGGGCTTGATATTTTACTGGCTACACAAGAGGTACGGATTGATACAGATTCCTGAGGGATTTGTAGTCGACTCGTATCCGATGAGTTTTCGGTGGGGGGATTTAGGGGTGGTAGGAATAACGGTTTTAGCGCTGGGCACGTTGGCATCAATATTGCCGGCCATGCGCGCTATGGATTTACCCACGACGGCCCATGTAGAGAGGTAGATCAGGCAAATTACTCACCACCTTCTTCTTCGGTGAGTTTGATGAGCACTTTGCCTCTGTAATAGAGGTCGCCGTTGTGCCAGTAAGCTCGGTGGCGCAGGTAAGCTTCGCCCGTCACTTTGCAGATGTGGTAATGAGGAGCTTCGAGTTTTTTATGCGTGCGCCTTTTGCGCTTTCGCTGCTTTGAGGTTCTTGATTTGGGATGTGCCATATCGCGAAAGTTTTAATGTTTGTTGTGCAGTGATTGTTTTTTGAGGAGTTGAGCGAAGACGTTGTCTTTGTTGGTTGGGTTGGCTTTGCGGTTGTGGTCGTATTGGTTGTTGAGCAAGTGGAGTACCACTTCGTCGCAGGGGTACGGTGGATTTTTTCGACATTCGTAGACATTGCGAGGCGGCATGATGAGTATGCTGAATTCGCGCAAATAGGGTGCCAGATCGAACACGACGCGGTCTGTAGGAAGGATGATGACTTCGTCGGAGCTTGGTGTATTTTGAGAGGGCGAGTCTGGGAGGTGGTCGGAGTATTTCACCATCAATCGGAAGCGCTCTTCAACGGGGAGGTGGATGGGTGCGTAGCACTTGTCACAGCGCACCTGTACGGTACCTTGCATGTGAAATTCGAGGATGTACATAGCGGGGGATCGTTGCACATCCAGAATGCAGTCGATGTTGCCTCGTTGATAGATTTGGTTGTCGTATGTGGTAAAGAATTCATCCCGCAGGGGGATGAAAAAGCGGTGCGATCCCTCCCTTAGGTCGAGCAGTCGGATAGTATAGTCTTCCAGTGTCCGCATACTCGCTACTGCATTTCGAAAAAAGAGGTGCAAAGATACGACAAATCTCGTTAGAGGCTATAGCTGAGGCGGAGCTTTTTCTCGATGGTGAAGACGTTTTGTCGGTATTTTTCGTCGGTTTCGATGAGGTCTTCGACGGTGCGGCAGGCGTAGATGACGGTGGTGTGATCGCGGTTGCCCAGGAATTTGCCGATTTGTTTGAGTGAGTGTTTGGTAAACTTTTTAGAGAGGTACATGATGAGCTGCCGAGCTTCGACGATGGGGCGTTTGCGGGTTTTGCCCTTGACGTCTTGGAGTGGTATGTTGAAGTGGTCGCAGACCAATCGGGCGATGCTCTCGACGGTGATAACTTCTTCGCGCTGGATTTTGTAGTATTGGAGTATTTTTTGGGCGGTGCTCATGGTAATATCTCCCTGCAGAAAGAGCGCTCTTGCCACGAGTGTGGAGAGGATGCCTTCCAGGTCGCGAATGGAATCGCCGGCGTGGTAGCACAGGTATTCGAGGACGCGTTCGGGCACATGGACTTGTTCTTCACGGAGACGTGCTCGGGCGATGGCGAGTTTGAGCTCGAAATCTGGCGGTTGGAGGTCGACCGTGACGCCCCATTTAAAGCGGGAGACGAGGCGTTCTTCCATGTGTTCGAGCTCCTTGACGGGGCGGTCGGAGGTTAAGATGATCTGGCGCTCCAATTGGTGCATGTGATTGAAGATATGGAAGAAGATTTCCTGAGTTTTGGGTCGTCGAGCTAAAAACTGGATATCGTCGACGATGAGGATGTGTACGTTTTGGTAGTAGCGCATTAAATCGTCCATCGATTGGTGTCGGATGGAGTAGATCACCTGGTGGGTGAGGCGCTCGGTGGTGATGTACACTACATTGAGTTTGGGATGGGAGTGGGTGATGGCATTGCCGATGGCTTGGGCCAAATGGGTTTTGCCGAGGCCTACTTTGCCAAAGATGAAGAGGGGGTTAAAGGCGGTTTTTCCCGGCCGATTGGCTACGGCTTTGGCGGCGTTGTAGGCAAAGCGATTGGAGTCGCCCACGATGAAGTTGTCAAAGGTGTAGCGTTGCTTTAGATGAGAGAGGATGCGGTCGTGTTTGATGCCGGGTATGATGAAGGGATTCTTGATTTCTTCGGGCAAGAAGTCGACCTGTGACGCATCTCCACTTGGGCTGTGGACCTCTGCAAGATCGACGCGCTTATAGTTATCGACGACGATTCGGTATTCGAGTTTACCGTGGGGGCCGATGGTTTGGTGGATGGCTTGACGCAGTACGTCGATGTAGTGTTCTTCGAGCCATTCGTAGAAAAACTTGTTGGGCACCTGGATGATGAGCGTGTCTCCGTGGAGTTCTACGGGTTTGATGGGTTTAAACCAGGTGTTGAAGCTCTGAGGGCTTACCCTATTGCGGATGATGTCCAGGCATTTCGTCCAAACTTGCGTACTATGGTGTGTGGTTGATTTTTCCTTCATAGGCAATGATTCACAAGCGTAATAGAGATTGGTTTATCGGTTTTGGGATGGCTACGACCCGTATGTGCGGGATTTCACGGGCAAATATGACAAAAATCCCTCAACTGACCAACAAAAGTTTATAAAATATTTTAATGTGTTTGAGCAGATGTGGTGAGGTTTATACCCCTGTTAAAAAGGGGGTAATATGACCAAAATCACAAAAAAATTCGCTACAGCCCTATTTCGAAGGTGGTAAAATGCCTAAATTTGCGCCCAAGATCGATTTAAACATTAAAATATCACACCTATGAAGAGTTTTAGAATATTGGCGATTGATCATTCGATGGATCGGCAGCCCGTGCCGGTGACGGAGGAGGTACACCGCTCGGATTTGTACAATTCGCACGTGTTTGACAAGCGTGCGATGTTGCGGTATTTGAGTAAGGAGGCCTATTTAGCTGTAAAGGATGCGATGGAGAAGGGGGAGAAGATCAGTCGGGAGGTGGCGGATCAAGTGGCTGCGGGGATGAAGAATTGGGCCATATCGAAGGGAGCGACGCATTACACGCACTGGTTTCAGCCGTTGCGGGGGCTGGTGGCTGAGAAGCACGATTCGTTTTTTACGGTGCTTCAAGATCGCGATGTTTTAGACAAGTTTACGGGTGATCAGTTGGTGCAGCAGGAGCCCGATGCCTCGAGTTTTCCCAGTGGTGGATTGCGCAGCACGTTTGAAGCGCGAGGATATACGGCGTGGGATCCGACTTCGCCGGCATTTGTATACCGCACGACGCTGTGTATACCGACGGTGTTTATTTCGTATACGGGTCATGCGCTGGATTACAAGGCACCGTTGTTGCGCTCGATACAAGCACTCAACGAGGCGGGGGTGAAGGTAGCTCGCTTTTTTGACCGCAATGTCAAGAAGGTCTATGCGACGCTGGGCTGGGAGCAGGAGTTCTTCCTCGTCGATGCGGCGCTCTTCAAGGCACGTCCTGATCTGGTGTTGGCGGGCAAAACGGTGCTGGGTCATTCTCCTGCGCGCGGTCAGCAGATGGAGGATCACTATTTCGGCTCCATTCCCGAGCGCGTGCTCCATTTTATACGCGAACTGGAGCAGGAGTGCCTGCGCGTGGGCATACCTCTCAAGACGCGTCACAACGAGGTGGCACCCAATCAGTACGAAGTGGCACCAATTTTTGAAGAGGTCAATCTCTCTGTCGATCACAATACTCTGTTGATGGACATCATGCGCAAGGTGGCGCGTCGTCATCACTTTGAGGTGTTGTTGTATGAAAAACCCTTTGAGGGCATTAACGGATCGGGCAAGCATAACAATTGGTCACTCATGACCGACAGTGGCGTCAATTTGTTGAGTCCGGGTAGTACGCCGATGAAAAATCTTCAGTTTTTAACCTTTTTCATCAACGTCATCAAGGCGGTCAACGATAACGAGGAGCTCTTGCGTTCTTCGATAGCTTCGGCGGGGAATGATTATCGTTTAGGTGCCAACGAGGCGCCGCCGGCCATCATTTCTGTCTTTATTGGTGATCAACTCACCAAGGTGCTTGAAGACATAAAAAACTTCAAGGGCGGCAAGCTCAGTCCTGAGGAGAAGACGATGATGAAGCTCAATATCGTCGGCCAAGTGCCTGAAGTACTCCTCGACAACACCGATCGCAACCGCACTTCTCCCTTTGCTTTTACGGGCAACAAGTTTGAGTTTCGCGCCGTGGGTTCGTCGGCCAACTGTGCTGGCCCCATGTTTGTCCTCAACACCATCGTGGCCCATCAGCTCCAACAATTTTATACAGAGGTCGAAGAGCTGGTCAAGCAAAAAAACATGAAGCGCGATGTGGCCATCTTCAATGTGCTCAAATCGTACATTCCCAAAATTGAGCGCATCCTCTACGAAAAGGACAACTACAGCAAAGCATGGGAGGAAGAAGCCAAAAGGCGAGGGTTGAGCAATAACAAAACTACCCCTGCGGCACTTAAAATACAGGTCAAGCCACAGACGGTAGCGCTGTTTGAAAAACTCGGCGTCCTTACCAAGGAGGAAATACACGCGAGGTACGAAGTCCAGTTGGATCACTATTCCAAGCAGGTGGAAATTGAAGCGAAGGTCTTGTGTGATCTGACGTCCAACCACGTCATCCCTACGGCTATTCGCTATCAGATGCAGTTGGTAGAGATTATCCGTGGGTTGAAAGACATCTTTGGTGCATCGGGGTATAAAAAGTATGCCGAGGAGCACATGCGGGAGTTGCAAGAGGTTTCGGAAATGGTCAATGCGCTATCGGCTGATGTGGGAAAGCTTCGCGAGCTGCTTAAAAAAGCCGAAGGCATCGAAGATTTCGTCGAAAAGGCAGATTTTTACGCCGATTCCATACGTCCGATGTTTGATGACATCCGCCAAAAAGCCGATGCACTCGAGATGCTCATCGATGACGAAGTTTGGCCTCTGGTCAAATATCGCGAGTTGCTCTTTACGCGTTGAGTTTAAGGGCTTGGCCACTGGAAGATCGCAGCTATTGACCAAGATGCGCCCAATATCGGGTGAATATGGTAGCGTAAGAGGAGTAGGCTTCGTGCATTGAGGTGCTGCTGATATGCCAGACCCCAGGTCCAGTGGACGATGCCGAGGAATACTTCGGCATGGGAAGTCTTCCACTGTAGGAGGATGTGCGCTGTGAGCTCGTGATAGTCGGGGGTATAGCGTCCCCACAACATACCGTACATAGGTGGAATGAGCTTACCGACGATGCCGTGCGCTATGTACAAGCGGGTTTTTTCGAAATCCCCTCTGCCTGTGGGAGCTTCGTAACCAATAAGTCCCATCTGCCACACCGACTTTGTGATTTGGGCAGTGTGATGTAGGCGTATGCCGGCAGTGTGAATTTGCCAGCGGTAGCTCAGATTTTGCAGGCGCAGAGTGGGTTCGAGCCCCATCCATAGGGATCTGCCCATCTGACGCACTACGGCGATGCCAGTACGGGTGTGGATATAGCTCTTCCAGTGCAATAGCTCTACATGAGTCATCCACAGAGTCCTGTCGTTGGAGCGGGTGCCTATGACGAGGCCAAGTCGGTTGAGGTAGCGCACGCCATAGAGATTTTCCGCATGAAAAGCCATCCATCGTCCCTGTTGGGTATACACTGTTTGGGCAGGAAGGCGATAGTGCATCTCTAACATGCTCATCGATGGGAGGAAGGACTGTCCGTGGAGTGCAAGGCACCAATAGAGGTGTACGATGATGGTGCTCCAATGCAGGGTGTGATGCGACATGGGGCGAGCGGGTGTATGGTTTTTGGCTACTTCAAAGATACGAAAGCGGGTTTGATTTTGGCAAAACATCAAAACAAAAATCCGTCGCAAGTCGTTTAAATTCACTAAATTTGTGCGCTTTAAATCCGTCGGGTATTGGTACGCGTTACTTTCCGTGCAGTGGTATTGAGTTTGCTCGTCGTTGCGATGGCTTGCAAGAGCTCATATGAGCGCATTCGCAGCAGTGGCGACGTGGAGCTCATCTACCGAAAATCGATGGAGTACTTCGATGAAGGGGAATATTTAAAGGCCCAGGGCCTGATGGAGATCATTATGCCGTACTATCGCGGTCGGAAGGGAGCGGAGGAGTTGTTTTATAAATTTGCTTACACGTATTATTACACGGGCGAATACATTTTGGCAGCGACGTATTTTGAAAACTTTGCCAAGACGTTTTTAAACAGTCCGTATCGCGAGGAGGCGGACTATATGGCGGCGTATTGTTACTATCTCCTTTCGCCGGACTACAAGTTGGATCAGAAGTACACGTATAAGGCGATGGAGTATCTTCAGCTCTTTGCCAACCGCTATCCCACGAGTGAGCGACTTTCCGACGTCAACAAGCTCCTCGATGAGCTTCGCTTAAAGTTGGAGACCAAGGCGAAGTACAACGCAGAGCTGTACTACAGGATGGGTCGGTACAAGGCGGCGATTCGCGCCTTTGAAGACATGCTCATTCAGTATCCCGATACGCGATATGCCGAGGAGGTGCGTTATTTACTCGTGAAATCGTACTACTTGTGGGCAAAAAATAGCATTCCTTCCAAGCAAAAGGAGCGCTATACTTCGGCGATTCGCGAAGCGGAGAATTTCTTAAAGCGCTATCCGCGGAGTGCATACCGCAAGGAAGTGCGTCAAATCATTCGCCAATCGAGAAAACTCATAAAAATCGTATAGATATGAAAGAGCTCAAGGAGCGCATAAAGGGGTATGATCCCGAGATCAAGCCCATGGATTTAGAAAAACTGGCGGAGTTGTCGAAGGGCAATGTCTACGAAGCACTGGTAGCTGTCTCCAAACGCGCTAACCAGTTGGCGGTGGAGTTGAAGGAAGAGTTGCTTCGCAAAATTGAGGAATTTGCCGTCGAAGACGACCACATTGAGGAGATCACCGAAAATGCCGAGCAAATCGAGATCTCACGATTTTACGAAAAGCTCCCCAATCCGGCGCTCATCGCCTTGTACGAGTACTTAGAAAACAAGTTGAAATGGGAGTACCGCTCTCGCCAGAATCCTCAGTTGGGCATGTCCCTCAACGAAGGGGCGGGCTCAAAAAGCTAATGGCAGTTTTTGGCGAATGTGTGGCTCTTGACGCGGACGGACGAGATATTGGAAGGCAAGAAGATTTTGCTCGGCGTCTGTGGGAGCATAGCCGCATATAAGAGTGTAGTATTGTTGCGCCTCTTGCAGAAGCATGGGGCTGAGGTGCGCGTGGTGATGACGCCTTCGGCGGGGCGGTTTGTCGGAAAGCTCAGTTTTTCGACGCTGACGAGCTATCCCGTACATTCCGATTACAGTGAAGAGGGATCGTGGAATAACCATATCGAGTTGAGCCAATGGCCGGATCTGTATCTCATTGCGCCGGCTACGGCAAAGACCCTTGCGCAGCTTGCTACGGGCATGGCCGATACGATTGTGGCAGGCATCTTTTTATCGACGGAGCGTCCCGTGTGGATCGCTCCTGCCATGGACGGACATATGTGGGACCACCCAGCCACGCAGCGCAATGTCGAGGCACTTCAATCGTACGGATGTACAATCCTACCGCCCGAGTACGGTTCGTTGGCCTCGGGTATGGAGGGGGTTGGTCGAATGAGGGAGCCCGAAGCTATAGTGGAGGAGTTGATGGACTATTTCCGCGTAGCGGAAAGTTGGAAGGGTCGCAGGGTGCTCATCACGGCGGGGCCTACTCGCGAGTATATTGATCCCGTGCGGTTTTTATCCAATCCCTCGACGGGTACCATGGGTATGACTCTGGCAGCAGCAGCGGCGAAGCGAGGGGCCCATGTCGACCTGGTGCTCGGTCCTGTATCATCTTCGAATCTACCCCCAGGCGTCGAAGTGCACAGAGTTGTATCCGCCCAGCAAATGGCTGAAACGGTATTCCGGCTGTACGACGACAGCGTAGATGTGGCCATCATGGCGGCGGCTGTGAGTGATTATACACCGCTTGAGAGCTCTACTCGAAAGTTGAAAAAATCTGATCAGCACTGGAAACTCGAGTTGGTGCCTACATTGGATATAGCCAGAGCCCTTGGTGCGAAGAAACAACCACACCAATTCCTCATGGGATTTGCCTTGGAGACGGATCGGGCCATTGAGCATGCGCGCCGAAAGCTACAAACGAAAAATCTCGATGCCATCGTTGTAAACTCATTGGAAGACCAAGGAGCGGGTTTTGGCACTACTACGAATAAGGTCACGATTTTATGGAAAGATGGAACACAAGAATCCCTTCCACTTGCGCCCAAGCATCGTGTAGCGGAGTGGATTCTCGATCGGGTCGAGCAGAAGTTTTCGCAGGTATGAAGAGTATTTTACTTGCACTGGTGTGGTTGGTGTTGTGTTTTCTTCCTTTGAGGGAGGTTGAAGCACAGGAGCTGCGGGCCGAAGTTTATGTCGAGGCGCCCAAGCTCACTATCAACGATAAGCAGGTGATCCAACAGATGGAGGAGGCGATTGAGGAATTTCTCAACACGACCAAATGGACAGACGATGCCTTTCAGGAAGTGGAGCGCATTGGCTGTAGCTTTCACTTTACGGTTGTCAAGGAGACGGGTACCAACAGCTTTTTGATGAAAGTAAGCATCAAGGCCACTCGTCCGGTCTATGGATCCGATTATGAGACGCAGACATTGGCCATTATAGAGAATAGCGTGCCGGTGTATTTTGATCCATTTCAACCCCTTCAGAAGACCATAAGTGGCTATAGCGACAATCTTTCCAGTTTTTTGAGTTATTATGCCTATTTGATACTCGGCTTGGATTACGATAGCTTTGGGGAGGCCGACGGTCAGCCCTATTATGAAATTGCACGGGGTATTATCAATGCGCTACCGCCTTCTGTGGCACGCAAAGATCCCGGTTGGGCAAACTTGGATCAACCTTATACGAGATTTGTGCTGGTTGAAAACCTATTGCATCCTAAGTTTACTGCTTTTCGAAAGGGGTTTTATCTCTACCATCGTCATGGGCTGGATTTGATGAGCACGAATCCCGTGGAGGGGCGTCAAAAGATGATTGAGGCGTTGAAGTTGATTCAACTGACGGAAAAGAATATGCCCAATAGTTACGCGGTGCAGATATTTTGCAATACCAAAAGGAGGGAAATTGTCGACATTTTTATGGGGGCCACCCTACAGGAGCGTCAGGAGGTGTATCGCATCATGACGCGTCTTGATCCTACGCGTGTGCGTCATTATCAAGCGCTGATCAGTCGATGATAAGGCGCATTGCCATAATGGCTTCTGGTCGCGGCAGTAATGCTGAGGCGATCATGCGCTATTTTAGCAATCATGACCGAATACGCGTAGTTGCTCTTTTGAGTAATCGCTCCGATGCGGGAGCACTCAAGGTGGCTGAGCGATATGGTGTGCCGACCTTTGTCTTTGACCGGTCGATGTTTTATGGGAGCGAAGCTGTGTTGGACTATTTGCGAGGACAGGGCGTTGACTACATTGCTTTGGCGGGATTTTTATGGCGCGTTCCTCCGCGCATCGTTGAGGCGTTTCGTAGGCGTATTGTCAACATTCATCCTTCGCTGCTTCCCTCTTATGGTGGCAAGGGCATGTATGGCATGCGCGTACATCGCGCTGTGATTGATAGCGGCGAGAAGTATTCGGGGTTGACCATACACTATGTCGACGAGGAATACGATCGGGGAGAGATCATCTTTCAGGCAAAGGTGCCCGTATACTCCGATGATACGGCTGAGCGACTCGCCGCGCGCATCTTGCGCTTCGAGCACCTGTGCTATCCCCCCGT
>JALWKB010000141.1 GCA_026996805.1 Saprospiraceae bacterium | reverse complement strand
GTCCAAGTAGATGAGGAAGATATCTACAAGCGCCAAGTACAATTGAGCAATTATGCGGGCAATGAGGCAGAGCTCTTCGTCACCGACGATGCCGATTACGTGTACTTTACCGTACAGGGCAAGCCGGCTGCGGGTAAGAAGATTCAGCGAAGTCTCGTCAAGCTCAAATGGGATGGAAGCAAGGCCGAGGAGCTCGCCGATGGATTAGAACTTCGCAGCGCACGATTTCATACCAAAGTAAAAAAACTCTACTATCTCGATGCGGGGGGTGGGCTGTGGAGCTTTTCGCTGGGGGATAAAAAGCGGAAAAAACAAGCGTTTTCAGCCACATTGCACGTCGATGTGCCGGCCGAGCGAGCACAGATATTTCACGAAGCATGGAGGGCCCTTCGCGATGGTTTTTATGACCCGCAATTTCACGGCCGTGATTTTGCCCAACTTCGGGATAAGTACAAGCCGCTCGTCCTCGGTGCATCGACCAGAGAGGAATTTGTCTATCTCTTCAATGAAATGTTGGGACAGCTCAATGCCAGTCATATGGGGCTTCGGCTGCGGTCGAGGACCAATACCCAGGACCGCGAAAAAAATGGGCTTGCTGGAGTGGAATGGCATTGGTCCAATGGAAAATACGTAGCCAGATATGTCTTGCCAAGAGGGCCGGGCGATCGCAGTGGACTACAGGTGGGTGATGCGCTCGTCGCTATCAACGATGTAGACCTCCATAAAGATACCAATATCTATGCCCTATTGCACGAGCGCGTGGGGGAAAAGGCATACCTAAGAGTGCAACGTGGAGACGAGGCGCAAACGCGAGCAGTCCGCTTAGTCGACAATCTGCGCCGGGAGCGCTACGAGGCATGGGTAGAGCGCATGCGTCGATGGGTGGATAGCTTGAGTGGCGGACGCCTTGGGTACATCCACATTCAGGCGATGAACTGGCAGAGCTTTGAGCGTTTTCAGAGTGCGTTGATGGCCAGTGCGTACGGCAAGGAGGGCGTGGTGATCGATGTACGCTACAATGGAGGAGGATGGACCACCGACATGTTGATGGCCGTACTGACACCCCGACAACACGCCTATACCATCCCGCGCGGTGCCGTGCCTTCGCTTGAACAACATCGGGCATTTCGGGAGTACTATCCCTATTCTGAGCGGTTGATCTTTCCGCCGTTAATGAAGCCTTCGGTGGCCCTGTGTAACGAGAGCAGTTATTCCAATGCCGAAATTTTTTCGCACGCCTTTAAGAGTCTCGGCATTGGCCCGTTGGTGGGCACACCGACCTTTGGAGCTGTCATTTCGACGGGGGCCTATGACTTGTTGGACGACATGTACGTGCGCATGCCCTTTCGAGCGTGGTATGTCAAATCGACGGGGGAAAATATGGAGCAAGTGCCTGCCGTACCCGATATCGTGGTCGATAACCCGCCGGATTATAAGGCTACCGGTCGTGATAGGCAGCTCAAAGCTGCCGTAGAGGCATTGCTGCGCATCATTGATACGGCGAAAAAAGAGTAGCACATGGAGCATTACGGTATTTTGTCGATCCTTCCACCGGTGCTTGCTATTGTACTGGCTCTGCGGACGCGTCAGGTATACGTATCTCTATTGTTGGGCATCGCTTTGGGCTGGTGGATTTTGTCGGATTGGCACCCATGGCGAGGGTTTTACTCTACGGTGGAGGGGCTGGTGGCCGTGTTTGAGTCGCGCGGTAATACGCGTACTATAATGTTTAGCGCATTAGTGGGTAGCTTGATCGTGCTCGTGCAGCGCAGTGGAGGAATACACGGTTTTGTCAATGCCATTGACCAGTGGATGAAGAAGATGGCCCATTGGGATGCGGCCAAGCGCCGCCGCCGCATACAGCTGTTAGCCTGGTTGATCGGCATTGTGGTCTTTGTCGAAACGAGTATTTCATCATTGACGGTGGGTACCCTGTTTCGGCCGCTCTTTGACAGGATGTACATCTCTCGTGAAAAGCTGGCCTACATAGCTGATACTACTTCTGCGGCTGTATCGATATTGATTCCGTTCAATGCGTGGGGGGCTTTCATCATGGGGTTGTTGCTTACCCAGGGCTTTGAAGAGCCGTTTTCGGTGATGTTTCGCTCCATGGTGTACAATTTCTATCCGATTTTAGCGCTGTTTTTAGTGCCCTTATTGATCTTGAGTGGTCGTGATTTTGGCCCTATGGCCGTTGCAGAGCGGCGTGCTGTGGAGGAGGGAAAGGTCCTTGCAGACGGAGCCAAGCCTTTGATGGGGGAAGAGATCATCAACGTCCAGCCCATAGAGGGTATCCGTCACGCATTGCGCAATATGGCCGTGCCCATTGGTGTGATGGTGGGCATGATGCCTGTAATGTTGGCCGTTACGGGGTGGGAGAAGGCCGTTGAAGCGCATCCTGGTGTACCCCTGTGGCAGTTGGTCTTCTATGCTATTGGCAAGGGGTCTGGCTCGACGGCGGTGTTGTTGTCGGTGATCTTTGCCATTCTCTCGGCAGTGGCGTTGTATCGCGTGCAGCGCATCATTCGCGGGAGGGAGGCCATTGAGCTCATCATGAAGGGCATTTCGCACATGATGCCTTTGGCACTGCTCATGCTGTTTGCCTTTGCCATAGGAGCGGTGTGCAAGCATCTGGGCACGGGCCTCTATGCGGCGGAGATCACGCAGGGATGGCTGATGCCGCAGCTTGTGCCGGCCGTGGTCTTTGCCGTCAGTGCCTTTGTGGCTTTTGCTACGGGCACCTCATGGGGTACTTTTGCCATCATGATACCCGTAGCGGTGCCCATGGCCCAGGCTCTTGATGCCCATGTGTACATGACCATCGCCGCCGTGTTGGGTGGAGGCGTGTTTGGTGATCACAGTTCACCTATCTCCGATACGACCATCATCTCCTCGATGGCCTCCGCTTCCGACCACATCGACCACGTGCGGACACAGCTGCCCTATGCCCTCACTGCAGCTACGGGAGCAATACTCCTCTATATTGCCCTGGGCTTTTTCCTGTAGAAAAGTGCCTTGCCTTAAGGATTAACTTCCACTTCTGCGCCCAATCCGTCGAAGAGGCTGACCCAAAACTTCTCTGCGTGGTTGATGAGTACATCCGTTTGCGGAAGTCGGTACGGGTAGAGATGGATGAGTACTGGGCTTAGGTCAGGCATTTTGCAGGTGGGAGCGAAGTGTTTTTTATAAAATTCCATGGGCTTCGAGGCTGCCATAGTCAGTGTGTCGGCAGAGTAGAAGTTAGCCAGCTCGCTGTTTTCGAGTAGGTCGGTATAGAGGATGAGGTAGTACTTGTCGGCGGGCTTGCGCAGGAGCTTGTTGGCCGTACGGCAGAGCTTAGCGTATATCTTGGACTGCGGACGGTCGGGTTGGACTTGTTTGAGCATGGAGTCGATGCTCGCCTCGAGGTGCTGGAAAAATTCGCGTTGGATTCGCCCTTCTTTTTTGTAATTTCCACCAAGTTTACTTCCCTCGTATTTCTCCTTTTTAAACCACTGTATGGACGATCCCGAGAGGTCGTCGAGGTAGGTCAATCCGATCTGAAAGCCGTCCCATTCGGACACATTTCCCTCACCAAAGGCTTTTTGCAGGTCGCGCAGCACTTTGTCTTTGTCGGGGATGCCTTGGTTGACCGAACCCGTGACATCGATGACGATCACTGCCCGATGGGTCTTACTGTCCACATTCCCACATCCCGTGTTTAGCATACCAAAGGTGCAGAGGAGGATCAACAGTTGGTAGAAGTTGTATTTGACCATAGGCGAAGAGTTTTAAGATGGAGATTGGTCTTTACAGATTTTAAAACAGTTGTCTAAAGGCAGGGGTGGGTGCTTCCAGTATGCGGGGTCTTCAGCATCTCGAGCCTCGTGGTTTTTCTCCCGGTATTGGTAGATGCTCTCCTCGTAGCAGTTTTGTACGTAGTTAAATTGCGAAAGCAGTTCGTGGCAGTAGCTCTTGACGAAGGCGTCGATATCGTTGAGCAGGTCTTGGAGGGCGGTGGGGTAGTTGTTGATTTTTTGGAGCGCTTGTTGGTAGTCGGCTTCGATGGCGGCCTTTTGCTGTTCGAGCTGTTCTTGCAGGCGCTTTTTCTCTTTGTCGAGTTGGCTTTGGGCTTTGCGCAGGGCCTCGTCGGCTTTGTTTTTCTTTTTGAGGAGCTTGATAAAGGTGGGGTCGCTGTCGCTAACTAAAAAGTGTATGACAGACATAAGAATATATACACTAATACTTAAAACAAAGAAAACAGGCGTTGTAGGAAGCTTGTCATGAATAAAATCTGGCAAAGCTTCTGCTCTAACTGTAGCTAATAGGTAAAAAGTAATAGTTACAGTAATAAAGATTACCAGGAAGAAAAAACCTGATATTAATTGAGATTTTAAACTTCGGTTATAAAAAGCGACTTTGAGAAGCCATCCACTTAAAATCCCGAGTCCTCCTAAAATAATTGCAACAATAAATGCCTGAGTAGCTGTGGCCCATGCTGGCTCTTCATAACTTAGAAGAGATAAATATACTACTCCAAATTCAACAAAGCCAGCAATTAGGATTATAATTATTTCCCAACCTAAATGTATATTCCAAACCCTATCCGTCTCATACCGACCAATCTCTCTGGCGTAGCGGTTGAAGGCATCGGTCTTTTTCATCTGGTCTGCCTCCAGGGCAGTGAGGTTTGATTCCTTTGAGAGTCTTTTGATTTGTTGCTGGTACTTTTTTTCTTCTGCTTCGATGCGCACCTTGCGTTGGTTGTCGATGTGTTGGAGGACTTGTTGTTTTTCCTCGGCGTACCATTTGTCGAGGCGTTGTTTGATGCTCTTGCTCAAGTCTTCGTGGATGTGGATGATGTGGCTTTCGAGTACGCAGAGGTTTTGGAGGTGTTTTTCGTAGGAGGTTTGCACTTCCAGCTCGCCGTTGGAGGGGGCATCGGCATCGGCAGGGGGGAGATTTTTGATGCCGTCGTTGTTGCCGCTGGTCATGGCGCGAGTTTTTTCCTCGCTATGGAACTTATCAAATCGCTCTTTATACGCTTCCAGCTCCTCCCAGCCTTGTTGTTGCAGCTTGGTGAAATCCTCCCGCAATTTCCGCAGTTCGCCTTCGAGGTTCTCTACCGTCATCCGTGATAGGTTTCGCTATAAAAGATACGGCCAAATATAAGGACTTTCCGCCACAGTGGCCGTACTACAAGTGCAAATACCTTTGCACTGATGCAAGGTTTTCTCCACAAAACTTCGTACAAATCGTCTGAAGGACAGATTTTGTGCTCGCAGGTAGTTACAACGGCTATGCGGATTCCTTAGCAGGAGCCTCTTCGTCGGCCTTGCAGGCCTCTCCTGGCTGGCTTCCACAGACGGGGCAGGTAGTGCCCAGCTGCTCGCGCAGGTACGGACTATTGGAAGCACAGGTGCCCGAGAGTTCCTTACCCGTAAAGAGGTACTTGATGTGCAACAAGAGGAAGGCTATCAGGATAAATCCGAATATGACAGCAGCAGCGGCGAGAAAATCCCACATGATTGCGGTGTTTTAATGGACAACGCGTAGCTTTGTGTTTGGTTTTTAAAACGCTCGGATTGGTATGAAATCGTTGGAGGAGAAGGGCAGTGCTTTTATGCGCTTAGTCCGCATACTCGAGGTCCTTAGACAAAAATGCCCTTGGGATCGCAAACAGACGTGGGAGAGCTTACGCATCCTCACCATTGAGGAGCTCTACGAGTTGGTCGATGCTATCGATGGGTGCGATGTCGAAGGGGTAAAGGAGGAGATTGGTGATCTGATGATGCACATGGTCTTTTACGCGCGCATTGCAGAGGAACGCGGTTGGTTTGACGTAGCTGATGCCCTTCATCGGGTGTGCGACAAGCTCGAGCGTCGGCATCCACACATCTTTGGCGACCTCAAAGTCGACAGCGCCGAGGAAGTCAAGCAAAACTGGGAGCGCCTCAAGCTCAAAGAGGGTAAAAAGAGTCTGCTCGACGGAGTACCGCGTGCCCTGCCTGCACTGGTCAAAGCCTACCGCCTGCAGGAAAAGACCGCACAAGTGGGCTTCGAATGGGAAAGCCCCCAACAAGTGTGGGATAAGGTACAGGAAGAGCTGCGTGAATTGCAGGAGGCCGTCCAATCGGGAGACCATGACACTATCCACAACGAGTACGGCGATGTGCTCTTTGCCTTAGTCAACTACGCGCGCTTTATCGGCGTCGACCCTGAGGCGGCCCTCGAAAGTGTCAACCGCAGATTTAAAGAGCGCTTCGAATACATCGAACAGCACGCGCCAAAGCCCCTCCACGAAATGTCCCTCGACGAAATGGATCAGCTGTGGAATCAAGCCAAGCAGCGCGAAAAGTGATCTTTGGACTTCCCAGTCGTCCGTCAAAAAATTGCTATTTTGCGGCCGTTTTGGGTGGATTGAACAGTGGAATATGCAGAGGAGGATCATCATCTTGGTCTCAGGATTACTACCCATCGCACTTTTTGGGCAGCTTCGAGTGGCAGCGCCCACAGAGTATACACTCCCCCAAGAGCTGATTGACAGTACGTTTCGCAAAGTCGAAGCCTTTGAAGTCGATTTTTCTTCCATCTATCGGCATGCCCAACGACATTCGGATAGCCTTGTCCTACAGCTTCATTTGGGTAGCTGGCAGCGTACAATCGTGGTGTCTCCCTATCCCATGTTGCAGGAGGGAGCACAGCTCTATATCCAGACGGATAGCGGGTTGGTCGTGCAGCCTAAGGAAAACATACACTATCGAGGTCGGGTGCCACAGACGGGGGAAGAGGTATACGCGGCTATTGCGGAGGGATATTTTGCTGCGCGCATCGGAAACTGGTATATCGAGCCAATCGTCGGGCTAAAGGCTGATGCCCCTGATAAGGAAGTCTACCTCTTGTACCATGCCGATGATGTCGTGCCGCAATCGGGGAACCAATGTCTTGCTATCGAAGTCGAAGAGCAACGACAGTCCCCTCCTCGTAGAAATAGAGATGTCCAATCTCGATGGGCGTGTTATGAAATCGTAATTGCTTTGGCGGCAGATTGGGAATACAATCAATCTTATGGTGGGGCCATCAAAGCCCGCCACCGCATGTCTACCATCCTGGGAATGGTGTCCTTAGATTGGGACGATGCCTTTGACAACGAAATACAAATCCTCGAGGGGACGTCGTTTGTGTCGGACTGCGCGAGCTGTGATCCCTGGTCGTCGACGACCAGCGCATCTCTACTGCTCTACGAATTTGCACAATGGGCCGAAGGGGGCGGTTTTGGCAGCAGTGATTACTCGGCTGCCACCCTTTGGGTGAGCCGCGACATCAGTGGCTCTTCCATCCTTGGTATTGCCTATACGGGAGGAATGTGTCAGAGTTCGCGTTACAACGTCTGTGAAGATTTTAGTAACTCCTCGGTCTTGTTGCGACAGTTGCAATCGCACGAGATCGGACACAATTTCGGCCTTTCCCATGTGGGGGCTCCCAATTTCATCATGTCGGCCAATGTCAACGGCTCCGACCAATGGCATTACCGCTCGAAGGGCTATGTCAACGCCCATACACCCCTGAGTTGTATGTATACCTGTACTCAGGGGCCGCTGCCTGTTGCTGGATTTTTTGCCGAAGATCGCACGGGCTGTCACCAACTGACGGTACAATTTTACAACACCTCGGAAAAGGCCGCATCGTACTATTGGGAATTTGAGGGCGGAGAGCCCGCCACAAGTACCGAAGCTGAACCAAAGGTACACTTCCCCGCACCCGGCGAATATACGGTGCGCCTAACGGTAGAAAACGCCTATGGATCCCAAACACTTGAGGAGTTTTCGTATATATGGGTTATCGATTCTCCTAAGGCGTACTTCAACCATCGGTTGAATACGCATATTCCCCGCGAAGTCATTTTTACGGATAGCTCCTCCAATGCGAGCAACTGGTACTGGGACTTTGGTGACGGCCATCAATCCAACTCGCCGAACCCCAGGCATCGCTATCAACGCGATAGCCTGTATATTGTCACCCTTGAGGTGCGCAACCAGTGTGGATCAGATGTGTATTATCGCGAAGTAGACGTGTATACGGGCTTAGATGCCCGCTTTACGGCTGAAGCCGTCCACGGATGTGATTCGCTGTGCACGCGCTTCCGCGTTGCCAACGCCTACAAGGTCACGCATTGGCAGTGGAAGTTTCCCGGTGGTTACCCCAAAGAGTCTAATGACCCCACACCCAAAGTTTGCTATACCAAGCCCGGCACCTACGACGTATTCTTGCGCATTTCCAACGACATCGATGCCGATAGCCTCTTAGTGCGTAGTTTTGTGCGCGTCGATTCGACGGCTCGATTGGTGCTTCGATCTTCTGAAATAGACTCTTCTGAAACATGGGTAGAGGTATCGATGGAATGTCACTATTGTGATAGTATGTCATTACAATTGGATGTATTGGCGCCGTCTATCGATACCTTGTGGTTGTTGAGCAAGGATAGTGCAATCGCTGGTGCATACCTCATCGATAGCACGGGAAATGTCGTTTTACCTCCCCTTAATGCGCAAGACACCTTGCGTTTTCCCCTGTATGCGGATTCTGCATATTTAGTGGGACTGATCGGATACGGTGCGTGCAATAGCGATACCTTGAAGGTCCCTATAGGTGAAGGAACTCCACCGGTGGGACAACTAAACGAAATTGCACTACCGAGTTGCGTGGGTGATACGCTGCTACTCAAAGACAGTAGCGTAGGGAAAGTACGCACGCGCCAGTGGCACATTTACCATGCAGGCCAATTGATTCAACAGTTCGACCAGGAGCAACTCACTTGGGTGGTAACCGATACTGGTCAATACAACGTACTCCTCATAGTGGGCAATATCTTCGGCAAGGATACGGTAATGAGGAGCCTCCACATACTATGGGACCGGCCGGTGGCAGCCTTTGACTATAGCTTGTATCGCGATGGAAAGGTGGATTTCGTCAGCAAGGCGCAGCACGCCGATTGGCACCATTGGGAGATAGAGGGAGATACGAGTTATACCACTATCCACCCCTCGATTGCTTTGCCCATTGATACGGAAGTAGTGGTAGAGTATATCGTTGGCAACAGTTGTTTTGCTCCGGATACCGTTGTGCGGACGGTTTCGACGCGCTACGTGCGCGCGCGATTTGCGGTAGATACTGTGCAGGGCTGTGCACCGTTGAGTGTGGCAGTTGTCAATACCGCAGAATATGCGGATTCGGTGCAGTGGTGGATGAATGGCAATCCCCTGCCCGTGGCAGCGATGGATACTTTTCTGTTGTACCTGACGCATGGGGGACGTTATGCGCTGCAGATGGTGGCATTTGGTGCCGGCTACAGTGTCGATACCTTTGAGGGACCGACGATTTTAGTGGACGACCCCCCACAGGCGGCTTTTGAGGCCGTCATACGCGGTACGGAAGTGGAATTTTCCAATCAGTCCACCGGTACGCGTTTACAATTTTACTGGGATTTTGGCGATGGGCAGGGCACTGATACAGTTGCGTCGCCGCGTTACCGCTACGCATACAGTGGGAGTTATGCCGTCGTGTTAAAGGCCTCCAATCCCCTTTGTGGAACGGATACCCATCGCGATACGATTGATATTTGGCTTACGGCGACAAGCGATATGCGAAAGAATGCACCTTTTACCGTCTTGCCCAATCCCTTTTCAGAGATGCTGTACATCCACTTCGAAGAGGAGCGTGCCCAATACACAGCTGAAGTACAACTCTATACGGCTCAAGGTATCCCCTGTGAAATCGATGGTGGATTCGTCCAGCCCAACATCTTGCGCTTTACGACAGAAACCCTGTCCGCAGGCGCGTACGTGCTCAAGGTGCGTCTCGGAGATAGGCAGTATTTCATACCTCTCATCAAAACGGAGCTGTAGCATAAATCTACCATTTCATACAGTTGCTAATCATTGACTCTCCTTTTCTGGAGGGTGGAGGGGTAGCTCAGATTGGACGCGATGGAAAAACTCCTCAAAATAAGGTTGTAGGTTTTGTACTTGCTCGATGAAAGCCGTTCGATGGGCATCGGCCACAGGATAGAGTTGGGAGTGTTCGACCCATTGTTGGTGGAGTAACCGATAATCCAAGAGCAACCACAACATGCCGCTAACGACGAGCAGGTAGATATACGCGTACAAGGCCCCACCGAAGATTTTGTTGGGGATGCTGAGAGGTGTATGCCCGATCCATCGGTAGAGGCTCTCTGCGATCCATCGGAATACAATGTACCCCACTGCAAAGACCAGAAAAAAAGATAAAATCATACGCGTCTTGGGGGTCCATTGAGGCAACCATTGTTGTAAGACGTCGTATACAATGAATGAAAACTTTAATGCGAGTAAAAAACTCATCACGATGGTCAAGAGCACGAGGAGTGTGCGAAGCAGTCCCGTTTCATAACCCTTGTAAAAGCCAAGTACGAGTGTTAAAATCAATACGGCATCGATCCACATAGGCACTGGGTTTAGCTGATGCTTGTTTTTAATGGCATAGCGATGAGCGATTGATTAAAAATTTATCATCTCTTGGATGTGTGAAATGAAAATACGCGTAAATTTGCATATGCATGCGTTATGGACCTCATCGGGTTTGTGCTATTGGTCGCTTGCATGGGTATACATGCTAATAACGGTTGATCCAATTCATTTATGTGTGCATAAAAAATCAATAGACGTATGATGAGGAGATTACTTGTACTTGTCCTGGTGTGGATGGCTACCAGCTTATATGGCCAATTTGTCCTGCAAGGGCCAGAGATTCGGAGTGTGCCGGAGGAATTACATGCGAAGTTTGAAAAAGTACATGTCTACAGCTTGGATTACAGGGGGCTGTATGACTTTGTACGTCAGCACAAGGGCCCGTATCGCATCAAGGTGTCTCTTGGGGCGTATCAGTGGGATATTGAGTTGCACGAGTATCCCATTGTGGCACCGGGGGCGAAGGTGCGCGTTATGACGGAGGAGGGCATTAAGGAGTATCCCAAGGCCAACATACACTATCGCGGCCATGTGCTCGGGACGGATCACACGGTGTACTTTGCCATCAGTCCGAGCTTAATGCTCGCAGAGATCAAGCTCGACGACGGGGCGGTGTTTATCGAGCGCGCTCGTCGGTTGGCTCCCTCGTTGGATGACAATGCCTACATCGTCTATCACACGGCCGATGTCAAGCCTGTCCCGGGGTTGCAATGCGGATTTGAGATGAAGGAGGAGGAAAAACAACGGCGCATACGCCCGAAGAAAAATGCCGAAGCGCGGCGAGCCTGTTACGAGCTTATCGTCGCTATGGCTGCCGATTGGGATTACAATCAAGCACATGGAGGTGTGAGTGGAGCCATTGGCCAGATGTCTTCCGTGTTGGGATTGGTAGCTACGGACTTTGACGATCCCTTTGACGACGAAATACAGATCTTAGAGGGACCCACTTTTGTCAGCGATTGTCCCAGCTGTGATCCGTGGCCTGCTACTACCGATGCCAACGCCCTGCTTTCGAGCTTTCGAAATTGGGGAAACAACGGTGGATTTGGCACATCCGATTACGGAGTAGCCTCGCTTTGGGTCGTACGAAATATTTCGGGTAGCGTCGTAGGCATTGCCTATCTCAATGGGCTGTGCAACTCCAATCGATACAATGTACTGGAAGATTTTACATCTTCGGGTAATTTGCTGCGCAACCTCCAGAGCCACGAGATGGGACACAATTTTGGCTGTAATCACGTATCGGGATTTTATATCATGGCAGCTTCTATTACGGGCTCTGATCAATGGCATTCCACCTCAAAGTCGGTCATCAACTCTCGTACGCCCGCCCCGTGCATGTATCCCTGTGCCAATGGCAATCCACCTATAGCGAATTTTACCTCCAACAAGGAGGTCGTGTGCTTAAATATCGATCCGACAGTCGAGTTTTACGATCAATCCGACAATGCAAACACCTATCTCTGGGAGTTTGAAGGGGGGACACCATCGACGAGCACTGCTCAAAATCCCGTCGTCACCTATAGCCAACGCGGGCGCTATCGCGTCACCCTTACCGTGACCAATGCTTTTGGTGACGATGTCCTCGTGCGAGAGGATTACATCTGGGTACGCGACGTGCCCATCGCAGAATTTGATTACGATTATGATCAGTATCAGCCCAATAAGGTGCGTTTTTACGATTTCTCCACCGATGTCGATACCTGGGAATGGGATTTTGACGATGGTCACTACTCCTATCAGCAAAACCCCGTACATGTCTACGAAAGCGATGGACTCTATTATGCGACGTTGCGGGTCTCCAATGTCTGTGGAGAAGACGCTACGTCGCAATACATCGATGTGGTCACACCAGTGAGCGCAAAATTTTATACCGATACTGTGCGTCAATGTGATTCGCTTTGTACGACCTTTTTTGTCTATCACGAGGATAATATCGACGAGTGGAAGTGGTCTTTCCCCGGGGGCAAGCCTGCTACATCAACTGAGCGCAGTCCACGTGTGTGTTATTCCAAACCGGGGAAGTACGACGTATTTCTCGAAGTGCGCAACATACGCTTTAAAGACACGCTGACCTTGAAAAATTACATCCGGGTGGATTCGCATACCGTGGCGCGTGTCCGAGATACGATGCATCGAAGCGACAGCCTGATACACTTTTTCTGGGATCTGAGCAAGTACCACGACAGCCTGACGCTCGACTTTGAAGACACCACTTGGATTGTCGATGACAGCGTGACTATACGGCGCTACAACAGCAAGGACACCATGCGCCTTGCGCTCGATACGGCGGCGCGCATCACCATACCAGAGAGTTGGGCCGGCGATACCATACAGGTGGAATACATCAAAGACAGTGTGTATCCGCTGACGGTCATCACCCACGGCGTGTGTGGCAATGATACGCTCCACACCTGGATTGTCGCTGGCAAGAAACCCACAGCAGGTATAGAGCAACTGACCGTAGTGCCTTGTGTGGGGCAAGTCCTGCAATTCGCAGATGCCTCTACGCCAAATACCACAGGGTGGAGTTGGACCGTGCGCACCGATACAGGTGTGATTGCCCAATCCAATCAGCGCCATTTTGATTGGGTACCCGCTCAAAAGGGTATGTATGAAATCGTACACATCGCATCCAATGGTGTCGGTAGCGATACCGTTGTGATCGCCGTGGAGGTGTTGTGGGACGTGCCGCAGGCCGACTTTGCATACAGTGTCGTCAACGGCGAGACGGTGCAATTTGAGTCAAAGGCCACCTCCGCTCAGTGGCACCAATGGCTCTTTGGTGACGGCAATACCTCTGATGAAGCCAACCCAAGCCATACCTATGCTCAAGAGGGGAGTTATACCGTCACATATATTGTCGGCAACGACTGTTACGGTGCCGACACCGTTGTCAAGGTGATCGACCTCACTGCTTTGCACGCCGACTTTTCGGTGTCCGCCACCGAAGGGTGTGCTCCCCTCACGGTGCAGTTTACCAATCGCTCTTCTAAGGCTGTGCGCTACGAGTGGATACTCGAAGGAGCCCAACCACCGACGAGTAACCAAGCGGATCCCACCGCCGTCTATTCAAAGGGCGGCACTTTCGAAGTGAAGCTCATCGCCTTTGACGGCCAGGGCAACAGTGATACAGCAGCGGGTGTGTTTATCACCGTCGACGAAGCTCCTCAGGCTGCTTTCGATTACAACGCACAAGGCTTAGAAGTTGCCTTCGTCAACCGATCGACCGGTACGCGTTTGAGCTATGCATGGGATTTTGGGGACGGCAACACCTCGACACAGGAAAATCCCATCCACCGTTATGCACAAAGCGGGGTTTATGAGGTGCAGCTCATTGCCTCCAACCCCCTGTGCCCAGCCGATTCCCATACCACTACACTCAATCTCATCGGCACGGGATCGACGGTTGTGTTGGGTGACGATATGGAGCTCAGTATCCGCCCCAATCCCGCGCGTGATCGCTTCCAGGTTGCGGTCAAATCGTCGAAGCCTGCGCATGTACAGATGCGCATCTATCGTGCGGATGGAAAATTGCAGTATGGTCAGTCCCTTGATATAACCACTGGCATCACTCGGTGGACAGTCGCTTCCAGTGATTGGCCCATGGGGCTGTACATTGTGCACATCCGATACGCCGAACAACACTACACAGTGCCATTGGTCATTGTGGAGTGATCGATTAAGGTGCGCTGAAGGGATAGAGGAAGAGCCTCTCTCAATATGGGAGAGGCTTTTTTTATGCAACATTCTGACCGCCCGGATCATTTAGTTTTAATAAAGGTATAAAATCGTGCGGCGCATAATGCGAGGTTGGAAGCGATGGATATGGACGGTGTGGTTAGCCAGTGCGATAGCAATGCAGGTGGATGCTCAATGCCGTATAGACACCCTCATCGAAATCGAGGCCACCGATACGGTCGTATGGGAAATTGAGGTGCGCGGTGTGCTGCGCAATGATTTGAGCTTTCCAGATCAAGGGCTGTGTGCGGTTGAGCTGGCCTTTGAGCACGAATACGTAGGCGATTTGCTCGTCTGGCTGACGAGCCCTGCAGGACAGACCGTGCAATTGCTCGGGCCGGAGGTGATGTCGGGCGTGACCTTTTTTCAGGAGTGGGACGTGCGCTTTGTGCGCGATGTCGACAATGCCGTGCCCGATCCCGGCTTTTCGGCGCGCTGGAGCAACAACCAAAATTGGGGGGTCGGAGGAGGCAAGGTCTATACCGGCAGCTATTACCCCTTTAGGGGGAAACTGGAGGATTTTAACACGGGCCCCGTCAATGGAATTTGGATCTTGCGCATCGAAGACCGCACGCGCTTTTACAAAGGTGCTATCAAGGGAGTGCGGCTCGTCTTTTGCGACGATGTAGGCGCTGCGTGCAATCCCTGTAGCCCCCCCGCCATCTCGCCTGTGG
>JALWKB010000140.1 GCA_026996805.1 Saprospiraceae bacterium | reverse complement strand
GGACTTAATTGGACCACTCGATTGATGTACTCCAAAGACGCCGGCGAAGTGGTGAGCATCGCCGAAGATATCGATGAAATCGTACTCTTTGCCGCACGCAATGTGTACAACAAATACGTGCCCGGTGGCAAAATCGGCGATTTGTACGGCCATCCCTTCCGCCGTACCGAGGACGGCCAGCTCATCATCGACGAAAAGACTGGCTATCCTCATATCGATCGCGATACCCTTGTGCTGATGGGCAACGCATTTCCAGATTTTATCGCCAGCTGGTACAACGACTTTAGCTTCAAAGGATTTTCGTTCAATTTCCTCTGGGAATGGAAAAAAGGCGGTATGGCCGTAGATGTCAGCCGACCCTATCGTACCGACAATGGACAAACCGTCGAAACCCTCGACCGCCACAAACAGGTCATCTTCAAAGGCGTCGTCGAAAAAGTCGATCAAGACGGCAATGTCACCTACGTGGAAAACACCAAACCCGTAGAGGTACATCCCGCAGCCTTCTACCGCCATTACCTGCGCTATCGCTACGCTCCAGAAAGACTCCTCACCGATGCCAGCTGGATACGTTTGCGCAGCATAAGCCTGTCGTACGACGTTCCTCAACGCCTCCTGCAAAACACCTTTATCAAAAAGCTCAAAATTACCTTTACGGGCAACAATGTCTTCCTCAATACTCCGTATGTGGGCTTCGATCCTGAGTTGAACTACCTGGGTAGCGCATCCAATATCTATGGATTTACCGGATTGCGCACGCCTTCCGTCAAGTCGTTTATGTTCAACTTCAATTTCACCTTCTAATCTAAATCTCTGGTCAAATGAAAAAACTGATAGCAATGAATAGCGCTAAAAGAATCTTGGGACTGATCCTCTCCATAGCAGTGTTGGGTGGTGTCATGACGGGTTGTAAAGACTTGCTCGATGTCAATACCGATCCCACCCGCGTATCGGATCCACCGTTGCATACCTTGCTACCAACTGTGCTCAACGGTACCGCATCAGCTCATTATTCAACGGGATATTACGCCTCCCAAGCTGCCCACCAAATGGACCATACGGGCAATACCTATTTCGAGGAGTTTAGCATGAGCGGCGCATGGACGACCATCTACTTGACAAACCTCAACAACCTCAACGTCATGGTCGACAAAGCGCTGTTCGACCTCGACGAAACGGGGAGAAATTCCGAATACTACGCAGGTATCGCCAAAGTGCTTCAAGCGATCAACCTCGGTCTGCTCACCAGCAACTGGGAAGACGCACCATGGACAGAAGCACTCCAGGGCGGTGATAACCCCAAGCCACGCTACGACGACCAACAGACGATCTACAACGAAATCTTCCGCCTCCTCAACGAGGCCATCGAACACCTCAACACCAAAGCAGTAGATAACTACCTATTGCCCGGCTCCGACGACATCTCCTACGGAGGCGATATCGATAAGTGGAAGCGACTGGCCTACTCCCTACTGGCGCGCTATCAGCTCCAGGTGATGCGCAAGATGAATATCCCCGCATCCGAAATACTGGCCAACGTCGACTCCGGAATGACGAGCAACGACGACAACTTCTTCGTCACCTATACCGAAGCGCGACCCAATCCGTGGTTTACCAACGTATCGCAACCTCGCGTGACGGGCAACTTCTCGATATCGACAGCCGCATACCTCGTCGACTTGATGAATGGTGATCTGCGCGGCTTCTTCGATCCACGCCTGCCCATCATCTCACCACTATACGTCGCAGGAGCCACCGAGTACAGAGGTGAAATATCATGGAAAGATACCCTCGGCTCTACCTGCGCATTGACCAATGAAGCATGGCATGCCATGAATACCTCACCCCTGTTGATCATGACCTACTCCGAACTCAAGTTTATCGAGGCAGAAGTGGCCTATAACGTCGACAAGGCCCGCGCCTATCAAGCATACATCGACGGCATACGCGCCAATATGGAAATGCTCGGCGTCGAAGAGACCGACATCACCGATTATCTGGCAAGTAGTGCCGTGGCCCAAAGCGAAGCAGATCTCAACCTACTCGACCATGTCATGATCGAAAAGTACATCGCTAACTTCCTCCATCCCGAAGTATGGACCGACATGCGTCGACACGATTTTAAGTATCCTTACTTCGAAAAGGGACTGTATCACAATCGCGATGCGCAAGCACAGCGCGCCCTGTATCCCAATACCGAAAAAGCACGTAACGAAGACAACGTCAAGCCACACATTCGAGATTTTACCGAAAAAATGTGGCGTGATCTCTAAAACTAAAATTGTGTACGAATGAAATCGAAAAAAAATCGATCAGTCATGAAATATGCATGGATATTCGTTTTGGGTGTCATCCTCATGATGAGCTCCTGCTATAAAGAGAAGTACTGGCTCGATGACAATGCAGATTGGACAGGAGCATATTACCCCGTCATCCAACGAGTGACCGCTGACCCATCTACCGCCGCTGTTGGCGACACCGTCACCGTCACGGTAAAGTACTGGTCGCTCGACGAAGTAGACCGCATTGAGCTGTACCACAACGCCTCAGGCGATGAAGAGCTCTATTCCTCCACTCCGTTCGAAGACCATTTCAGCGTGGAAGAAAACGTCCAAGTACTGCCGTTGACCTATATCGTACCCGCAGAAGCTGCAGGCAAAAAAGTGACTCTCCGTGTAGCCGTCGTAACCAAAAAAGACGTCGAAAAAACCGCTTCCACTACAGTGACAGTAGAATAATCGACAAACTGCTAAAGGCTTACGCCAAAGGCGGAGGGTATTCGCGTGCCCTCCGCCTTTTTTATATGTATGCGTCCCAAATAGCTCAAATCACCCGGTCTCTATTGTTGCTTGTCTTGAAACAGATCCCATAATCGCTCTCCGCCCCGTTGACCATGTAGCAGATAACCAAGGGGAGAGTACTGTCCACTTAAAATTTTTCTATGAGTTCACTAAAACAAGGATGCATCTCACGATTGCAAACACCGGCTAACCAAGAATGCATTTTGATGAAGGACGTATGAATTAGCATACGATGTCCCCCGTGAAAGGGTAAACCCTTTCACCATTTGTGCGGAAATTCCAACAGGAGAGCGTGTGTGGTGGAAAAACTATTGATTGACCTCCTTTTCGTCGATGACGAAGGTCGTCTTGCCGTACTTCTTCTTAAACTTGTCGATGCGACCGGCAGTATCGACGAACTTCATTTTGCCCGTATAAAATGGGTGGCTCCGACTCGATACCTCGAGCTTGACCAAGGGGTATTCCTTTCCGTCTTCCCAGACGATGGTCTCGTCACTGGGCGCCGTCGAGCGCGTCAAAAAAGCATACCCACACGAGACATCTTTGAAGACGACCAGTCGATAATTTTTGGGATGAATGTCTTTTTTCATACCTCTTGTGCTATTTTAGGTACGCAAAGATACGAAAACTTCTATATCCCATTGGGATAGAGAAATTCCACCTTTTTCATCAAGGCTTCTTCAGACTCGACGTGCATTTCATCGGGCACACAACAATCGACCGGACAAACGGCTGCACATTGAGGTTCGTCGTGAAATCCCCTGCACTCCGTACACTTACCCGGTACGATATAGTAAAACTCATCCGATAGTGGTGCCTGTGGAGCTTCGGCATCGACCACTGTCCCATCGGGCAGCTGTATGGTACCACTCAATTGGGTGCCATCAGCCCAATGCCATTCCTCACCGGGCTCGTAGATGGCGTGATTTGGGCATTCGGTGCGACATGCGTCGCAATTGATACAATCATCTGTGATCTTAATAGCCATGA
>JALWKB010000139.1 GCA_026996805.1 Saprospiraceae bacterium | reverse complement strand
CCTTTACCACCGGCAGTTCCGGCCGCCCTAAAGCCTCTTCGCGCAGCCACGACTTCCTGTTCCGACAATTCGAAGTGCTGCGCCAGCTCACACAGGCACACCCAGCCGACGTCGTCATGACCAACCTTCCCATGATCGCGTTTTTTCACCTCGCTATCGGCGCCACTTGCGTGCTTCCTCCTACATCGCTCCATCGCTCTGTTCCCAAAATCACCTCCTGGATACCCCCACTCCGTCGCTATCGCGTCTGCCGTCTCATCGCTGCACCTTCCTATGTGACAGCCCTCTGCCGACACCTGCGCAAAAACAACATCCACCTCCCACATCTTCGAGAAATTTATACCGGCGGAGGCCCTGTCTTCCCCACCATGGCCCAAACATTCTTGCAAGTCCTTCCGCAGGCAACAATCACCGTGGTCTACGGCTCCACCGAAGTAGAGCCCATCAGCACCATCACCGCTGCACAGCTCATCGCTCAGGCAGAGGATGACGAGAAGGGCCTGCCGGCAGGCGATGTACACCCCGACCTCCAAGTCGCCATCATCCCCACCGATGTGCCTCTTCGCACACACTACACCATCGACGAGTGGCGCGCCCTTCAATGTAGTGATGGCCATATTGGCGAGATCGTCGTCGCTGGCCCACACGTGCTGACCACCTACTTCAACAGCCCCGATGCCTTCCACCGCAATAAAATCGTCGTCGACGGCACCATCTGGCACCGCACAGGTGATAGCGGATACCTAATAGGCCGACGGCTCTTTTTAACGGGCAGAGTTCGACAAATCATTCGCCACAAAGGGCAAACCCTCTACCCATTCCACATCGAACGCCTCCTCGACGCCCATCCAGCTGTCGAACGCGGCACCCTCCTCCACATCGACCAGCGCTTGGTACTGGCCATCCAATGCCGACCCGGCTACAAACATGACGCATTAAATATCGCACACATACCCCATGATCTACTCCTCCCCTTGCGCAAGATTCCCATGGACCCACGCCACCATAGCAAGATCGATTACGACGCCCTCCAAGAGATAACCCACCGCCTACTAAAAAACACCGCCAACCCACTGCTGAAATAGTGCAGCCCTCGGATCCATTCGTCCTCATCGCACGTGAAATGATCGTATGCTGTTAATGAAGAGTCGATGGAGATAGGTCTCGCCAACTAAAGATGAATACTCCATGGCTCATCCATAGCCGTAATTTTTCTAAAATAATTAATTTTGGAAGGCAAAGATTCGTGATGAGCATCGTTCGTGTCCCGATTGAGCCGCAAGTTCTTCAGTGGGCCCGTCGTCGATCTGGTTTTACTACCGAAGCCCTTCAAAAAAGATTTCCAAAATTCGAACTATGGGAGAAAGGCTTAGCACAGCCAACCTTCAAACAATTGGAAAAATTGGCCTCAACTTTACATATCCCTATAGGATTTTTCTTTCTGCAATCCCCCCCAGAAGAGCGTCTTCCCATCCCTGATTTTCGCACAAATACCGCCTCTGAATATACTATTCCAAGCCTTGAGCTGTTGCACACCATTTACCAATGCCAACAAAGACAAGAATGGTATCGCTTCCATGTATTGTCTCAAAAGGACACCTCTTTATCCTTTGTGGGTACCGCATCTCTGTCCGACTCCCCCGAAGTAGTTGCAAACGATATTAGCAATCAGCTCCATTTGGATATTCATCATAGAAAAAGTATGACTTCATGGTCGACGGCGCTTCATGATTTTATTGACCAAGTTGAAAAGACAGGCATTTTGGTCATGATGAACAGTGTGGTGGGTAACAACAATCATCGACCATTGAATCCGAATGAGTTCCGTGGATTTGCTTTGGTGGATAACATAGCACCGCTTATATTTATCAATGGTGCAGACACAATCGCTGCTAAGTTGTTTACCTTAGCGCACGAACTGGCACACATCTGGCTGGGACAAAGTGGAATATCGAATCCACAGTTGGATAAGACACCCAATGCCAAAATCGAACGTTGGTGTAACCAGGTCGCTGCTGAAATCTTAGTACCATTAACCGCGCTAAAAAAAGAATTCAACCCCCACAACGCGATAAATGACGAAATTAATCGATTGGCACAGCTCTTTAAAGTTAGCACGATCGTCATCCTCATACGATTATACGATGAAAAAATAATCAGCAAGAAAACATTTAAAATTATATATCAACAAGAGCTCCGAAAGTGGCAATCCTTCAAACAACACAAAAAGCAACATAGAGGAGGCAATTTTTACTATAACCTTTCCCGCAAAGTCAGCAAGCGTTTTGCGCTCGCGCTCATTCATAGCACTCTTGAAGGACATACACTCTACCGAGATGCGTACAACCTACTTGGAATTTCAAAATTCAAAACCTTCCAAAGATTTGCTCAAACCTTAGGTCTTGAATGATCAGGTACCTCTTGGATGCCAACGTCTTTATCCAGGCCAAAAACCAACACTATGGCCTTGACTTCTGCCCAGCCTTTTGGGACTGGCTGATTTATGCAAATACTAAAGGCGTCATTTATAGCATTGAAAAAGTGAAAGAAGAACTTACAGTAGGTGACGACGAGTTGGCAACCTGGGCTAAATCTTTAAATGAAGAATTCTTTCTACCCATTGATTATAGCACCACCCAAGCAATGCGTGAGGTGAGCAGGTGGGTCGATCAAAATTACGAAATGGGTGCAGAAAGCAACTTTTTTGAGACTGCCGATTATTACCTTATTTCCTACGCCCTTGCACATCGCTTTACAATTGTCACCCATGAAAAATTCACGACCTCTACTATTAAGATCAAAATCCCTAACGTTTGCAGAGAGCTGAACATACCTTGTCTCTCTCCCTTTGAAATGCTGCGACGCCAAAAAGTGCGTTTCATACTACAGCCACCCAATGGTCTAAACACCCCTTCTCATTAGTCCTCTATCCGATAATTACCCGTAACATGGCATATTTCCACTCAGCTGTAGCTAGCAAAAACTACACCGCAGTTTTTATAACAGTGGAACAATTTCACTTACATTGCCCAGACCATCGGCATACTCCCCTTATATTCCCGACCTACTCCTATTCCTTTGTACCGATCTGCATGAAATGGTGCTCCCGACGTATAGGGATAAGGACTATCCGAGGGTCATGGATCTCCCACCATTTTACACCCAAAAAATACGTGCAAAGGTCTTTTACCGAGTCCTGCAACATTATTTCACGGTAGCGGATTTCTTTTTCGGATAGTGGTCCCACCAATGTTTGGGGCGCGGTGGGCCGAGCTTGCCTACCGATTTGGCGACGATCATGGCTACTGTGGCATCGCCCGAGATGTTGACCACCGTGCGCAACATATCCAAGGGGCGGTCGACGGCGAAGATCAGGGCTAAGCCAATGGCTAGCTTGTCGGCGGGTAGGCCGATGGCTTCCAACACGATGACGAGCATGATCATGCCCGCCCCCGGCACCGCCGCACTCCCGATCGAAGCAAGAGTGGCCGTCAGTATAATGGTTAGCTGGTCTTGAATCGTCAAGTCAAAGGCCAACACCTGCGCAATAAATACTGCCGCCACAGCCTGATACAGACTTGTTCCGTCCATGTTGACCGTGGCTCCCACAGGACACACAAAACTCGCCACCTCGCCCTCCACGCCGAGATGCTCCTCGACCCGCTCCATCGTCACGGGCAGGGTAGCCGCACTCGAACTCGTCGAAAACGCCAGCAATTGCGCAGGAGCAATCCCGCGTAAAAACTGCACGGGCCGTATACCCGTCACCGCATAATTGAGAGCCAAGTAAAAACCCAACATCACAGCCA
>JALWKB010000138.1 GCA_026996805.1 Saprospiraceae bacterium | reverse complement strand
ACATGCTCATCGAATACAAGCGCTTTAAAGAGCTCCTGCCCGAACTCCGTCAGCTGGAACAAGCGAGGGCAAAACAGCTCGAACGCGGCAACGTCGAAGAAGATCTCCTCCGCATCGCCCAGCACGCCATGATACAGGCAGACTACGAGCCCACTTCGGTGTACAAGCTCTTTGCGGCCTTTCAACGCATCGTCGAAAAAGACCAACTGCGCCAGCAACAGCCCCAACACACCCTCATCCGCATTCCCTACACCGTCAAACAGACCAAAGCACAACTGCGCCAACACTTTGCTCGCACTCCACGTGCGCACTTCCGCGAGCTCTTTCGTCGCTGCGCCGACCGATTTCAAGCCATTGTGACCTTTCTCAGCATCCTCGAACTCCTCAACGAAGGCTTCTTGCGCCTCGTCGAAGCGCGGGGCACCAACGATTTTACCCTCGTCAAAGCCGCTTAGCCACCCCTCGCCACTGGAATGCATTTTCCCGATTTGAGAAATGCCCTTGGTGGGTATAAAATCGTAGTCGGTGTGTTATCTTCGCAGGAGCAAAGCGATCGAGTATGAAAAAATGGGCTATTGCGCTGATGTGGGCATGCACGGGATGTGCGCTATCCGTCGTAGGACAGATCACTTTTCCCCAGCTACCTGTACGCCATCAACCCCATCTCTACTACGCCCTACAAGGGGCCACCATCATTCGCCAGGCAGGCGATACCGTAAAAAACGGTACATTTATCGTGCGCGACGGAAAGATTCTCTACGCTGGCAAACGAACGGCTACCCCCTCAGGAGCAGTCGAAGTGCCATGTGAAGAGCTCTACATCTATCCGTCGTTTATCGACTTATACAGCGACTACGGCTTGAAAAAGTCCAAAGGGGGCGAGCGCACGGCGGAAGGCGGCCCCATCAGCTGGAATCCCGCATTGCATCCTCGCTATGATGCCTACAGGCATTTGCGCGTCGACAGTGCGCGTTTGGCTCGTTACCACCGCGCAGGCTTCGGCCTCGTGCTCACCCACCGCCAAGATGGAATATCGCGAGGTAGCGGCGCTCTGGTGTTTTTACTCAATGACAAGCCGCATCTCACCCTGCTCAAGCCCCGCGCAGCACATCACCTGTCGTTCAAGAAGGGCAGCTCGAAACACCCCTATCCCGGCTCTTTGATGGGCGTCATCGCCCTGTTGCGACAGACCCTTTATGACGCCCAATGGTACAAGCGCTACGGACATCAAGAGGAAGTCAACGCAGACTTAGAAGCCCTAAACCAACTGCTGTCCCTACCGCAAATCTTCGAAACGAGTGAATGGCTCGACATCTTCAGGGCACATCGCATAGGCGAGGAGTTTGACATCGACTTCATATACAAGGGCAGCGGTACCGAGTACCGTCGGGCAGCTGATATCGCTAAAATTGCCGATAAGATCATCCTCCCCCTGCAGTATCCGCTGCCGTACGACGTCACCGATCCCCTACAGAGCCGTTACATTCGCTACGAAAAACTCAAACACTGGGAATGGGCTCCCTTCAACGCGGCCTATCTCACCCAGCACGGCATAGAAGTCGCCCTGACGATGCAGGGCTTAAAGGGAACAAGGGATTTCTTCGACGCCGTCAGGAAGACCATCGAAAGCCAGTGGAGCGAAGAGGAGGCCCTACGCGCACTGACCATCACTCCAGCGCGTTGGCTCGGCATCGACGACGTAGTCGGCACCCTCGAACGAGGAAAATGGGCTAACTTCCTCATCACAGATGGACCACTGTTTCACAAACAGACCAACATCTTGCAAAACTGGGTCAAGGGTCGCCCCCATCTGTTGAGCACGTTCTATCCCGTCGACATTCGCAGCGCCTACCATTTTACACTCGACACCCTACAGGGTAAGCTCAAAATACGCTCGACCACCAGGGGCAAACTCCAACTGTTTTTGCCCAACGACACCTTTTCCACGACGGTGAGTGTACAATACCGATATCCCTCCATCGGCCTTGGGTTTGTAGGTCCGGACAGTCTACTCTGGCAGCTCGAAGGCTCTGTGTCAAGCGATAGTCTCTTCGGCAATGCTTATGTGGCGGGCGAGAAAGTGATGTGGAAAGCCCAACGCATCCACCAGCCGAAAAAGACAAAGCCCTTCAAGAGCAGGCCCTATCCGCCGGCTTTTCGCTATCCCTTTGTGGCTTACGGATGGAAACAGCTGCCCACGGCCGACGACTACCTCATCCGCAATGCTACCGTATGGACCAATGAGGAAGAGGGCATTTTACACGAAACGGATGTGCTCGTCATAGACGGCATCATACGCAAGGTGGGCAAGGACCTGCCACCACCTCCTCAGGGCATCGTCGAAATCGATGCTACCGGACTCCACCTGACCTCGGGGATCATCGACGAGCATTCCCACATAGCCATCCGTCGAGGCGTCAACGAATGCACGCACAATGTCACGGCCGAGGTGCGCATAGGTGATGTGATCAACTCCGAAGATGTACACCTCTACCGCCAGCTGGCCGGTGGAGTGACAGCCGCACAGCTCCTACACGGCTCCTGTAACCCCATCGGTGGCCAGTCAGCTATCATCAAATTTCGATGGGGACGCCTGCCGGAGGAGCTGAAGATACGGGATGCTGATCCCTTTATCAAATTTGCCCTTGGCGAAAACGTCAAGCGAAGCCGCGTGGCCCACAACAAGCGCTTTCCCAACACGCGCATGGGCGTCGAACTGACCATCGAAGACGCCTTCAACGCTGCCCTGCAATACGAGCGCGATCGACAGCGCAACCCCGACACCACGCGCAAAAACCTTCAACTCGATGCGCTGGTGGAAATACTCCACTCCAAGCGATTCGTCACCTGTCACTCCTACGTGCAGAGCGAAATCACCATGTTGATGCGGCTCGCCGAGCGCTTCGGGTTTCGTATCAACACCTTTACGCACGGTCTTGAAGCCTACAAGGTGGCCGACAAGATTAAGGCCCATGGCGCCGGTGTGTCGTCCTTTTCCGATTGGTGGGCGTACAAGTACGAAGTCAAAGACGCCATTCCCCACAATCCCGCCATCTGTACCAAAATGGGCGTCATCACTGCTGTCAATTCCGACGATGCTGAGATGGGCCGCCGACTCAACCAAGAAGCCGCCAAGAGCATCAAATACGGCGGCCTCTCCGAAGAAGAAGCATGGAAACTCGTCACCCTCAATCCCGCCAAACTCCTCCACCTCGACCACCGAACGGGTAGCATACGCCCCGGCAAAGATGCCGACCTCGTGCTCTGGTCTGCCAATCCGCTCTCCATCCATGCCAAAGCCCTCAAAACATGGGTAGATGGCATACTGTACTACGACGCCGAACGCAACGAAGAGCTCCAACGACAACTCCAACGTGAGCGACAGCGCATCATCGACAATATGCTCCGCGAAAAACTCCGCACCGGAAAAAGCCAGCCTCCCGATACCAAACCGGAACGCAAGCCCTATCACTGCGACGATGCCGAAGATGAAGGCAATGGCGAAGCACTCCCGTAGCGCTTCAAGCGACGGAGCTTCAAAGCAGTCACTCCCATCAGTACATAGGCTTCAGGCGGAAAGGATTGTATGCCCAATCCCGGCGCGGAAACCGCTACAGCAGCCACCATTAGGGCTAATACAATGCGCACCACCATTCCAACACACCGACAGGGCCTCCACCGCAAATACGCCATCACAAAATACAGCGGATGCAACCACAGCAGATTCCAATTCCACTTCGTCACCCAATGCTCCGTGCCAAACCACATGAAGGCGATGAGCATTCCCGCCCCACCCAACATCACAAACCACATCGAATCGTACCACCGCGCCCACAGTGTTTCTCCACGTTGCCGCATCATCAGGAAAACCTCCACGACCAACAATAGGGCAAATATCACCAGCGGTTGCAGCCACCGCGGTACAGATGGTTTCGGCATAAGATAGGTCAACAGCGCTCGCTCCTCCACCACGGCAGGCCGACCATCGACCGCGCTACGCGCCAAATACTCCTTTAACTGCATCGGCAAGAACATCTGATGCCAAGGCTCAACGGGCCGATCCACCGCCGTGCCGAGGAGGAGATCAATGCCTAAATTGGCCCATGGTTTTACCGACTGATATCGCCGCAGTAGCGTGCGATAGCTCACCCGAGGAGTGTCGGGCACTACCCAGCGTTGTCCCCACACCCGACGGAGTACGTCGCGCGGCCTGGTGGCACAATTGTCGCGTATGAAATCGTACAGGTACCGGCGATTTTCGGGCCTGTAGTTTTCTTGCAACAACTGAAAGAGTTGCGCTGTCTCCGCGGAGTCCAGACGAAGCGTACTCTCCCACATGCTGCGACGGTCGCGCACAGAGCTCTCATACAATAGATCAAACGGCACTGCCCCCATTTTATACCACAAAAACCCACGCAAGAAATTGACATAAAAACCCGGTGCTTCGAAGTCAAACAGTCCCCAGTGGAAGACGTAATCCCAATCGGCATCGAGTCGCTGCACCCTCAAGCCGGAATGCCCATAGACCGAATAGAGCTCCTCCCCCGGTGCCTGCGTGATGAGACTGATGCGCAGGTGGGGATGCGTACTGGCTAAAATCCCTACAGACCACAATATACACCCAAAGAGAATACAACGCTTCATACAATGACGTCGATAGCTCTGCTCAAAAGTAACATTTTCTTTCCTTCAATGGACGAATGCGACTGTCTCAAGGCAACACATAAGCCCTTTGGAGACCATCGCCCCTTTGATAATTGAAATTTTTACTAATTTTAAGAAAAAAACGATGAGCATTTATGAGTTGAAGCAGTTCATCATGGAGGTATTAGACCCCATCGGCGTGGTACTGGGGTTGCTCATTTCCATTCCGGTCTTTCTTTCTTGGTATTACCTGTGGCAGGAGCGTCGGTATAAGAGGCGCATGTACAAGCAAATCCTCAAAAAACCCGGCAAGCGCCCATGTGTATTGATCATTGATGTGCTGCCCAAAGCCGACATCTACAATCAGGTCTTGCACTATTGTCAGTCCAATCCCGCGCTCAAGGACATTCCAAAAGAGCGCTATTTTAAGCTCAACCACAGCAGCATCTTTACGCCAGAGCAGATGGCTCAGTTTCAAAGGTCCCTCGACGCGAAGTTTCAACGCATCACGCAATCCGGTGCCGATGCCATTCACCTGTTTTTTGCTGGGCCTTTGGCCGCAGCAATGGTCGTCGGTGCAGAATTTGCCAATGTGCTGACCTACATCTACCAGTACGACCGAAACAAAGGCACCTACATTCCCTTTGGTCCGCTCAACATTCTTTAGAGGTGTCATTTATGCAGTAGTCGATGCAGATTCTGTAACAGAGGATGTTGGGGTAGAACAATTGCTGCGGGTAACCGTAATTATTTTTGCCGACGATAATCTGTCTGTAAATGCAAAAAGGCGAAGGGATTCCCATCTATCTCGACTATGCGTCTACCACGCCCGTTGCGGAGGAGGTCGTCGAGGCAATGAAGCCGTACTGGAGCCTGCTTTTTGGTAATCCATCCAACACGCTGCACACCTTCGGTCGGCGCGCACGGGAAGCTGTCGAACGAGCGCGTGCACAGGTCGCCTCACTCCTCGGAGTTACAAAAGAGGAAATAGTCTTCACCTCGGGCGCCACCGAAGCCATCAATCTCGCCATCAAAGGGGTCTTTTGGCGCTACAGACAGGTCAAAGGCAAGCATTTCATCGTCGGTGCCACCGAGCACAAAGCTGTCCTCAAGGCCTTTGAAACGATCGAGCGCCGTGGAGCGGAAATCAGCATCGCTCCTGTATTGCCTGACGGCACCGTCGACATGGAGGCTCTGCAAAGTCTCATTCGCCCCGATACGGTAATGATCGCCCTGATGTATGGCAACAACGAAACCGGCGTCATCCATCCCGTGGCTGAAATCGGTGACCTCTGCCGCGAACGAGGCATACTCTTCCTCTGTGATGCCACCCAGAGCCTGGCCTACGAAGACATTCGACCTCGCCAGCTGGGCATCCACCTCCTGCCCCTGTCTGGACATAAGCTCTACGGGCCAAAGGGTGTGGGTGCCCTCTTTGTCAGCAGGCGCAATCCGCGTGTGCGACTTATCCCCTTGATAGACGGCGGCGGTCAAGAGCAGGGGCTTCGCTCGGGCACGCACTTTGTGCCGGGCATCGTGGGATTGGGTGCTGCCTGTGAACACGCCCGCCTAAAACTAAGGCCCCATCGGTCCCATATCGCTCAACTGCGCAATCGCTTCGAGGAAATGCTACATGCAAAAATACCCGATGTAGTATTTCACGGAAACACTGCCCCGCGACTGGCGCACATCTCCAACTTCAGCTTGCCTGCTCAAATCGACATGAAGGCCTTGCTCGAAGAACTCTCCCAGCACGTGGCGCTGAGTACCTCTTCGGCGTGTACAACAGCTGATCTACGCCTTTCCCATGTCCTCAAAGCAATGGGCGTTCGACCTACACTTGCCCATACAGCTCTTCGCGTGAGCCTAGGACTTCCAACTACCACCAGCGAAATCGAAGAAGCCGTCGAACACATCTGCCGGTGTTACCACCAACAAGCAGAGGCCTCTATCCACCGGTAAACGACTACGCAGAGCGTCATTCGACGATGACCAGCGAAGTGTAATGGCTCTTATCTGTCTTTATCCACAGCACGTACATGCCCCGCGGCACATGGGCTAAGGAAATATGCCACACATTTGGGGCACTTTCTTGTGGCTGCGGTGAAGCAGATTGCTGGATGGGCAGTCCCTGGAGGTCAAACAGATGCAACTCTTCAACGGTTTCATACGGATTGGGAAGGCGGAAGTAGAGATCATCTGTAGCGGGGTTGGGATAGATCTCGAAAGCTGCGGGCGCATCCGAAGGTCGACGCGTGGAGACTTGCAACTTGCGCTTGCCATTGGCAAAGAAGACGCCCCAATGGCCGCCATCGAGAAAGGCTCGCTCCGAGCCCTTGGCATTGATCTTCGACGACTGGAGCTCTAAGATGGCGATGTAGTTTTGGCCGCCACTGGTGTTGTCAAAACAGAGCATTTGATCACTGATGAAATAATTTGGGAATCCCAGTGTATTGGTGAGGGCTATGCGCTGCAAGTCGATTTTTTCGATGTTCGCCCCGAGAATGCCGTATTGATCATAGCCGGAAGTCTGGTCTAATACATCAAAGGCGATGATGTAGGGCGAATTCTTCGAAAAAGTCGGGTTGCCAATGCTTATTCCCTCGGGCAGATTGGAGACGAGTTTGAAGATAGCGCCGTCTCCCCAGATATCGTCGTCATTGTTCCACACGCGTATGAAGCCGATATCCCAATACTCGTACTCATAGCCTTGGGCGGTTTTGATTTTGCTCAGTGCGTCGTACATCAGGTATTGGCCGGAATAGTCGAATTCGATGGCGTCGGCATAGAGCACATCGCCGGTCTTTTCGCCCTGCGCAGTGGTGGGATTGTACAGATCAAAGGCGCGCAAATCTTGTAGTGCACTACTGTAGATATATACCTTGGGCTGTGGTTGATCAGTGAGCAGGGCAAACATCGAGCCGTCTTTGGCCACGCAGATATTGCGCCAAACGGCTTGATCAGCCAGGGCATATTTTGTGTACTGGCCGTTTTCGAAGAGCAGGGCGTACGGTATTTTATCCTTGCCGACGAAGACGATGAGCAGTCCATTGTCCGTGACGCTCGGCTTAGACAACAACCCACCATCGTAGATGACCTGGGGTTGCGGGTTGTTCTTACTGAGGTCAAATAGGTAGAGCTGCTCCTGGTCTACTGTAGTAGCTAAGAAAAAAGGCGTGCCGGGATTGATGGGAAGGTCTTGCTGGTACTTGTCCCTTGGGTCCGTATCGTCGTCTTGGCCTCCACCTCCACCGCCACCTGCGGGTTGGCCGATGCCTACGGCAGCAAAGGCATTTTTAGCGGCATCTGCTGCGCTATTGCCATACAAGTCCGATGCTGCTTTTATCACCGAAATGCGCAAATCGACAAATTGCGAGCTTCGCGTCAGATAGTACGTCATTGCGCGGTACCACACTTGCTCGCCCATTTCCTTGGCGCGACTTTCGCCGTGTTGGGGTTTCAACTCCTGGACGAACAAGTAAAAGGCGTGATTGGGGATACCGCTGTTGATGTGCACTCCGCCGTTGTCGTTCTCGCCATGGTACTGTTCGTTGACGTGCTTGGGCTGCCAGGCCGGATGACCGAGGCCCGTTCCTCCATTGTGGGGATCACTCATGTCGCGCATAGCGCCCGACGGAAATACATCCCTTCGGACGACGTCTTCCCCCAATTGCCAATCCTCGCGATCGATCATCACGCCAAACACATCGGCCAGATGCTCATTGATGGCCCCCGGCTCGTACTGATAGATGAGCCCCGCCGTATTTTGGATGACGCCGTGCGTCATTTCATGACCAGCTACATCGAGGGCCTTTGCAAGAGGCAAGAGAATATCACGTCCATTGCCGTAAAACATCGCCTTGCCGTTCCAAAACGCATTGTCCAAACCGCCACCGTCCGGTGCCGATACATTGTAGATGGAAATGACATTCCCTCCCTGACCATTGATGCTCACGCGCTGATGGGTGTTGCGGTAATAATCGTAGCAGAACGATGCATTGTAGTGCACGCTAACTTGCATGGGAGACCACTGATTGTCGGTCGTGACGGGCAACGAAACCGTGAAATTGGTATTCTCTGGACTGGTCCACTGCGCATCAAGAGTAATCAATGCCCCTACAGGGTTGGTCGGCATCGATGATTGCGCTGCGTCAAACATATCCTTAGAGGCGTCGATCAGAAAGTACTGGCCTCCCTGTTCCCATACGTGGATAGTGCGCGTCGCGTCGTTGAGATCCCTACCCGTAAAGGTCACATCTCCCTGCGGATCATAACGCAGCTCGGGTATTGGAACACGGTGGTCTATTGACAGTTCGGGCAGCGAGGTGCCATCGTCGTGTGGCAAAAACGTACAGGTCAAGAGCAAATCGCGTTCAACAGCTCCCGTGTGGGCATTGATCCACGCTTCGCGTCGCTCCAACAGGCTTTTGTAATACTCCACTCTCCAACACAAGGTCCACCGCTCTTCGTCAAAGGGAATGTAGACCAGCTCTCCTTTACACGGGGCGAGCAAGCTCTCCTCTGTCACCTCTGCCAACGGCGTGGCTAAGAGTTTGCCATGGCGCTCCTCCAATAGCTCTATCGCCTTCTCAAGGCTCAGTGCAGGCCTGGGTGAGGGAATCGCATTGGGAGTGATGTAATAGCGGCCGTTGAGGAAGTTTAGCTCTGCTCCCTCCCCGTGAATGCGCAATTCGGATCCGTAGACCTTTACGCCGTCTTCGTAATGCTGCAGACGTATGTGGAGCTTGCCCAAGGCATCCCTTTGTACATCTTCCACCACAAACTTTTCCGACACTTCGGGAAAAGTGAGCAGCTCTTCGACCTCTCTTAAGAACGGGCGCACATGTGCCTCCACGCTGCTGCGAAATTGCACTCCGTCTGTGGAGATTTTTTTATGGTATGAAATCGCTGTCGGACGTCCATCGCGAGCACGCTCTACCACGTAGGGATGACCGAGGACTTCCATCAACTGAGCCATTGAAACGGTCTGAGGCGTAAAAGCGATGCGCTGATGGGCATCTTCGGCAGCGCGAAGCATGGCGCTCCGCACAGCTTCGGGCACGTGCAGTTGCACCTCCACCACAGCTTCCGCATCGCCTGTGATCGGCACTTCCTTAAAGACGCCTTTTTGAGCATACACTGCGGGAACATAGGCGAATACAAGTGCCATCCAGTAGACACGCCGCAAGATGTACCGTTTCATACCAGGAAAAATTTAGTCCGCAGACAAAATTACACAAAATTCCACATCCGTTCGATCGCTTCGTATTTCTACTTTTGTGCAGTGTTTGGCTTGCAAGATATCCGGGGTACCCTTCGTGATTTTAGGCGGATTTCAGGTCCGTGGGTGGTTTTGGGGGTGGCCACAGCACGGTTATTGTCCTTTTTTGCTTCGTGGCTGGCCTATCGCCTCGTCAGCCCGGAAGCACTGGGTAAAGCCATCTACGCTCTTCAAATCATCGCTTTCATACTGCCCTTTATGGGCATGGGACTCTACCACAGTGCAGCGCGATACGGCTCAGCGTTGAAGGATAGAGCGCAGCGCTTGGCCTTCCTGCACAGTCTTTGGCGAGCTGGAAGACGATGGGCCCTGTTCATGAGCCTGATGATAAGTGCATGGAGTGGCCTGTTCCATGCCGACTGGGGCCTTGCCGGGACGTCGAGCTATGTGGCCTTGCTCTCCTGGATGCTCTGGACGACTTTTGAATACGAGATGTGGCGGACGGGATTTCGACTGATGGAGCAAAATCATCTCTACGCGCGGGCAGAAATTCTACACTGGCTGTGGCTGTGCACAGGTGTGATCGTCTTTGCCCCGATTTGGGGAGCGATGGGATACGCGCTGTCCTTTGTGCTCGCACCCGCCATGACCGTGATCACTATGCGGCTGCTGTGGGGTGCCTCCCTACACCCCCCTCTTACTCGGTCATCTACCATGTACGTTGCGACGAAGCAGCTCTATCGTTACGGGATATACACCTCTCTGGCCAACTTACTGGGGCGCTTGCTCATAGCAGTTGACCTCCTTTGGATAGGTATCTTGCTCGCCGACCCTCGACTGGTGACCTTTTACAAGTACATCGGTTTGATTCCCCTGAGTATCTTGTTTTTACCCGCCGCATATATGACTGCTTATTTCGTGCGGTTGTCCGAGCGCTGTGGCCAACGGGGCTATATCTACGATTTCATACGGCGCTATCATCGGCTTTTCTCGTGGATTGCGCTCCTGTTTTTGATCGTTGCGATTCCCTTGGGTCCGCACTTACTGCGCCTTTTCGGTGGAGAGCTGTTGACGTATTACAGTGCCTATGTAGTTTTATGCATTGGGGTGACGGGTATCCTTGTGGTACGCGGGCTGTACGGCAACTTGTTGTCGGCCATAGGGCGTTCGGATTTGGCGGCCTATGCGGTGCTGATTGGCCTAATCGTCAATGGGATAGCCAATAGTCTGCTCATCCCGCGCTTTGGGCTTTTGGGCGCCGCATGGACATCGTGTGGGGTGATGTGGCTGACGGGGCTACTGAGCATGTGGTTTTTTCATCGCAGTTATCGACACTGCTCATAGAGCTGCTTTGAGTTTCTTTTTCAACAGGGCGATATCGTCGCGGTATTTGGCTGCGGTGAGAAAGTCGAGTTCCTTTGCGGCTTTTTTCATCTTGCGCTCCAAGAGGCGGATTTGCTTTTCGATCTCTTCGGCGGAGAGGTACTGTGGCGAATCATCTTCAGCTACGCGGCTCGAACTCAGGTTCTCGATGCGGTAGGTGGTTCGGCTTTTGCGTCCGCGCACATCGAGGATAGAGCGCTGGTTGAGGATTTCTTCGCGGGAGCGGTGGAGGGTTTTGGGCGTAATATTGTGCTCTTTGTTGTAGGCCATCTGTATGGCGCGACGGCGTTCGGTTTCGTCGATGGTGCGCTGCATGGATTCTGTGATGTGATCGGCATAAAAGATGACCATGCCATTGGCATTGCGAGCAGCACGTCCTGCCGTCTGCGTCAATGAGCGCTCATTGCGCAAAAATCCCTCCTTGTCGGCGTCGAGGATGGCAACTAAGCTGACTTCTGGCAAGTCAAGCCCTTCCCGCAACAAATTGACCCCTACCAGTACATCAAATTCGCCGAGGCGCAAATCCCGAAGGATTTCCACCCGGTCGAGGGTGTCGATCTCGCTGTGCAGGTATTTGCAGCGCACGTTCATCTTGGCCAAGTACTTTGCAAGCTCTTCGGCCATGCGCTTAGTCAAGGTCGTGACGAGCACGCGCTCGTTTTTTTCAACGCGCTTGCGAATCTCCTCCAACAGATCATCGATTTGATTGGCCGTAGGGCGCACTTCGATCTTGGGATCGAGAAGCCCCGTGGGACGCACAATCTGCTCTACAATGACGCCCCCAGTCTTTTGCAATTCATACTCACCCGGCGTGGCGCTTACGTAAATCACCTGGTTGACCAATGCCTCAAACTCCTCAAAGTTCAACGGCCGATTGTCAAGGGCAGAGGGAAGCCGAAAGCCGTAATGCACCAAGTTGAGCTTGCGCGCTCGATCCCCACCCCACATGCCGCGTATCTGCGGTATCGTCACATGACTCTCATCAATGACCATTAAATAGTCGTCCGGAAAGTAATCCAACAGACAAAAGGGCCGTGTGCCGGGCTTTCGCCCATCGAAATAGCGCGAATAGTTCTCTATCCCGTTACAATAGCCCAGCTCCCGAATCATCTCCAAATCCAGGCGCGTGCGCTCCACGATGCGTCGCGCCTCCTCCATCCTGCCTTGCTGTATAAAATATTTTTCCTGTTCGTACATGTCGTGCTCAATCTGAGCTACGATGGTCTCCAGCCGGTTTTTTGGAGCGATGTAAATGTTGGCGGGAAAGATGGTCACCTGTTGAGTGGTCTCTATGACGTAACCCTTGTCGGGTTTGATGATCTCGAGCTCCTCGATTTCATCATCCCAAAAGCTGACTCGGTAAGCTAAGTCGAGGTAGGGGGGGAAGACTTCGACCGTATCGCCGCGCACGCGAAAGGAGGCGGGCTCGAGAGCTCCTTCGGTGCGGTAGTACAGGCCATTGACCAGGTCGTAGAGGAAAGTCTCCAAGTTGTACTTGCGGCCTCGATAGAGTCGGATGATGGAAGTGGCATAATCTTCGGGATTGCCCATGCCGTAGATACACGATACCGAAGCTACAATGATGACATCGCGCCGACCAGACAAAAGAGCCGATATCGCCCGCAAACGCAGCTTGTCAATCTCTTGATTGATCTGCAAATCCTTTTCTATATAGGTGTCCGTTTCGACGAGGTAGGCCTCGGGCTGATAGTAGTCGTAATAGGAGACGAAGTACTCGACGAGGTTGTCGGGGAAAAACTCCTTAAACTCGCTGTATAGCTGGGCAGTTAGGGTCTTGTTGTGCGAGAGGATCAAGGTGGGTCGCTGGAGTCGCTCGATGACATTGGCAATGGTAAAGGTCTTGCCCGAGCCCGTCACGCCGAGCAATACCTGGTGCTTTTCGCCACGCAAAACGCCCTGTACGAGCTCCTCAATAGCGCGCGGCTGATCACCAGTGGGCTTAAACTTCGAGCGCAAGGTGAATTTCATACCTTACAATAACACCAAAACCAACGGTGAAGTTGCACCGCAAGCCGCCCTCCAAAACACGCTGTCTCCCAATTAGTCGAAGCGGAAAAAGCTCATACGATCGCTACAGGCCGTCTTGGCAAAATATCCGATGGCGTAATTGGCCTCTAAGACGAAGAGTAACGAAATGGGACGCGTAGGGGTATAGGTCTCATAGGGGCGCCCCGCACTAAATGGATTGGGAAATTGCGACTGCTTGCCGTCTTCGCTGAGCACATCCGTCAAACTGTAGATGGCCCGCATGCCAAACATCAGTGTAAATGTCCCCGCCGAAAGCAAATAACCACCCACACCCGCTACTACTGAGGGATACTGGCTGAGGTAATACTTACTGGCATCATGCGTGGTCTCCACCTCATTGATGACGTACACATCGCGGATGCTCGAGACAAAAGAAAGCATGGGCCCCAACTCAAAATACGTGCTCGGACTCTGAAACCGATAGAGCAATCCCACGTCAAAAGTCGTCCATTGTACCTTGTGGGAGGACTCCTGTTCAAGGAGAGGAAACTCAAAATTCTGAACCCCACGACTCCACATCACATCGAGATTGATGCCGTTGTGCAGGCCGTAATACACGCCAAACTTCCCTCCCAAACTGAAGCCCGACGACAGCAGATAGTCGTATTGCCGATCGTTCCACACGTTTTGATTAAACAGCGTAGTAAGACCAAATCCCCCTTGAAGACCACTGTCAAACCAAAAACCGATCTTCTGTGCGTGCAACACAGCAGCGCCAAACATCAGTGCGACAATAGCTAATGCTCTGCCTTTCATACGATGGACATTTTTCACCTTAGATGAACAAAGGTAAAAAAACTACTGAAATGTCGCTGAAAATATTGATCTTCGCAGTTTGTGAAGATGATCTTCCAATGCATTGAAGTCCAAGTTGAGCAAATGAAGGTGATTGGCTGGTTGATCTTGTCGGTGTTCGTATTTCCGGTCCTCTCCGCTGGACAATGCCTCGTAGACAACGAAGATGTGCCTTTTACGGTCCAACGTTTTATCACCTACGGTCGTGACACGACTTATGATGGCAGGGTGGTAGACCTCTATCTGCACCTGTACCGCCCTCAATTGGACAGTCCAGCTCGCAAGCCCTTTATCTTATGGGTGCATGGTGGTGGTTTTTTTGGCGGCAATCCGGAAGATATGGATGCCCTGTGTCGCGGCTACGCAGCCAAGGGATTTGTCACTGCATCGGCATCGTATCGTCTCGGATTTTTTAGCCCGCCGGGTTTTGAACCCCCTGCGGCATATGATGAGGCCGAGATCATCCGTGCGGGTTATCGAGCCGTGCAGGATATTCGCTCTGCGCTGCGGTATTGCATGGCTCATGCCGACGAATGGCAGATCGACACCAATAAGATCATCATCGGTGGTGGTAGCGCAGGAGGCATCACAGTACTGGCAGCTGCTACCATGCGCCAACCCTGGCTGCGCCCCATCAAAACGCACGCCATCGATCCCGTCATTATCCGCGGCGACACCTTTCCGCGTCCTGACCTCGGCCCCATCGAGGGAAAATTTCACCGCAACTACCGCGATACCGTGCACGCGGTGATCAACATCTTCGGCGCCCTGCCCGACACCGCCTTCCTCCACGTGGCTCCTCCCCTGCACTACTTCCTCTATCACCAGACTTTAGACCCCGTCGTGCCCTGCGACAAAAACAAGGCCTACTGGCCATTGCCGTACATCCGCGACAACTACCCCGCTCTGGCGGGGAGCTGTGCCATCGCCGAGTTCTTCAATCGCCATCCCGAACGCTGCCTGTCGTCTACCCCATTTATCTATCCCGGCACCCAACACGGCGTGCACGACACCAGAGCCTTTGTCGACAG
>JALWKB010000137.1 GCA_026996805.1 Saprospiraceae bacterium | reverse complement strand
AAGACTATCATCGAAACGCCGCATCAAAAACCCTGCATTAAATCTCCATACCATGGCCTCAACCATCCAGAAATTTTCGACCATCACCTGCCCCCAATGTGGAGCCCAAACAGAGGAGGAAATGCCCAATAATGCCTGCGTGTACTTCTGGCAATGCCCTCAGTGCAAGGCCCTCCTCAAACCCCTAAAGGGCGATTGCTGCGTGTACTGCTCCTACGGCTCCGTACCCTGTCCCCCCGTACAAGAAGCCTCACTCAACCAAGGCAGCTCCAGCCGATCGGATTCATCTTGCTGTTCCCCGCCGTCGGACTGACTTCACATACCCAAACGAGCTCCGCCCTCGCTCGGGTGAGTCCACTACCAGCATCAACACACCGCCTTTCCTGTTGGCGATCCCTCCGCACTATTTTATACCCAAACCCCCAATCCACCCAACACCATCAAAAACAATACAAAAATCCCACACCCCCGGAAAAGAGTAGATCGTACTCCGGATCAGATTTGTAGATATCGCCCCACCCGATATTGAACCCCGCTTGAAGACTCATTCCAGTGCGCATGGGCAAGCGCATCTGTGCCCCCACAGCGCCCAATCCCCCAAAGACCGCCCTTCCCGCTGCCGTAATCCCAACAAACGAAGGCTTTACCGTAAAATCCATCCTTGCAAAAGAACGGGTGTACAGCAGGTCTACCTGCCATATACTAGTGTACTTGCGGTCAAACAACAGGTCGTACAGCGAAAGGAGGTATCGACCACCAACGGAAAGAGTCTGCTCTCCCGGACTGTGGTAGAGCCTCCTCTTCCACGTCCCTCCCACCATTGCCAACGAGGATGATACAATTCCGATGTCCCAGGCGTCGGTCATCCCGTAGGCGAGTTGTGACTCGATATACATCTCTGAAGAAAATACCCGCTCACCTGCTACAACCCATGGGACGACGTTGCCTTGAGCCCGCACGCCAACGCTCCACCGACCCCGACCTAAGGTCTGTGCATCTTCCATCCAATAGACGGAAAGACACGACGTACTCAAGACCAACACCCCCGTGACCAACACAAAACGCATCACTCGCATCACCAGCATCTTGTCTTTGTCTTTGATTACACCCATTGTAACCCTTTTATGAGTTTTATGTATCCGTATAAAATAGTAAATAACCGTTAAAACTGCATAGCCAATACCATCAACCACTTTTTCTCTTTAATAACACCACCGTATGCCCTCGCTCAAACAGCCATAGCCCAAAAAAGAGCTCAGCTCGAATCGTGCCTTTGGGGCGCTTGCACTTTTACTTTCTACTTACTGCAACATAAAGCGCACGCCTCGACCATCAGGCGATGAGCAGGAGCGATTCAATCCATACCCGTAAGTACATCAGTGGCTCTATATCGGATCAACCATTTCATACCGATAAAAAAAACTTTTGCGCCCCTTACATTTTACACCATACAATCCCTCTCCAAATCCACGGCAAAAAAAATTTGACAAAAGCCATCTGTACAAACAGGCCCACTCACTGTAGATAAACACCGGGTCGTAGCACATGGGATAAAACGGTCGACTGCTATCTCTTCCTGCCAAAGATATACGCCATTCCCACGCCTCCTGTAAAGATGAAGTTGCCTTTAGCCTCCCACAATGGATTGGTAAGGGGATATCCTCCGCTCCCACCGAATTGAAAGGTGAGCTGACCATCGATTAGAGGAAGATTGGCATGCAGGCCGAAAAAGCCGTAGAGGGGATGTCTGTTTTCAACATCGCTCAAGTAGATGTAACTCACCGACGGATTGAATGTCAAGGTGCCCCATTGATAGCTCCGCGTATACCACAGGTCCGTCTGCCAGTTGAGGCCGAGGCTGTTTCCACTGAGAAAGTATGTATTGATCATGGCTCGACCACCGAGCGATAGTGCGCGTTTTGACGGAGTCACAAATAGATTGTATTTCCAGCGCAAACCTGTGTAGTGCACACCGCTATACATCCATCCGATGTCCAGTCGATCGGTCACGCCGTATGAAAAGCCGAATTCCGCATTTCCACAACAATAAAAAAATATTGGGTACTCCCTAACCACCGCTTCCCAAAGCTGATAGTAGGCCTGACCATCGACCTTCCACCTTCCCTTTCCCAAGGTATACGCATCTTCCATCCAATAAAACGGCTGACACGACGTCAACAGGACGAGCCCTGCGTATAGACATATAGCCCTACGCCATCCAATCCATCGATTCGCTCCCATAATAGCAGTGTTTTTTATTCTCTCAGTACTTCCCGACAAACGCCTTGAAGAGCCTTTGCCCAAAACATTTTTTCAACCTATTAAAGTTTATCCCCATGTTAAGGCCATCGCATCTATTCAAATCGACACCAGAGCGACACAACTGAAAGTCTCCAAAACCGAAAAGCTCCGACCATCCTCCTCACAGCTGTCCCTGACCGCGCGACCAACTGCAAAGCCGATACCATCGTAAAATGCTGACGAACATGGACCCCGACATGGGTGGAGCCACTTCCCATCTTTTGCTCCCTTGGATGGTGCCAATACCAATGCCCCATCCACACCTCTTTAATTAAATCGATACACCACAGTGTGGAAGCTGATAGATCAGTCCGACAAGACATATCATTCATCTCGACAGGCCACGGAATGCATTTGTGCATCATGGTGCATACAATCGTTCGCTTCAAAAAATCACCAAACACCTCTCGATTTCATGGGCCAACGGAGCACGGAAGCATGTATCATACGAACAGCATTAAACGGCGAAAGGTCAAAAATAAAAGCAAAAGCCACTCTTCAAACTGAGGAAAGATGCCTGTGTGCCGTCTTTGGGGGTGAGCTTTCGGCCACCAAATAATCCGATTCGTAAGATAGCGTGATCATCTATCGGCACTCCGACGTGCATACCCATGCTCAAAAAGCCGAAGCTCACTAAAGACAAATCCTCTCGAATGACGAACTGCTGCCATCCCGGCTGCAGAGTCAGCGACCCCTTCCAGAGCGGCATGGTGTACAACATATCTGCACGCAATTGCACATAGTTGGTACCCAATGCCCATTCGAAGGAGTGTATGCCACCGCGTAGGGCGAGTGCAAATCCCGATGGAGATCGCGCAAGAAGATATTTCGCCATCACTCCGGTGGAATTTATGTTGAACTTCCCACCGACATCCAATCGATCCGTCAGTCCGACAGCTAACTGAGCATTAAATTGAGATACATAGCCCCCTGCTAAATAATCTTGTATTGTCGAGGTGTTGTTAAACCAGTCTTTACGCTCGTCGTAGAGCACCACATGCTGTTGGGCCGCTTGCAATTCCACTTTCCAGTTGCCTCGTCCCAAAGTGTATGCATCTTCCATCACAACAGACGGCGCGCAGGAGTAGAACAACCCCACGCTCGCCAGCAACCCAATGACCTTACATCGCATCAACCATTTCATACCGATCAAAATTCGTTTTGCTGTCATTACTTTCTTTCCACAATAAATCACACTCCAATTCCAGAGCGAAAAGGATTGTTCGCCACCCATTGTGCGATAGTCCTCAATAATTATGGACGATCGTTATGATATTTTGGTTGGATAAAACGGTCGTTTGTCATCTGTTCCTGCCAAAGCTGTAAGCCATTCCGACACCTCCTGTAAAGAAAAAGTATTTTCTGGCCGTCCGTAAGGGGGAGATAATGGGGTATCCTCCGCTCCCACCGATTTGAAGGGTGAGCTGATCACCGATTAGTGGAAGATTGGCATGCAGGCCCAAAAAGGCGTGAAAGGGGAATAAGTCTTCCTTTGTTTTCGCGTAGCGATAATACATCACCGATGGATTGAACGTCAACGTGCCCCATCGATAGCTCCGTGTATACCACA
>JALWKB010000136.1 GCA_026996805.1 Saprospiraceae bacterium | reverse complement strand
AATCTTTTGACGGAAATCGAGCAGCGCCGATGCAATTTCTTCGGTATAAGACGGCGGTTGATTGAGCAAGTGGAGGGCGAGCCGATAGGCGGTGCGCTGCCCAATACCCGGCAGCGACGCAAGCGCCTCTATGGCCCGCTGAAGTAGCTCGGAAGAGTACATTTTATCCCGCATGAAGCGCTTGAGTTTGGCACGTTTCGATGCAAAGGTACACACACACGACCAATGCACACCACATCAGTTTCCGCCCTGCATATAAATAAAAACGGGGAACGCCCCATCGGGCCATTCCCCGAAACAATATTGGACCAGTGGCATTAGAACTCTGCCAAAAGATACTAAAATCGACCGGATTTCACACCGCGATATTTTTTGGGCACGGATGTAGGGATGTAGCTGCTTTCGTCGGGATCGTATTCGTCGCATGAGCCGGCTGGTGGCCCCTCGGGACGCGTCATATTGATGTCGTCGGGTCGACACACGCGAAATTCGACACGGCGGTTGAGATATTCCACACGCTCGCGGCGCTGGCCTGTAAGTTGATCCGCTTTGGGAATGAGCGGCTTACTCTCACCTTCGTACATCAGCTTAAAGCGGTGACGAGGTATGGCGAAATTGGTCGTAAGGAAATCGACGACGGCTTTGGCGCGATTGTACGATAAGACGAGGTTGTAATTGTCCGCACTGCGCGCATCCGTATAGCCAACGACGGCCACGCACAGGTCGGGATGCTGCTGCATGACACTGGCCACCTGCTTGAGTTGCGGATAAAATTCGGGCTTGATACAGTAACTATTGCGATCAAAGTGGATCATTGGGAAAAACCACGAAGGCGGACAACAGCCGGCATTCATCTGCACATTTTGGACGATCTGCTCCATGTCCCTTTTCGTCACAGGTCTATCCTCCTCAGGCAAGAGGGCACGACCTTTTTCGTCGACTTCGTAGCCCGGGGGTGAGTACGGCTCTTCGTCGTACAGATCGATAATGCCGTCTTGGTCGCTATCCAAGGCGCGCCCCTGCACATCGACGGGCGCCTGTGCCGGCGTATTGGGCTCCTTGTCAAACATGTCGACGACCCCATCGCCATCGGTATCGGTCAGTTCTAATACCGGTCGGCGCTTGACCGAGGCTATATCCTGATACATAAAATCCAAGGGATTGAGCCAGTACAGTGGCTCGGCTTTTTCCTTTAGGTTGCCGAGGTTGAAAGCAAAGATGAGATGAGTGTAGTGCCCGATATCGACATTGTTGGATTGGTCGAGATTGGTGCGCCATTTTATACCATCGAGATAATCGCTGTCGATCCAGATGATCTTGTGCTCAAAGCCGATGTTGAAGCGGCGGTTGACCTTGTAAGCCACACCGGCGGAAAAAGTAAACATGGCGTTGAAATTGATCTGGTCGTTGATGCGAAAGATGCCGGCTTTCTTGGGGCCGGGCGTTTCGAAGGTCTTGTCGTAAATCCTCTTGATGGTGTTTTTAATCTCCCGGCGCCCGCGGTTGGAATTAAACTTTTCGTAGGTCCATCCCACCTTGTTGAGGAGATCCTGATAGATATTGCCGTGTTCGTCGCGTAAATTGAGGTAGGTGTTATAACTGGCCGCGCCAACACCAATGGCGACGTTGTAATTCCATCGCGTGGTCTGCTGATGAAAGAGCAAATTGCCCAAGTTGACAATGCCCTCAACCGAGCCACTCAAAAAACGCGTGCGGTACATGGCAAACCAGGGATTCTCCGGCCCGTACCCCGCAAAGACATCTTGCTCATTGAGCAAAGCCGATCGTCGTGGAAAGGGCTCCACACCATAAGCCTGACCGTAAAATAGGCCATAACGCACCGAAAACAAATAGTACAAAGCCTTGCGCAAGTGCAATCCAAAGCCAAATCCCGAGTAGAAATTCGTCCATCGATCGACATCGCCATCGATGAAATAGTGCCCAAAATGCACCCCTCCTTCCCACACATCGTCTGGCTGCGCAGGATAAGCCAACTCTCCCCTCATCCACAGGCGATGCTTATCGGGATCCACCGTCTGCTCAGGCAACACATACAACGACGGCCGCGATAACACCCCCTTCACCTGCTCGACCTCCTCCGGAGCCTTCTTCTCCTCCACCTCCTTCTGCCCCATCACAGGCATCACTATACCCACTACTATGACTAAAATCCCTAAGCCGATTCGGTACCACTGCTCCATGTCGTACAATTTCATACTGAATCAAGGACACACAAAAGTAACAATTTTTATTCAAACGACATTTTGTGCTTGATTTTCACTGTGGAAAAGAATGCATATTGCATTGTTCAAATGTATAAGTAGTAAAAAGCCAAATTTTAAAAGTTAACAAAAAGAGGATATATGATATTTACTCGAGCTGGTCCAGAGGATTCCCGACCTCCTTTTCATATTAAAAAAATTTTTAATGCGTATCTTTGTGGAAAAGTTTTAGTGATGTTCCAGCACTGGATACAACCCGTTGACCCAAAGGAAATCAACGGCCATTTACCCTTTGCCCCCTATCAGCTCGGGCAGGTGTTGCTTGCCACGCTACAGGAGCAGTACATCCCCAAGGGTAGTGTCGTACTCATCGGGCTCAGCAAAGAGGTGGATGCGGTTCGGCGGCATCTGTACCGCATGCACACCCTCGAAGGGCAGCTTTTGCTCTACGATCTCGGCAATTTCAAAGGGCAGCCGGGTCCGCAATGGGACGGTCTTATCGCCGAGCTCGTCAATGCTGAGGTCCTGCCCGTATGGATAGGCGTAGAAAAGGAGCACGTCACCGCCCTCTTGGAAGCCTATGCGCGTGCAGTGCCGGGCAGTATTGTGCCGCTCTTCGTTGACGAGCACATCGCATCGGGACACCCTTACCACACAAACTACATCGACGAGGTGTATCGGGCCCTTCGGGATCGCTTAGGGCCAGTGACGGTATTGGGATACCAGCAGCATCTGTCGCAGCTCGAGTCACATCAAGGGACCATACCGATCCTTCGGGGCATGCGCCTGGGACAGATACGTGCCAATCCCGTCGATGCAGAGCCATATATCCGCGATGCCCATGTGGCGGTGGTCATGATGACGGCTCTGCGGCAGGCCGATATGCCGGGCAGACCCGGGACCAATCCCAGTGGGCTGAGTTGTGAAGAGATGTGTCAGCTCATGCGATACATGGGCCTCAACGAAAAGCTCCGCAGTTTGGCCATTGGCAACTTTGCGATTGCATCGGATCTCGACGGGCAACGCACGGCTGCTTGCATTGCTCAGCAAATCTGGTATTTCTTGCAAGGCGTAGCCGCACAGCAGAAGGAATGCCAACAACTCAGTGATCTGGAACAACTACGTCAATACGTCTTCTTCCCCGAGGACTGCGATACGGGTTTCATCTTCTATCACAGTGAGCAGACCGACCGGTGGTGGGTCGCAGCCAAAGAAGATATCGAACGCAAAAAAGACATATCGGTCTTACGCGCCTGCACACGAGACGATTTCGAAGCTTGCAAGCAAAATCGACTATCCGATCGACTGCTCGAACTCCTCCACTACTCGCTCTAAAGCCATACCTCGACTCGCCTTGACGAGTATCCAGTGTTCTTCGCCCTCCGGAAGGCGGCGCAGCCACTGTACGATGTCGTCGATGTCTTCCATGTGGGGATATCCCCGCAGCTGACAACGACCAAAGCGAGGACCGGTAAAGACACCTCTGATGCCGTAGCGATGCGCTAAATCGACGATGCGCTGATGTGCCTCCGCTTCGATGGCACCCAGCTCTAACATATCGCCCAGCACAAATGCCTTTGAGGGCACCCGCAGTGCATCCAGATTGGCCAGAGCGTGTTCCATGCTCGTCAGGTTGGCGTTGTAGGCATCGAGTATGAAGTGATAGCGCCCTATTTGCACGTGGCTCGAACGATTGTTGAGTGGGCGATACGACTGGAGTGCACGGCGTATTTTATCCGTGGGTACACTCAATGTATAGCCAATAGCCACGGCAGCGAGGATATTCATGAGGTTGTATCGACCGATGAGATGTGTATGAAATGGTAGGACTGTATCTCCAAGGCGCACTGAAAGCGATAAAAAGGGTTCTGCGCGAAAGTATTCGACCGCAGGAAAGCTGTCGGGATGCAGATCGATCACATTTGGACAATCTGCAAAGCGCTCGCGATGTTCGGCGAGGATGGGATCGTGCATGTTGTAAAAGAGTTGCCCACCATGTGAGCAAGTCCATTGGTGGAGGGCGAGTTTGGTATCGACGAGTGTTTGGAGGTCGCCAAATCCTTCGAGGTGGGCGTAGCCGATGCTGGTCACGTAACTGATATCGGGATGGGCGATAGTGCAGAGCTGAGCGATTTCGCCCGGGTAGCTCGCTCCCATTTCGACGACGGCATAGCTTGCCTCAAGGGGTATGCGCAGCAAGGTGAGGGGAAGGCCGATGTGATTGTTGTAGTTGCCCTGAGTAGCCGTTGTGCGGAAGGTGGTCTGTAGTACGGCTTGGATGAGCTCTTTGGTGGTCGTCTTTCCGTTGGAACCCGTGATGCCAATGACGGTTCCGCCCCATTGCTGACGGTGATGGTGCGCAAGTGCTTGAAGGGCGTGGAGGGTGTCGTCGACGTAGATGGATTTGGGGCGATTGCGGAATGAGGGTTGGCACACTACCACAGCGGCGGCACCTTTGGAGAGCGCTTGATCGACGAATTGATGGCCGTCGGTGTACTCGCCTTTTAAGGCGAAGAAGATATCGCCGGGTTGCAGTGTACGCGTATCAATCGACACGCCCTTCGATGTGCGAAAGATGCGGTAGAGCCTTTGAAGTGTTTGCGCATCCATGATTTGCAAAGGCCTCGACATATAAACAAAAAGCCCTCGAAACGAGGGCTTTAATGACATTTAGTTCAAGTATATGAACACAAGCACACAGGAGCCTTAATCGTATTTGCGTTTGACTTTCTTTTTTGCTTTGAAGTACTTGCCCGCTTTCTTATCGTTACCCATGGGGCTACCTGTACGCGTCATCGCACAGCGGAAGCCCACGGTGCGCGACGACCTGTCTTCGTCCATAAATCGGCGTGTGCCGGGAGAAAGCCAGTACGCGCGATCGGCCCACGAACCGCCTTTGATGACGCGTGATTTGTTGCTGATGAGAGTAGTCTCACCGTAGAGGTATTTGATGTACTCTTCGAAATCCTTATCGCCATCGCGGTAGTCGCGCAAGTCGGAGCGCTTGTAGTTCCATCGCTTGTACACAGCCGTATCGTCGGGCACATAGTAGACGATGCGTCCTAAGCTGTCTTTTACGGGCACGCCATTTTCATCGCGGAGCACTTCTTTGTAGACGTTGCCGCGATAGGGGTTGAGATCATGTTGGTCGAAATCTTCGAGTGTCCATGGGGTGAGGGGTCGGTAGACATCAGCTACCCATTCGGAGACATTGCCTGCCATATTGTAGAGCCCGTAGTCGTTGGGCATGAAGGAGCGCACGGGCGCAGGGATGTGTGCGGCGTCGTTAAGTGCTCCAGCGATGCCCATGTAATCACCACCGCGTCGCTTGAAGTTGGCGAGGAAATCGCCCTGGCGTTTATCTCTCTTGCGGTATCTGAGGCTAAAGCCATCCCATGGATAGATTCGTCGATCGATGATCACTTCATCGCCCGAGATGGCATTGTTGCCCACGAGAGCAAGGGCAGCAAATTCCCACTCTGCTTCGGTGGGCAGGCGGTATTTGGGCAGCAAGATACCGTCTTCAAAGCGTACGGGGCGCTCACCACCCGTAGCCAGATCAGGTAGATTTTTGCGCACGCTGCCTTGATAAAGGCCGGCGAGGTACGCCTCTGTGGTAAACACATCGGAATCTTTTTGATCCAGGGTATTCATATTGAGTATACCTCGTCGGACGAGGATCATCTCGTTGACCCTATCGGTACGCCAAGCACAGAAGTCATTGGCTTGCAGCCAGCTGACCCCGACGACGGGATAATCGTCGTATGCGGGATGGCGGAAATACGTCTCGACAAAGGGTTCGTTGTATGAGAGCTCGTCGCGCCAGACGAGGGTATCGGGCAATGCCTTGCGCCATACTTCTGGGTAGGTCCCGCCGTAGACGCGTTTTAGCCAGCGCGTATATTCGCGGTAGTGGATATTGGCGATTTCGGTTTCGTCCATGTAGAAGGACGACACCGTGACACGGCGTGGGATGTTGTTCCAATCGAAGGGCACATCTTCTTGCACCTGCCCCATTGTGAAGGTCCCCCCTTCGATGAGCACGAGGTTGGGGCCCGTGATTTGTCCTTCGTAATCGAGCTTTTCGAAGCCCCCCCACTCTGGGTCGTTGTAGTTCCACCCCGTCACGGCCGATTTTTCCGTACGCTTACAGGCTGTGAATACCAAACCCAGCAAAGCCGCGTAGAGACCATACTTCCAGTACGCCATCTGCTCGTTGGTTTTTTTGAAGTTACAAAAGTAAAGAAATTTCTAAATTACGTAGACGCTGCTTGCATTTTTCAATAAAACGTATAACACTCTAAGGAGCGGATGCGCTTAGGTGGTACCATTTCATACACGACGATGAGCTCGGCCGCTCCTCCATTGGTCCACCCAAAGCGCGAGAGTGTCATGTCAACATTGGCGGCAATCAACCATTGATTGCGCTGCACTGCGACTGTACAGAGTAACGCATCGATACCCGTTTTGGTATACCGCAGCCCTAATCCCGATAAAAAGTAGCGCCATTTTAGACGCATCCATCCCTGTGCTTGGACAATAGGCCCTTGCTGAAGATAGAGCAAGTCTAAAGCCACAAGTCTCTCCTTTGCCAAGCGCGGACCCCATGACCAATTCCGCCCTGCCTGCAGCGCGACCAACATCGGCAAGCCAATCACTCTTGATTCCTCTATCCGGCGGCGCACAATGCCCGTCAAGGGATAATTGATATGCCGCAAGCCCAGGCCGATGTAGTATCGTTCGGTATAAAATAGTGCACCTCCGCCGATATCCCAATGGCTCGTCTGTGGTGCAATCAATACTTCCTCGGTAGGATCAGCATTTCCTCTGTCTAATAATGAAGGCAATTGGTCAGGAAAGAGAAAGCCATCGGTATCGTACTGCCGCATAAAACCTCCTATCTCCATACCCCCTCGAAAGTACACCTCTTCGGTGATTTCTGCCCTATAGGCATAGGCAATTGCTCCACCGATGTGCTTGCGCAAGCCATCGCCATCGTAATACTGCTCAATCCGCAACCCCAATCCCGTCTTGTATTCCGTATAGTACTTATCCCACATCAGGGCCACATGCGAATACGTGCGTGCCGGGGCCAAAAAGGTCGGATACTGATTGCGCATGGCCAGTACCAGCCGATGGCTGCTCCGAACACCCGCAAACGCTGCGTTGTAATAGGCCGGCACAACGAAATACTGACTGTACGAAGGCGTCTGCGCATACAAATGGCCACCCCATACCAAGGGTATGGTCAAGACGATGAGCAGCCGATGCCATGCATTGTGCATTTTCATTACTTCATTACTCCAGATTCAACAACGGCGCCTTTTCCCTTCAAAAATAACAACTATTTTATACATACAAACGAAAAGAGGCGGGATCTTCGGTCTCCGACGAGTTGGATGAAATAAGTGCCGGCGGGCAAGTGCTCGATCGAAATTTGGATGCGTGGCGTCTGTCGCTCGTCGATAGTAGACGCGATGAGTAGGCGATTGAGCTCAACACCCTCGGCAGTATACAGTACGTAATGCGTGTACTGTTTTATACCCACTCCAATCAATTCGACAGAGCGATGAGCGATGCTCGGACGCAGCTGTATGAAGGATGAATCTGTGCCTGCGGTCAACAAGACCACCTCGTTGGAATAAGACAGTCTACCAGCGCGATCCATACTGGCGATGCGGTAGACGTAGCCCTTGACGTCGTTTGGACGTGAGAGGGAGTCGATGTAGCGATGAGCTGTGCGGAAATGCAAAGTGTCGCGGTAGAGCGATGTAAAACGCCGACTTTGGAATGGTCTTCGCTGAATTATGCAATAGAGCAGCTCGTCGGGATCAGGGACTTCCCAATAGAGGATGTTGGCCTCCAACGCGGGGTCATAATAGCCGCTTAAATGAATATCCGACGACCAGAGGGCGCGCACGACCACGCCTGCATCGAGATCGCGGTAGACGGCCCCTGCCGACAATACCATCGTATCGGTCGTTCCCTCCCCCATGCTCCCATCGACATCGCTGTCGAGGGCCGGTACACCACTGTGACTCACAGTAAAGGCATACCCCTGTGGTGGCACGAATTGCACATAACAGGGCTCGGCATCCGGCATGCTGAGGAAATATTGGCCGCGGATATTGGTGTGGATGCGCGCTTGTAGATGGCCATCCATATCGTAACCGCGCACTTCGACACCGACAGCTGGTGGCTCGCCTGCGTCTTGGATGCCATTTTCGTTGAGGTCAATCCACACAAGATCACCCACGATGGCGCCTGTCATAATGCCCGCATCCAAGCTATCGTTGCGGTCGCCGCTGTTTAGTGTTACGGTATACGAGGTATAGAGTCCGTGACTATGCGTGATATCACAGTCCTTGGATCGATCACTACCCTCGAGGGGTGGACTGGTGACGAATCCGTTGGGTACCCCCACGCGAATGTAATAGATGCCGGGGCGCACACACACCTGCCAATATCCGTCATCACTGCTCCGCACGGGATGTGGCCGTGTAAAGACGCGGGTGATGAGTGTCTCTGTAGTAGCATCGTACACCCAAATGCTGACGCCATTGACGCCGTTTTCACCGCGATCTTGAATGCCATCGCGGTTGCGATCCCACCACACGAAGTCGCCGAGTACGGCACACCGATAAATACCCATATCGATGTCCATCTCCTGGGTACCACCTGTTAACACCACAAGGGGTGTCGTCATGGGACCATTGGTCCCATCGACATCGCTATCAATCCCCTCATCTGTGCCGCGATGGGCATCGGTCAGCTCCCAACCCGAAGGTAGGACAAAGCGCAAATAATAGGTGTCGGGTAGCAGATTTTCAAAGAGATAATAGCCGCTTGCATCCGTAACGGTCGAACGGATGTAGATCCCGTCTTTGCGATACAAGTGGACCACCACGCCCGCTACGCCCTCTTCGCCTACATCTTGTATACCATCGCCATTGCGATCGTGCCATACAAAGTCGCCGAGCTGGCTCAAGGCCACCATCCCCGCGTCGTAATGTCGATATAAGGTGCCTGAAGCTAAATACAGTACCGGACCTCGACCGGAGGGATCGACATCGCTGTCGCGCGCATCGGTCGGGTCACTGTCTTGTGCCGTCCAAGTGTATTGAGCTGCATAACTCCCAAGCTCAAAGACCAGGTAATAACTGCGCTGTGGTACGACGTAGTCGAAGATGTAATAGCCGTTGGCATCGGTGAAGGTATCGCGGATGACTTGATCCGTAAGGGCATCGTAAAGCAAGACTCGGACCCCGGGCACCCCTGCCTCATCGGGATCCTGCAGACCGTTGGCATTGGCGTCAAACCACACAGTATCGCCAATAGCTCCTACCGCCATCGAGTCGGCACGCACTATTTGCAAGCTCTGCCCACACAGACACTGACGATAACCCGAATAGAGCGAATCCCCGGCCACGACCATCACGCCGTTGAGCACGTTGCAAGACGACGGAACGACAGCGGTCATCACCCACATCGAATCCACCGCGATGGGCCCGTAGACCACCTGTCGGTCAAACACCACATCGATGTTGCCGAGACTGTCGACACAGTAAAATTCCACTACGAGGGAATCACCGGCCTCTACGGGGTTGTTGTGTAAGCTCACCGTCGCATCGACAAAAAACGCAAAGCCCTGCGGGTAGAGCTGGATTTGGTCGACTTGCAAACGCGGCTTGACCACGAAAGCCGTGTCGACACTACTACTTATCGGCACGTGATAATCGGCACAGACTCCCGAAGGTTGGGTCGCACAGGCAATGTCGCCGTAGTAAATGACCACCTCCGTTCCATAGGGGATGGCATCGCTGCAGCGATCGCCGACATAACGCACTTTAAATTGGTAGATCACTTGGACTGGCCCACCACTCAAATCGATTCCTCCCGTCGGGAAGACACACTTCAGCACTTGTTGGCCCATCGCATCGGTGGTATGACTTACCAAAGTGATGCAATCCGGCGCCGACAGACAGTTAAACGTGCCCGGTATATACTCCAACCCGTTGGGCAGGAAAATGTACACGGTGTCATCATCACCAGTATTCGAGGCTGCAGCGGCCACGATGGTCATGGCCGTCGTCAGTGTACCGGTATCACAGAGCTCGAGGCTCTGATGGCTTATGGTGCCAATGTACGGTGTCTCCGCTCCGCTGATGGAGAGATTCCCCGTCGATACCGTCAAGCCGCTGTGGATGGCTTCTTCGCCACAGGGTCGATAGCCCGTGACAGTGAAATGCATCGACGTGCCCGACACATAATCGCAATCGGTCGTAAAGCGCAAGCGGACGACGGCCGTCCGTTCAAAGGTATCTAATTGAGCCGCTACACCGGGTATCCCCTCCACGCCAATAGCGCTGTGCCATTCGAGTGCAAGCTGCATTGTCGTACCACTCGCTGTCGGCATGAGCAAATCCACCTGACCCGAGCCTGCGGGAAATTCCACCTCCACAGGTAAGTGTATTTGCACGCCTTGCGGCACTTGCCACTCCAGCAGGGGATCGTCGAGATACGACAGCTGGGCACTGACCACCCGCATCTCGATGAGTTGCTCCTCACACAAGGCCATCGGCACTGTGGGCGTACTGCTCAATTCCATTTGTACTTCCGAAGGCAGTAGCTCAGCTACCATCACCAGGGTATCGGCCACGCACTTCAAATCCGCCGGAGTCGTCGGAATACCATGGCACCCCAGCCCCACATAGGCACGCAAAGTGTCGTCTGCGCAATCGTTGACCACCCCTCGTACCGCAAACAACCGCTGTTGGAGATTGGGATAGTCGCCCAAGTGATAAAATCCATTGGCATCGGCTGCGATAGTGGTACTACCATCGTCGAGCACGATATTGGCCACGCTTCCACTCGTATTTTCTATGTAGAGCCAGACATCTTCTACCACTCGATTGGTGAGATTGCGCACATTGATGGTCCATTCCACTTGCGAAGTGGTCACTTGCGAAAGTCCTCCACCGTCTAAGGCGAGCACATTTTGCGGCAGAATATCGACATCGTCGAGTTCCCGACGAAAGACAGAATCCGTGCAGTACCCTTCTCTGAAGATGGTAAACTCCTCCGGCATATTGTATCCATTCCCCCTGCCCTTCCAATAGTGCTCAAAGGTATACGACTGGCGTGTCGACCGACAGGGACGCAAGGTCACGTAATCGACATTGAGCCACCAACTTTGATTCTGCGCATAATACGGTCCGCCATAATTACTGAAGAGTTGATCAAAATCCACCACACGTATGGCATCGGCCAACTGTACGATATGTCCGTTGGGTATGGGTATTCCACCTATGGATAACTGTATGAAATCGTGGTCTTGAGGAAAGCCAATGGTCAACTCCTTGGGCACGAAGTAATTTCGGTATTCGAAGGGAAAACGCTGATTGGGAAGGAAAAACAATCGCGCCTGTTTGTTATATGTACATGTGGTAGAGGGTGTCCAAAACCAAAAAGAAAAAGATCCGCCCACGACGACGAAGCTCGATTGGCGCTCGCTACACTGATAGCGCTGCGTAGGCGAAGGCATCGGCACATAACTGGCATAGACCTCACTGCCTGAAGTATAGGATATCTTCTGCCCACGTATGTAGGAGTTGTGCGCCACCAGTAGGGCGCGTAAGACGATGGAATCACCGACAGCCAAAGACCCTGCACAATTCGTATCCACTACGTACGTGGCAAAACTATCTTGAACGACGGGACTGACGGCACATACAACGGGCGGTCCCATGCCCCCTGACGGATAGATTTCAACCACAGCATTGTCCAATGCACTGAAGACCGTTGAGAACGGAGGCTCCGAAGGGCAGGGCGTCACCGGATTATTGCCGAGATTGAGCTGAAAGTAGAGGTAGTGAAATGGCGCTGTAGTGGCAAAGCCGTGGATCAATACATGCCATTCGGCACGCACCGTATCGCCGTTGAAGGCCATGTAGGTCAACACACTATCGGGATCAGCCACAGTGTTGGCATCCGGTACATTGTTGTTGTCGTAATCGGGCATGCCCAGCGTCGTACGCGTCAAGGTAAACGAGACGGGATAAGCCCCTTCACAGGGGCCAGCTGATGTGATGCAGCGCACCTCGTAATCCACCGAAGTACACGCAAACTCAATAGAGCGACTGCATACATCCCTGTCCATAAGTGCTAAGTGCAGGATTTCCAACTGCTTGAGGTGATTGCCCGTCCCACAAGACGCACAATCGGCCCTTAGCCGTATGAGCAAGAAGAGATTGGTGGTATAGATGCCCGATGGAAAGCGCACAAAAAAGGTGTCGTTGCGCACAAAGACCGAATCCACTGCGCCGGGCCTCGATGAGAGCACTGGTGCGCCCTCATACCTCAGGCATGTACCCGCAAGTGGTATAGCCAAATGCAAACTGCCATTGCCGAAATTGTAAAGCCGATAGTCCTGATAGCTAATCTGTATGCGCACCTCCTGATCGTCATAGACGATCTGCGGAAAAATCGTCGGAGCTCCCGAATACCCCGCCCCAATGCGCGAAACGGTATACCCTCGACTGTATGGATAATCAGGATTGAGTAAAAAGCTGTCTACATCGCTACAAGGTCCGTAATAGACCAGACCGTAATAAAAATCGGGGCTTCGGATTTCATTGCGACTACAGGCTCCGCATGTGAGATTGTCGTTGTACGTCGGTATCTCGACGTAAATCGTATCGCCGGGATAAATGGTGTCAAATCCCAAACGGGCCCTTTTCGACAGAGTTCCCCATGCTTGAACATCCTGACAGGATATATCGCGATAAGTCCTACTGGTTGACCCATAAAACACATCTGTGTACAGCTCGGTCTGAATCGGCGTGCCATCATTTCGATAGACATTCCAGGTATCTTCAAAAGCGATAATACCTGCATACACAAACATGCGCCACCGCAGTGCCGGAGCGTTGCCATTGTTGACGATGCGCACCGTCATCGTCTTCGGTGTGGCTCCAATGGCATTGGTGGCATCCAGGCAATGCGCCGGGGTAGGTACAACCTCTGCATCCAATACGGGGGTGGCATTGACGATGACGATGTTTTGCTGCGTGCTGACGGGCTCTTGGCAGTTATCGGCACCACAGCCCCATGTGACAGTATACGTCGAACTCGGTTGATCACAGTCTATGGCGCGAAACACGCGGTGCAGTCGTACGACCTCACCGTTATCCAAAACGCCATCTCCATCGCCGTACTCCGATAATATAGAGGCATCGATGCGATAGCGCAAGACGGTACCCACGACAGATATCGGCGCAATGAGCGTACCGTTCGGTGTTTGCAACCGAAGCGTCTGCGTGCCCGTTCCGTCATCGATTTCAAAAGTCATCTCTTCCAGCTCTCCAAGCCCGCCATTGGTAATGTCTATCAAAGTCGTGATCGGAATTAACGGTGTAACCATCACTGTGGGCTGCGATAGTACCAAGCTCAAGGAGGCCGTCAACACGTCGTAGCTGTGTATATTGGGATTGTCTTCGACATACTGCCCTCCATTCCACTGTAGGTGAAGGGCGTCCTTGGCGCTTCCAAGAGCTGCACTGCAATCCGCCCTCCGCCCCCAACGCACTACAAACCAATCGCCCGCACTGAGATCCGTCGGCTGTAGAGCAAATCGATACCCATTGCCGCCCACAGGTCCGACCTCGACGATCTGCGCTCCCAACACATTGCTCGATACCAGCTGAACACTATTCGTCACATATGAAATACCGACAGGGAAATACACCTCCATGTACAGCTGATCAACAGCATCACTCAAAATGTGTATACGCGCTTCGTTGTAGTACTCCACTTGCCGACACCGATGGACATCGTCATTGGCCAAAGGAGCTCCAGCCGTATCCGTGTAAAAGACCTGCACATCTTGCGCACTGGCAAATTGAACGACCCAACTCAACAAAAGCACCATCCAGACGGCTAAGCAGGTACAGTATCCCCCTCTACAACGCACTCGTCGCAACATAACCCTTGATTTTGGTCCTATTTGGATCAGCCAATAATCAACAGCCAAATATAAATAGATTTTTCATAAATCCGACCTCATCACTGAATATTTTATGGCATTATGGCCATTGCGCATATGTTTTTTAGCTAAATCCCGCAATGATCTATCAATTTCTTCATTGGCCAACGGCGCCTGTCAGACCTATCATCCAAGATTTCATACAATACTACATCTGAGCATGAGTTGATCATTTCTCATACGGCGGACTAAAAATTTTTGACGACCCACTGCGTTGGTCACTGTGGAGTTTTTTTCTTTTCTACGGTATGAAATCGTTGATGCCCATAGCCGCATTGTTCCTCTCGTTCACCACCCTGTGCGGCCAATCGAATGGACGATGCCTCTTCGACGATTTTGTGCGGCACTACGAACAGGTGCAGTTTGAGTTTCCGAACGACGGACAGCTATCCAGACACCTCACGAACATTGGTCTACGCTCGTCCCACAACGTGATTCCCGTCTATGTTCATGTCGTCTATCGCACGGACGAGCAAAATCTCTCCGATTCTCTCCTCACTTGGCTTTTTGTCAAGGCCAATCAGGAGCTTGCATTACACCGACGTGGACATCGGGGAATACCATCGATCTTTTACCCCCATATCGAAACCGCCCAGATCGAGCTCTGTCCGTACGAACGGCAAAGCGACGGCAGAGTATCTCTGCGCATCCGACGGAAGAAGACCTCTGTAAAAGCCATAGGCGATGTACACGGTGGTCGTGTGTTTTTTGATTCGCTCGGTGGATCGGATGCGGTCGATCCCACGCGATATCTCAACATCTGGATTGCAGAAATGGACGATTACGCCTTGGGATATGCCTCCTTTCCCGATATGGCCGGTGCACCCAACGACGGCATCATCCTCAACATCGACTATCTTCGCCGACCGGGTGCCTTGACCTACAAAGCGCGTACCCTCATTCACGAGCTGGGACATTACCTCGGTCTCTGCCACTTGGCGGGCTGTGCTTCCGCATCCTGCGACGACGACGACGGCATCGATGATACGCCCAACAGCGACACGCACTACGCATGGGATATATGTCCTGCAGCTCCACAGATCAGCTGTGGCTCTGAGGACATGTTTATGAATTACCTATCGCTTGCTCCCGACAGCTGCATTCTATTTTTTACCAAGGGACAAGTGGCGCGCATGCACCGCAC
>JALWKB010000135.1 GCA_026996805.1 Saprospiraceae bacterium | reverse complement strand
CATTTTTCCACGGGCTTCAATACTTGGCCATTGTGACGATGACTTTTCGCGATGTGCGCCTTGTTGCTGCCCCGCCCGAATCGATCGGAAAGTTTGGAGGAGATACCGACAACTGGGTGTGGCCGCGACACACGGGCGATTTTAGCCTTTTCCGGATCTATGCCGATTCCAACAATCAACCCAGCGATTACAGCCCTGATAATCGACCCTATCGCGCTCCAGTACACTTAAAAATCAACGCAAAGGGCGTGCGCGAAGGGGATTTTACGATGGTCTTTGGCTTTCCGGGGCGCACGCATTCGTACCTGCCCTCCATCGCCATCCAGCAAATCATAGAGACAATCGACCCAGCCCGTATCGAGGTACGAGACTCCTCACTGGCCGTCATGCAAAAACACATGCGCAAAAGCGAGGCATTGCGCCTGAAGTACGCCTCTCGCCATGCGCGAATAGCCAACTACTGGAAAAAGTGGATCGGCGAGCGCGAAGGCCTCATCCGTACCAAAGCTGTGGCTAAAAAGCAAGCCCTCGAGCGCTCTTGGAGTAAAATAGTACACGACAACCCTGCTCTGCGTCAGAAGTACAGCTACATACTGCCACGCTTCCAGGCTCTATACGACTCCATTGAAGCGTATCACTTGGCCCGTGAGCTGTACTACGAGGTGTTTGGGTGGAATTCGGAGCTCATGCGTTTTATGCATTCCATACGGAGGTTGGTTCAACTTCGCGATGATTCGGCTGCATTTCGCCAATACCAAAAGCGCCTGGATCAACGGGTGCGCGCATTTTGGAAAAACTATGATCACTACTTCGATTTAGAAATCTTCGAGGCTATCTTCCCCGTCTATCTCAAACACATGCCCCCCGAGCTTCTCTCTCCGCCTGTTCGGATCGTGTATTACGAAGAAAAATGGACGCCCGAAGAAATCGCCGAAATGTTTTACTACCGCACCATCATTACCGATTCGATGGCTTTTATGCAGTTGTGGGACACAGATGTCTATGCGTTGGTAGACACACTGCAAAATGACCTGGCGTATCGACTGTTCGAAGTCAATCGCGACTTTTTCTTCGATGAAGTAGAGCCGCGATACAGGGAGTTGAAGGCCAAAATCGATGAAGTGCAAAAGGACTACATGCGCAGTTTGATGGAGGTCTTCCCCGATAAGCGCTTTTATCCCGATGCCAATGGCACACTGCGCCTCAGCTACGGGAAGGTCGAGTCGTATCAATCTTTGGATTCTGTTGAGTATCCCGTCTTTACCTATATCGACGGCGTGATTGCCAAATACATACCCGGCGACTATGAATTTGACCTACCACAACGCCTGATTGAGCTCTACGAACAGCGCGACTTTGGACCGTATACGGACGACCAAGGCAGACTCCCCGTGTGCTTTATCGGCAGTAATCACACGACGGGTGGCAATTCGGGTAGCCCAGCACTCGACGGTCATGGGTACCTCGTCGGCCTAAACTTCGACAGGGTTTGGGAAGGTACGATGAGCGACTACAATTACGACATTCGACTGTGTCGCAACATCATGGTCGACATTCGCTACATCTTGTTTTTGATCGACAAATTTGGCCAGTGCCCGCGCCTGATCCGTGAAATGACCCTGGTCGAAAATCCGTAATGGCTCGTACTTCGTTTATATATTTCGTATCTTAAAATGCGTTTTTTCGCTATTCATGCTCAAAATGCAAAACCGAGAGTGCTGCCATTTTAACCACTAACTATCGTGAAATAAAATAGCACCACTATGCCTAAGTATTTGCACCATTTAATAGCCCTTTTGATGTTTATAGCTGCCGGAATGGTGTTTTTCTTTCCGCAGTTTCAGGGAAGGGTAATTCCTCAAGGGGATATCCTTTCCTACAAGGCGGCTTCCAAAGAGTTGAGGGACTGGAAAGAAAAGACGGGCAAACAGCCCTTGTGGACCAACAGCATGTTTAGTGGCATGCCAGCGTATCCGATCAGCATGGATCGCTCGCAGCACCCTTTGAGTTATCTCCGCAGGGCCTTGGGTTTGTTTTTCGATCGTCCCATGGGTTACTTCCTCGTTGGGATGATCGGCATGTATTTGTTGTTTCTGGTGTTGGGCGTAGACTGGTTGCTCGCAGCTTTTGGGGCGATAACGGTAGCCCTCATGACGAATAACCTCATCCTTTGGGAAGCCGGTCACACCAATAAGATTGCGACGTTGATGTACACGGGCTTTGTGCTCGGTGGGATCATATTGACCTATGCCAGGAGATACTTTCTCGGTGGGGGACTCTTTTTAGCAGGTATTGCCTTAGCCCTATTTTCCAATCACCCGCAGATGCTGTACTATCTCGCATTGAGCAGCACGATTTACGTATTGCTCACTTTGCGAGAGGCCATTCGTCAAAAGACGATTGCTGATTTTATAAAAGCCAGTGGCATACTCCTCATTGGCAGCATTGTCGGTATATTGGGTTCACTCGATGCCATATACTCGCTGTATACCTACAACAAACACACGATGCGTGGCGAGCCCATTCTTCATGAAAAGGCGGATCCGTCCAGCAGCAGTAGTGTGAAGGGGCTTGCTTGGGATTACGCCATGCAGTGGTCGCACGGTTGGCTTGATCAGCTCTCTACCTTTATACCCGGCATGGTGGGGGGAAGCTCATCCGAAGTACTCAAGCCAAATTCGACGCTCGATCGCGCCATACGTCAGCGCACCGGGCAGCGGCTCAAGCGTGCACCGCTCTATTGGGGAAGCCTTCCCTTTACCAGTGGTCCTCCTTACATGGGAGCTGTATTGTGGTTTTTCTTCGTCATGGGTCTCTTATTAGTGCGCAGTAAGATAAAATGGTGGATTGCCCTGAGCGTCTTGTTGACCTTTATGATTGCCATGGGGAAAAATCTCGCATGGTTCAACAAATTGCTCTTCGACTTTTTACCGCTCTTCAACAACTTCCGAACGCCCAATTCCGTCCTTTCCGTCACTTCATTTTTAATGCCGATACTGAGTATTTTAGCCATTCACGGCATAGCGACGCGCCAATACAAGCGAGAGGAGATTTTCCGCGCGTTGAAGTACAGCAGCATCATCCTCGGCGGATTGGCACTGGGCATAGCACTCCTTGGCCCATCCATTTTTGATTTTCGATCCCCTGCAGATGAGCAATTTCGGCAAGCTGGTCTGCTCGATGCGCTCATCCAAGAGCGCCAATCCCTACTGCGTAGAGATGCCTTACGCACCTTCTTCTTTATTGCACTTGCCGCAGCAGCGGTGTGGGCATATACCAGAGATGTATTGAAAAAGACGCATTTCATACTGGGCATCGGGGTCCTCATGTTTGTCGACCTCGTTGGTATAGGCAAGCGCTATCTCAAGCCGGATGCCTTCGTGCCCCGCAACAAAGTGGAAAGGCAATTCGAAATGCGTCCCGCCGACAGGGAGATACTCAAAGACAAAAGCCTGTACTACCGCGTTCTCGATCTATCGGTCAACACCTTTAATTCCTCCTTGCCCTCCTATTATCATAAAACCGTAGGTGGTTATTCCGCGGCAAAGCTCCAGCGCTACCAGGATTTGATCGACTACCACATCGCGCGCAACAATCCCAAAGTGCTCAACATGCTCAATACCAAATACATCATCGCGCGGGACGGATCCGTACGGCTTAATCCCAACGCCTTGGGCAACGCATGGGCTGTCAAAAAACTCATCACGGTCCAATCGCCCGACGAAGAAATCAACGCTCTCAACCAGTTCAACCCTGCCGATGAGGCCATCATCGAAGCCAGCGAAAAGGCCAAGCTCCCGAAAAGAGATACTTTTAGCGGCAACGCCCAGATCGAGCTGGTATCTTACGCGCCCGACCGCTTGGAGTACCAGTTTGTATCCGACGAAGATCAGTTTGTAGTCTTTTCAGAGATATGGTATCCCGAAGGATGGAAGGCCACGATCGACGGAGCACCTGCGCCATTGGTCAAGGTCAACTATGCCCTGCGTGGCCTCTACGTACCGGCGGGCAAACACCATATCGTGATGATCTTTGAGCCCGATCACGTCTTGCGCGCTTTTTCCATAGCGCATATCGTCGGATGGGCGATCATCTTGCTCGTGATACTTGCATTGCTCTTCTACGTATGGAAAAACAGGAGGCAGGGGCGTGTCTAATCGTATGCCTACAGAACGTCAAAAGCGCATACTCGTCATCACGTATTATTGGCCGCCTGCGGGCGGTCCCGGGGTACAGCGCATTCTCAAATTCATCAAGTACCTCCACCGATACGGATGGGATGTCCACGTACTGACCGTGCGTCAAGGCGAATACCCAGCCATTGACCACAGCTTAGAGCGCGACATACCCCAGGGGGTACACATCTACAAGACACCTGCCTTCGAGCCTTACCGTCTGTACAAATGGCTCTTCCATCGCCAGAAGGGCGGGATTGACACGTTTGAACTCTCCAAAGCACCGCGTTCGCCCATGCAGCGCCTATTTTACTGGATCCGAATGAATCTCTTCATCCCTGACGGCCGCATTGGGTGGTACCCCTGGGCAGTGCGACGTGGGCTGCGCATCATTCGATCTGTGCGCCCAGACGTCATTTTATCCACATCACCTCCCCACTCCGTACAGCTCATCGCCAAGCGATTGGCACAACAGACCGGCGTACCTTGGGTAGCCGATTTTCGCGATCCGTGGACCGATGCATTCTGGGAGGAAAAGCTCGCCAGACTCAAGCCCATACAGAGGCTCATTAAGCGATGGGAGCAAGGGGTCGTTCGCCGTGCGGATCACCTCACCACCATCAGCAAAGGCATCTTGAAAAAGCTCGCCATACCCCCGCAAAAGGGCACTGTCATCCCCAATGGCTACGACGAGGACGATTTTATACACTGCGCAAAGCATCGGCAGACTCAAAATCCTCGCTTTACCATACGTTATATCGGGTATCTCGCATCGAGCCAGGTACCCACCAACGTACTAAGCGCTCTCCGCCAGCTACCACAGGCCATGCGAAGTGAAACAGTGGTAGAGTTTTACGGTCGTCAAGATTCTTCGCTGTATGAAATGGTGCGTGCCCTTCAAGTCGAAGACTGCGTGCAGTATTTTCCCTACATTTCCCACCATGAGGCGGTTATCAAGATGTGCCAAGCGGATATGCTGCTGTTGACCATTCCAAGGGGGCATCCCGAAGTGCTGACGGGTAAGCTGTTTGAATACCTCGCGAGCAATAATTTTATACTCTGTCTGTGCGATCCCAATGCCGAAGTGCGCGGTATCATCGACCGATGCCAGGCCGGGGTCTGTCGAAGCTACGAAGACCCACTCGACGACATCCTTCAGAGACAATATCGCCGTTGGAAAGAGGGCCTTCGACACACGCCCGACACTGAGGCCATCGCGCAGTACAGTCGTCGACGTCTTACGGAAAAACTCATCGACATACTCAAGGCATGCAGCTCAAGAAGGTGACCTTTATGCTTGGCAAGCTCGTAGGAGATCTACAAGCACTCCTACGCTCCATACCTGTTGTACTTGGCCCATACGAGGAGCAACTTGGACTGTATTACATCGATTTCGTCCCTGAGTTTTCAAAGCTCAACAAGCTCTTACACAGCTTCGACAGCGAGGGCATACCGCTCAACCGTCCTTATGTCGACGTCGAAGGGATGGGATTGCACTACTACCCCATCAGCATTGGCCAATACGCATTGGCATTGTGGAACCGCGTTATCCATCGCGGAGATTCGACCGACGGTTTTATGCGCATCGCTCGGTGGTTTGAAAAGACGGCTATCGTGGATGAGACACTCGGTGCCTACTGGTTGACCGAAGTACCCAAGCCCGAATACCGCCTGTATCGGCCGTGGAAATCTGCTTTTGCCCAAAGTCGAGGCATATCGGTGCTCCTTCGCGCATGGCAACACACGGGTAGGGACGAGTATTTACATCTGGCCAGTATGGCGCTTCGACCCTTTTTGTACGACATCTCCGAAGGCGGTGTGAGCGTTGATCGCGCAAGTGGCAAGACCTTTTACGAAGAGTATGCCGCCGATGTACCCACGCGCGTGTTGGATGGGCACATCTTTAGCCTCTTTGGGCTCTTCGACTATATGCGTGCCACGCGCCCCCTCGACAAAAGCGAATACATCCTGGCAAGGGATCTCTTTTATGAAGGTGTTGAAGGCCTACTCGTACAGCTCGAAGAACACTACGATATGGGGTGGTGGCTGCGCTACAACCGCTGTGCTCTGGAAGGATATCCCAACGACGATCCCTGTACAGTGGGATATCTGAAGCTCGTCACAGCCCAATTGCGCATTTTACATGCCATGACCGAAGATGAACGGTTGCTCCGCTGGCATCGCCGCATAAAATCTTATCTGCGACCGCATCATATTTTAAAAATGTACGTTATGAAATACAAAGCATTGAAAGCGCTCAACCGATTGTGAGATGTGCGGTATTGCTGGCATAGCGGATACCTCTTATGCGCCGCAAAAAGAGTACATGCGTGCCATGCTCAACCGCATTGCCCATCGCGGCCCTGATGGCGAAGGCATCTACTCCTTTGGCGAATTTACACTCGGTCACCGACGGCTCAGCATTATCGACCTCGTCAGCGGTGATCAACCCATGTACAGTGCTGACCGCCGCTATGTCATCGTCTACAACGGAGAGATTTACAACTACAAAGACCTGCGTCAACAGCTCCTCGCTCTGGGCGCACGATTTCATACCAATTCCGACACCGAAGTTATCCTCAACGGATACATTCACTGGGGAGAAGAGGTATTACAACGGCTCAATGGCATTTTTGCCTTTGCCATCATCGATACTTTGAGCCATCGCCTGTTATTAGCCCGAGACCACTTTGGTATCAAACCGCTCTATTACACGGTCCAAGACGGGTTATTGGTCTTTGCCTCTGAGTACAAGGCCATTCTCTGTCATCCTAAGGTGCAGCCAAAGCCGAACTACAGAGCATTGCACGATTTGGTCAATCTGCGCTATGTGTTGCATCCACATACCTTGATTGAGGGTATTCATCATCTTCCCCCTGCGCATTATATGGTGTGGGAAAATGGGCGGTATAGTATAAAAAGATACTGGCAATTGCCCTTCGAAATCCGGCAGGACATGTCGGAGTCGGAAGCCATCGAGGGCATCCAGCATTTTACAAAGCAGGCAGTCGAGCGGCAGCTCGTCAGCGATGTACCCATTGGAGTATACTTATCGGGGGGGCTGGATTCTTCGACCATTGTAGCGCAGATGTATGCCCTTGGAGTCCGCCCTATCAACACGTTTACACTGGGTTTTAACGAACCCACCGACGAATTTGACGATGCGGCCTTGGTTGCAGAGCATTTTCATACCCAACACCGCACCACTGCCCTAACCTTACGACCGTTAGAACAATATCCGCGTGTACTGTGGCATTCGGAAGTGCCCAAGATCAACATCTTGCAGGGGTACAATATGTCCCGATTTGTCCATCGCTATGTCAAAGTCGTACTTGGCGGCCTGGGGGGCGATGAAATCTTTGCGGGCTACGATATCCATCGCATACTCTACCGCATGCTCCGTTGGGATCGCATGCTCGAGCTGTTGAGTCCGGGTTTTCGCAACAAGCTGGCCGATATCGCCTTTCGCTTACAATCGGCTACAAATATGCTTGCTTGGGACGAATACCGCCGTGGCCTTCAGGCCCTGTTGCGCTTAAAAGAGCTGCCGCGCGCTTATCTCATCTTACGCAATGCATGGGAGTCTGATCGAGCGATGTTCAAAAAGATTTACTCGCCCGCATTTGTTGAGCAGCTTCCTCCCCGCGAGTACTTGCTTGAGCGAATGCAATCGGTGTTTGACAAGTACGACTATCTCCCACCCTTAGAGCAAGTGATGGCCGTAGAGATGCACACGAAAATGGTCGATGACTATCTCCACGTTGAAGATCGCATGTCGATGGCGCATGGCGTGGAGGAGCGCGTGCCCTTTTTAGACATCGACCTCGTCAAGTTTGCCCTCACTATACCCAACCATCTCAAGATGCGCGACGGCAAGACGAAGTACTTGATGCGCAAGGCTATGCAAGGTATATTGCCCGAGCCGATTTTGCGCAAGAAGAAATGGGGCTTTACGGTCAACCCGTATTTGCAGTTTAAAAAGGATTTGAAATACGTGGCTGAGCACATTTTGACGCGCGATCGCGTACAGCGCCAGGGTATCTTCAATTATGCGTACATCGAACGCATACTACGAGCACGGCCGCATCCCCGTATGCGTTGGCATTACAATCTCTTGTGGCTCATGGTGGGATATTGCATTTGGGAGGAGCAGTTTTTAAACGACAAGACATGGAAAGAGCCTGAATGGGAGCTCGAAGCCTATTACGGCGAGGGAGTGTCGTTGGCTTAAGGTTTTTCGAGGAGGACGGCATAGCCCTGCCCCACTCCGATACACATGGTCACTAAGGCGCGGCGAGCGTTTGGGGTATGTTGGAGCTGTAATGCAGCCGTGAGTGCTAAGCGTGCTCCCGTCATGCCGAGGGGATGACCGAGGGCAATGGCACCGCCGTTGGGATTGATGCGCTCATCGTCTGGGGAGAGCTCCAGCTCTTTGAGGCAGGCCAACACTTGAGCAGCAAAGGCTTCGTTGATTTCGATGATGTCGATGTCATCGAGGGTTAGCCCTGTTTTTTGAAGGACTTTGCGCGTCGCGTAGACGGGGCCGATGCCCATGATGCGGGGCTCGACGCCCACGACGGTCGATGCAACGACGCGGGCCAGGGGACTGAGGTTGTATCGCTTTAAGGCGCGTTGGGATACTACCAGTAGGGCAGCCGCGCCATCGTTGAGGCCAGATGCATTGCCGGCTGTCACCGTTCCATTGGGACGAAAAGCTGGTCGCAAAGTGGCCAATACCTCCAGTGTCGTATGGGGTTTGATAAATTCGTCGGCTTTGAAGAGGAGGGGTTCTTCTTTTCGGCGTGGGATGGTGATGGGGACGATTTCTTCGGCCAGACGTCCGGACTTTTGGGCGCGCACAGCCTTCATTTGGGAGTGATAGGCAAAGCGGTCTTGCTCCTGACGGGATATTTCATAGATATCGACGAGATTTTCGGCTGTCTGTCCCATGGATTCGGTGCCGTAGAGGGCCTCCATTTTAGGGTTGATAAAGCGCCAGCCAAAGCTCGAGTCGTAGAGCTGAGAGTCGTTGCCGAAGGGCTGGCTTGCTTTGGAGAGCACCCATGGGCCTCGTGTCATGTGTTCGACCCCGCCGGCGACAAACACGTCGCCATCGCCTACGGCGATGGCGCGCGCGGCATGCACCACGCTCGACAGTCCTGAAGCACAGAGGCGATTGACCGTCTCGCCCGGCACAGTGTAGGGAAGGCCGGCGAGCAACAAGGCCATACGCGCGACATTGCGGTTGTCTTCCCCTGCCTGATTGGCACAACCGATGATGACATCGTCGACCTCCGAAGGCGGTACAGAGGGGTAGCGCTGCAACAGAGCTTTGATGACGTGCGCCAGCAAATCATCCGTGCGCACAGGCGCAAGGCTCCCCCGAAACTTGCCTATCGCCGTCCGCACGCCCCCAACGATGTATGCGTCCATAGAAATACCTTTGACTGGTGAAGTTAGCAAATATGCCTGGAAACAAAAAAGGGGGCTTGCGCCCCCTTTCTACACTGTGGATGTGCACATTGCTACCTATCGCCGCTTGGGATCAAAAGCGATGCCGTAAGCGGCGAGGTCTTTGACGAGATAATCGACCTGACCGTTGCCATCGAGTGGATAGCGCTTAATACCCGTCTGGAGCAATGGGTTGATCATCGTATCTGGATTCGCCGGGCCGCGATAAGCCCAATAGACGTAACCGTTGACATAATCGAGGGCAATACCCGTGATGGATACCTTCTCGTCATCGCCTCCTTCGGGATCAAACTCCGCATCGTCGATGAGCGTGACGTTCTGTCCATCCATATCGCAGACGTAAAAGCCGGGATTGACCTTATTGGAGGAGAAGAAGATGCGCTCATTGACGGAGTCGATCACAAAGGCACGTACGGTATAATCAAAGAGGATGACGCCTTCACCGGGATCGCTGGGCAGCTTGTCGGTCACTCCGATATCGTTGTCGCTAAAGATGTAGAGGCCCTTGTGGTTGGAGTTTTTACCCCAGTAGTAGAGCCCACGGAATTTGACAAAGGTGCCGTTGAGCGCACCCCATCCGTACGATGGCCCGCCATCAATTTTCTCCCTAAAGGTCTTGTAATATGCTAATTTATTGTTGGCAACCAGCGCTGGAAACTCGGGTGGATTGGCATCGTTGCCGTTATCTCCCCAGACGGCATCTTTTGTAGTGACGGGTATGGCTGTCACGTCGTTGCGTCGGTCGGTGAAATAGATGGTCCCATTGGAGACGGAACCAAAGAATGCATCGTCATAAGGATGTGTATGAAACGTGATATGCGTGATGTAGTCGGTACCGTCGTAGGCCACGGAGAAGATTTTGCCGGGTTCGTCTTCGGGATCATTAGTAAAGCGAATGGCCGAGCCAGCATTGAACACGTAGAGGCGATCGTTGTAGAAAGCAAGCGTCAAAGGATGCGCGCCCGACTCAATGCCCATGTCGATCACTTCAGGCTCACCGGTGGTGTAAATTTTAATGGCGTAGAGATTGCCGTCTTTTTCGGCTACGTAGAGTGTTGGTGCGAGTTGTTTTTTGACTTCTACGCTAAAGGATTTGGAATAATCCTTACCGCCGAAGCTCGCCGTCACTTCGATCGTTGCTGCGGGATCTTCGCTGATGAAGTATCCGCGGACGGTATCGCCAGTGGCATTGCCATCGGCATCAATGTCCGTCGAGACAAAATTGTCGGCAGGAAACTTCCACGACCACGTGACCGGTGCATTGTCGGGATTGTAGATTTCCGCCCAAAATGCGACCTCTACTCTCGACTCAATAGGATCTGGGGACCAGTACAATACGGGTTCTTGTGGTGCTACGGTGATGTCTTTGCTCGCTTTGAGATTGTCGTCGTTGTTGACCTTCAGTGTGACGGTATAGGTACCGGCTTCCTTGTACACGTGCTTGGGGTCTTTGTCGGTCGAAGTTGTTCCGTCACCGAAGTCCCAGTGGTAGGACGTACCTCCTTTGGTGGCATTGGTAAATTGCACTTCTTCACCTGCCTTGGGGTTGGTCGGATCGTACTTAAACGCCACGGTGATGTCGGGCTTGTCGTCATCCTTCTTTTTACCACAAGATGTGATGAGCAAACCTCCCATGAGGACTACCAATCCAAACAGATACATTCGTCTTTTCATGATGCAAAGGTTTTTGATGATTGATTTCATAACACTTTCACTGTTCGTATTCTTGAGGTGTTTTGCTCTCCCGATTGAATGCGGATGCGAAAGCGCAGTTGTATGCTGTACTTGCGCACCATTTCATACTGACGTCCGAGCCATTGCTCGGCATCGACTTTTTCCCACTTATCAAATAGCTGGGGCACACACTCGGTCTTGATCCGTCCGTCGTCATCGACGCAATTGTCAAACTCGGTGGCATCGACGACTTTCCACTTTTCAACCATGAGCCGACGCAATTTTGACGGCCTCTTCACCAAGTATTGAAACACCTCAAAGCCGACCGTATCGGGTAAGATGGCGCTGAACTCCGCTTTATCCACCTTGCGGGACGACCATTTTTTCGATGCCAAGTCAGCAGGTATTGCATAATCGACCGTGCGGACGTAAGCGCTGCGGTTTGATACCCAATCGGCCTCATCAAACGCTCCGCTATACGCCTCCTGCCAGGAAGAGGGATCTTCCTCCCACTCCAAAGTGACTGTGCCGAGCGCATCGACGATATCGAGTCCCACCTCATACGACTGGCGCAACCTTTCATCCAAGAATATCGTCTCAATATCTTCTTGTACGGACCAGTATTCCAGCTCGCATGAAATGGTTGATCCCGCTCTTGCCACTGGGTCGACGGGTACAAAATACAGATTGGGCAGCACCTCACCCATCGTGGCATGATCACGGAGAGGGTCGTTTTGTCTACAAGATAGCGTCATTGCCAGCAGAAGGGCTATCGTTATGAAGTTTTGTACTTTTGACATCGCGTAAGTCATTTGGCCCAGAACATCGGTTTTTTCAGCCATTCTGGATTTTGATAGGCACCGAGTCGTTCGAGCTCGGGCTTATTGTAGATTTCTTCGGTCTCGGTATCGTAGATGATGCGCTCCAGCCACTCGTTGGGATCGTCTTTTGACCAGTAGTAAGCCAGATTCTTCGGTCGCTTCAAGCCGGGATAGATGTCTTGATCGTAGTCGTAGCGCCGAAAATCTACCCACGTCTCGCCTTGGAGCCAGAGGGCAATGTATTTCTGCATCATGATATGCGACAGCGTCAGCTGATCAGCATCGTGCGGGATTGGTCCGTTTTGTATGAAATCGTCGATGGCTTGCTCGTCGACTCCCACGCGTTGCATGTGGCTTCGTATGCCGTCGATGAAGTGTTGAAAGGCCGTGGTCTTTTGTCCTTGTTGGAAATACGCTTCAGCGAGTATAAAATGGAGCTCTTCGCGTGTAAAGAAGGGCAGCGCTGCATCATCGCGTGTCATATAGGAGCCGTAGAGATTGGGGTAATCTTCTCTTGTCCGCGTGGGATCTCTGCCCTCGGAGGTGATGACGTAGAGGTATTCTCCACTGGCGTTGGGTTTCATCAACAGGGGCTGTCGCGGGTCGCGCACCTGTTGGCTGGCCTCGTCGTACTGCAGCGCAGACAGGAGGAAGAAGCGCGTAGGAGCGCTATTATCCAGAATATTGGCGCGTATATCCCAGCTCGGTCGTGCTTTGGAGGGCCCCCACAGATTGGTCTGTGAGCTCGAGCCGTTGCCCAAGCTGTAATCGAACAGGGCATCGCTCCAATCTTGCAAGGCCTCTTCTGCGACGGCTATGACCTCGGAGTAATCGTCGGTGACATTGGGTCGCAGGTGGAGCAAAGCGCGCGCTTTGATGGCTTTGGCCAGCTGTATCCACCGCTTGAGCTCTCCTCCATAGACGATGTCTTCTCTTGAGGTCATCGGTCGACAGGTCTCGAGATCGGTATTTTCCAGTAGCTGAATTGCCTCGTCGAGTGTGAAGAGGATTTGCTCATAGATGAAATCCTGGGGGTCGTATTTTGGTGAGGGATTGCCTTCGAGGGCCTCTGTATAGGGCATATCGCCGAAGGCATCGGTCGTGTAGAGCGTGGAGAGTGCAAAGATGATTTTTGCCACTCCCTCGTAATTGGTCGAATTTTCGCGTCGGGCGGCCTCCATGACGTGTTTGGCATTGACAGCTATGTCGTGGTAGTGACGCCGCCATTGCGGCACGCGATGCGCGCGGAGATAGTCCCAACGATCTTTTTCGATGTGTGTGCCCGAAAGTGTGGCCACTTGCTGAGTGTGGTATGCTGCGGTCTCGCCGTGGTCGTATACGCTCACCGCCATATGGGCAATGACCGGTGGGAGCAGGTAGTTGGGAGTGCTGGTGTACGGACTATCCAGATCTTCGTTGACATCGAGAAAGTCCTTACAAGAGACACTCAGCAGCAATATCAAGGACCAACTACATAGATGAGCGAAGTATCTGCGTTTCATACTACAATCCGAGTTTGATTTTGCATTCCCAACTCTTTACGACGGGTACGTTGAAATAGTCCAGGCCGATAGTGCCCGTACCACCCAGCCCCGAGCCGTAGTAGTTGGTTTCGGGGTCACCGCCGGAATAGGCGGTCCATAGGAGGAAGTTTCGCCCCCCGATCGATAGGCTTGCGCTGGACAAGGGCGATTGGCGAAGCCAGTGTTTGGGAACATTCCACTCCAGGGTTATAAAACGCAAGCGCAACCACGATGCATCTTCGACGAAGTTTTCTCCTGCGGCAAGGAAGCGATTTTGGAAGAAGTACTGATTGAGCACGACGGATTGCGTATTGGGCTCGAATACTCCATTGGGTTTTTCGATGACAGCATCGAAGGTCACCTTGCGATTTCGGTATTGTTCGAGGCTACCATCGGTGCCGCGCGAGAGCATAAAGGCGCGTGTCAGGTTGAGCACTACACCGCCGATGCGCCATTCCAACAGGGTACTCAATCGGATGCTGCGCCATTGGAGTCGCTGCGTCATGCCGATGATCCAATCGGGTTCGCGATTGCCGAGGTACACGCTTTGGTTGTCGATGACGCGCATGCCGTTTTCGTCGTAGACATAGTTGCCATTTTCGTCTTTTAGATACGTGCCGATACGCGGATAGCCGTCTTCGTCGACGACGAGCTTGCCCTTTTCATTGCGCAAGTACTGGGTGCCTTCGATAGCCATGAGAGGATAGCCCAACACCGAGCTCGGTCGCGCCTGGTTGAGCAATTGGCCAAAAGTGACGGGGTATTTCGACACAAAACTGGGCAGTTGGACGAGTTTGCTGCGGTTTTTGGCGATGTTGATATCCATTTCCCACCAGCTGGCCTTTGACCTCCACAACCGCTGCGACCAGAGTAGTTCGATGCCTTCGTTGCGTATGCTACCGCTATTGAACACCAAGATAATCCACCCTGAGGCCGGCGAAATGCGCGATTGGATGATCTGATCATAGGATTGCATGCGATAGAGGGTGAGGTCCAGGCGCGTCCAGCCGCGGAAGAGGCGCACGTCGGTACCGACTTCCCACGAACGAGTTTTTTCGGGCTTTAAATGGGGATTGCCAGCGTAATAATCGTAGTTGAATCCGCCTCCGATGGTATAAGAGGGCTCCAGTACGGGTGTCAAGCGATGTGGGGGCGCATCTTTTCCGACTTCTGCATAACTGGCGCGTATCTTGGCGAAGGGCAAGAAATGTGGCATGTCGATCCACTTTGCCAAGTCAATGCCAATGCTCACCGACGGATAGAAAAACGAATTGTTGTCGACAGGCAAGGTTGACGACCAGTCGTTGCGGCCTGTGAGGTTGAGGTAGACGCGATCGGCCCAGCTCAAGCGCGCATCGGCAAAGAGTCCGACCAATCGGCGACGTGTCAAGTATTGCGCTACCCGCACCTCCTCTAAGTTGTTGACATTGTCGAGCTCGGGATTGCGGTAGCGGCGGGCATCGATAGAAGTCAACCGGGCGTTTTCGTCGCGCACATCGCTACCTGCTAAGAGCGTCACATCCCATTGCGAGCCCCAGGACTTGTTCCATTCGACGATCAGCTGACCGTAGTTTTTTTGGACAAATCGCTCGCGCTCGAAGATCTTACCTCGGTAATTTTCGAGGCTGCCAGCACTTTCGGGACGCACCAGCTTTTTGTAATGTTGTTGGATGAAATCGGAGCCGATTTTTGTGCGAAGCGACAGCGATTTTATTGGGGACCAAGAAAGTCCTACATAGCCGATAAGGCGATTGACGCGATCGAGGGCGGGATTGTTCTGAGCTTGCCAGAAGGGATTTTCTGGGTTGATATAGATGCGCTCGGGAGGACGCTGGACAAAC
>JALWKB010000134.1 GCA_026996805.1 Saprospiraceae bacterium | reverse complement strand
TACGGTTTCAAAATGTAGGCGATATCCCTGCCCGCGATGTCCGCATCGAAGACGCCATCGATGAGGGCTTAGACCTTTCTACCTTTCGATTGTTAGAGAGTAGCCATCCCTGTCGGGTGCGCATAGCGCAACAGACGCGTACGGTGTACTTTTATTTTGACGACATCCATTTGCCGGACAGTGCCACCTCTGTCGAACAGAGTCAGGGCTATGTGATGTATGAAATCTATCCATCCCAATCGCTTCCAGAATACAGTGTTGTGCGCAATCGCGCGTCGATCTATTTCGATTACAACCCGCCAATCCACACCAATGAGGTGTACAATACTGTGGTGGATCGGTATCCCATCGTGACGAGGGTTTCCACTGAGCAATCCAAAGCAGCGGTAGTGGTCTATCCCAATCGCACAGAAGCCATTGTGTGGATTAGTTCTCGGGGTCCCATGTTGAAGCAAATCGCGGTACGTCATTGGACGGGGCAGGAGGCCGTGCGCAAGCGCGTTGAAGGGCGCACAGCAATGGTTGACCTTGGGGCATTACCTCGTGGGGCCTATGTAGTCGAAGTGGTCTACGAGGGTGGCATTTCGATGTATAAAATCGTACTTCAGTGAGGGGGCTCCGTGCGACAGGGGAAAAAGTATCCCTGTGGTGGACGATCAACAGGCGCCGTTTTTTACGGCTTTCTGTCCTGGCTGGCATGGCCAGTTGGCTGGGTGTGTGGACTTCGTGTAAAAGGGAACGCTCCGTGCTGAGTGAGCGCGAAATCGCCCTTGCACGGAGTTGTTTTCTCTATCTCTTTCCACCAGGGGACGGTCCATCGGCAGAGGATATCCGATGTGTAGAGCATTTTCAAAATATTCTGGGCGATCCGCGTTATGATCCCGACATCAAAGCGCATTATTTGCATGGCTTGCGTCGTGCGGACGAGCAATTCCGGGCGATGCATGGCCAATCCATCGACGCCCTTTCGGTAGAAGTAGCCGAGAAATTTTGGAATCGTATCAAGGAACAATCCTGGGGCGAGCGATGGCTGTCTTCGATGCTCAATGTCGTCATTGAGGCGCTTTTGTTGGATGAAATCTATGGAGTCAACCCCGATGGAGTGGGTTGGAGCTGGCTGGGACATTTGCCGGGACAGCCGCGGCCAAATGTACACAATCGCTATCCTCGCATCCTTGAGCGCAAGCAGGAGCACCATTTCATACAAAGCTTGGATCAATTATGAAATGGGATGTCTGCGTCATTGGTAGTGGAGCGGGGGCGGGCCCGGTGATTTATGCTTTGAGTAAGGCGGGATATTCGGTGCTCGTCCTCGAAAAAGGCCCGTGGTACCGCACAGCGGATTTTGCCAAGGACGAGCTCGTGGCTGTACGCCGAAGCGTATATACTTCAAGCCTTATCGAGGAACCCCAGGTGCTGGAGTGGGAGGAAGATGGTCGATGGACCTCGGCATCGACCTTTGATACGGGCGATGACTTCTGGAATGGCAATTGCGTCGGCGGCTCTTCAAATTTTATGAGCGGCTATTTTCTCCGTTTTAAACCGATAGACTTTCGACTATTGAGCACTTACGGCGAAATTGCTGGGGCCAACATCGTCGATTGGCCGATAAGCTATGAAGATCTCGAGCCCTACTACACGCGCATCGAACACCTCGTAGGCATCTCGGGTCGCGTGGTCTCCCATCGATATGCCGAACCGCGCTCAACGCCCCAGTATCCCTATCCTCCGTTGCGAGAAAATATTGTATCGGGCTATATCGATAAGGCCTGTGCCGAGCTGGGATACGAGGTCATCCCTACGCCCAGGGCCATACTATCCAAAAAGGTGGGCGAGCGCGATAGTTGTTATTACTCCGGGTACTGCGGATCGTACGGGTGTAATTCGGATGCCAAGGGCAGCAGCAGAGTGGCGTTTATTCATCCGGCATTGGCGACAGGACATTGTGCGGTGCTACCCAATGCCAAAGTCTATGCGCTCGAAACCGATGGCCGTCATCGCGTCAAAAGAGCTTGGTATTACGATGTACACGGGGCCAAGCAGTACGTCGAAGCGCGGGTGTTTGTCGTTGCCGCGCAAGCTGTTGAGACCTGCCGACTTCTCTTAATGAGCCGCAACGACGAATTTCCCAACGGTTTGGCCAACAACAACGGCCAGGTGGGAAAAAACCTCATCTTTTCAGCTGGAGGCACCGGGGGTGCCTTGTTTTACTTGGACGAATGGCCCGACGAAATAGCACAACAAATTCGCCAGCCGGGCTATTTCATCAACCGAACCGTCCAGCACTTTTATGAAATCGAAGACCCCGAAACGGGAAAACGCATCAAGGGCGGGAGTATTGACTTTCTGTTCGAACACAACAATGCGACAACCAGGGCCATCCATCGCAAATGGACCGACGAAGGCAGCTTGCGCACGGGCAGAGCTTTCAAGGAGGATTTAAAGGCGTATTTTACCAACAGGCGACAGCTCAAATTTGAAGTCTTTGTCGATTGGCTCCCTCACGACAATTGCTTTGTGGGTTTGAGTGAGACGGTACGCGACAAATGGGGGGATCCGGTGGCGAAAATACGCATTGGTCATCATCCCCACGATGTCGAGGTAGCCGAAGTCCTGGTCGAGCGCGCTAAAGAAATCCTTCGACAAATGGGCTTACGCGAAGTATACGGCAGTGTGAGCACCTTTCCGCCGTCCAATTTGCAGGCCGGAGGTTGCCGCTTCGGCAGCGATCCGAAGACCTCTGTGCTCGATCCGAGCTGTAGAGCCCACGAGGTGGACAATCTCTACGTCACCGACGGCAGCTTTTTACCCAATGCGGGAAGCGTACCTCTGACGTGGACCATCTATGCCAACGCACTCCGCGTAGCTGAAATCATAAAAAAGCGATTGTAAGCCACAACACATTCGGTGTTCGATTCATAAAAAATCCCTACCTTTAGCGAAAGTAAAACGCAGACGCATGAGTGTATTAAAGGTCATCGAAGTGCTTGCAGATTCCACAGAGAGCTGGGAAGATGCGACGAAGAAGGCTGTCGAAAAGGCAGCGAAAACCGTAAAAAGGATCAAATCGGCATGGGTAAAGGATATGAGTGTCACCGTTGAGGATGGCAAAGTGACCTCCTATCGGGTCAATGTCAAAATCACCTTTGAAGTCGAATAGACGCCCAACGATTGCATTGCGCAATGGGAAGATATTTGCTCCGAGTACTGACCTTCCCATTGTCGTTGGTCTATGGAGCCATCGTAGGTATACGCAATATCCTGTACGACACGGGTGTGTTGCATTCCGTGCAGTTTAGCATACCCGTCATAAGCGTGGGCAACCTCTCCGTAGGCGGGACGGGTAAGACACCACATGTGGAATACCTCATCCGCTTCCTTTCCCGATACATACGGATAGGGGTACTGAGCAGGGGATACAAGCGCTCTACGAGGGGCTTTGTCGAAGTGCGCTCCACCCACGATGCCCGTCAGGTGGGCGACGAGCCGCTCATGTACAAGCTCAAATATCCGGATTTGCCCGTGGCAGTATCCGAAAGCCGCGTGTTGGGAATACCAGAGCTCCTCAATCGACACCCCGATATTCAAACCGTCTTGCTCGACGACGCCTTCCAACACAGAGAAGTGCATCCGTATATCAACATTTTGTTGACAGAATACGCGCGTCCGTTTTTTGAAGACCACCTCTTGCCTATGGGCACTCTCCGCGAAGGGCCCTCAGCTATGCGACGAGCTGATATTATCATTGTCACCAAGTGTCCGGAGACTCTCACTCCCCGTCAGGCCAACGATTACATACGCAAAATCCAACCGCTACCCCATCAAAAAGTCTTTTTTACGCGATACCGCTACGGTCATCCCTATGCGTTTTTCGATCCGACTGAAAGACGTGTCCTTCGTGACCAACACACCGTGTTGTTAGTTGCGGGCATTGCCCGAACGGAATATTTGACCTCGTATTTGGTGGATCACGTGGGCGAGTTGTACACCTTGGAGTATGGCGACCATCACTACTTCAGTGCGAGGGATATGGATGAAATCTGGGCGCAATTTCGAAAGATCGACGCCTTGGAAAAGTACATTTTAACGACTGAAAAGGATGCTGTACGGTTGTATATGCATCGGGAGCGCATTGCCCGCGAGGGTTGGCCCTTGTATATTTTGCCTGTGATGGTTGAATTTTTGTTGGGAGGTGAAGAGGAGTTTCAAAAGACTATCAAGGAGACATTGATGCAATTTCGCGTGTGACGATGAGAGCCTATTGTTTTGGGATTTGCTTTTTACAAATGGTCTGGTGGTCGTTGGGGAAGCAGGTGTTTGCTCAGGACCTACCCCTTGCACCCAATGCGCTGGCAAGGCAATATGTCTTTGATGTGTTTTCGCAGCGGGATACCAGCCAGCTTCCAATGACGTACGCCTTTGATCCCGGCTATCCTGCGCTGGAAAGTGTGATAGGTGCAGAAGAGATAGGGGCCTGTAGGTGGATGTACCGCGCGTACCAATCTATGGCGCTATGGGCATTTTATGGCAAAGGTCGGGCGAATCATGAGCAAAAGTCGAACAAGTGCCGCGAGGCCCTTCTCCAACACAGCGGGGAAGACTACTTTGTCGCCATGAATCCTCTGTTACGGCTCTCCGTAGGGGGTACGCCGCAGGGTGGGCTTTATATCGACAACACGCGCGGCATGGCTATGTACGGCGTGCTGGAGGGAAAGTTTTGGGCCTTTACGCGCATTGTGGAGAGCCAGCGCACCCTCTTGTCCCGTGAGCGTCGATGGCATGATCGGTACGGCTATTTGCCGAGCGTGGGGCGTGCAAAGGAATATCGTCTTTTGGGCGATACGGCCACCGATTACAGCGTGGTCGATGGGTATTTAGCCTATCGATGGAGCGAACGCTTGCGTCTCGTAGTTGGGCTTGGGCGGCATCATTTGGGCATGGGATACCGATCGCTTTGGCTTTCGGGCGATGAAGTGCCCTACAGTTATGTGCAGGCCGACTGGTCGTTTGGACGGGTGTTTTATCGCAACCTCTATGCGTCGATGATTGCGCGCACCCATGCAGATTTGGGGGGCGATGCGGCGTTGCCGAAAAAATACATGGCCGCACATGTGTTGGGCTATCGCCTTGGGCCGAACACGGAAATAGCGGCCTACGAGGCGGTGGTCTTTTCGCGTGCCGGCACGTTTGAATGGTGGTATCTGCATCCGCTGATCTTTTATCGCACGGTGGAGTTTCAGCTGGGCAGTCCGGACAATGTGCTTTTGGGCGGGCAGGTGACGCATCGCCTCGGCAGATACAGCTATCTGTACACCCAATTTGTGTTGGATGAATTTTTGGCTTCGGAGTTTTTCAGACCCCGACGCGGTTGGTGGGGCAACAAGTGGGGCCTCCAACTCGGTCTTTTACACTCCTTCCGATGGCGAAAGTTACATGTGCGGTATCGCGTAGAATACAACGCGGTGCGTCCGTACACGTATTCGCACCGCGATAGCACGCGCAGCTATGCCCATTACAACGCTCCACTGGCACATCCGTGGGGCGCTAATTTTAAAGAACTGCTCCAACAGTTGACCGTGCGCTATGGCGGCGGCTATGCACAGGTACTTTGGATCGAGGGGTGCCGCGGCATGGACAGTGTGGGCACCAATTTTGGCAGCGACATCCTTCAGACGCATTTGCAGGGTGTGCGTCCCTATGGCAATCGCATCTGTCAGGGTGTGCGCCGTCATGTGCGGATTGTCGACCTGCGATTGGGATGGCACGTTTGGAAATACCTCGCTTTAGAACTGCGCCTACAACATACGACCGACACTTCTCAAAATCCCAATGGCTATTTTGGTAGCCATGCGGTGTGGATGTGTAGTGCACGATACTTATTGCCCGCCGTACGGTATGATTACTGAGCGAGCTTCAAGCATGCGGGTGTACGAACGTCTTCGATTTCATGGCGTTGGCGCGGAATGGCTCTGCCGAGTATGCGGTATCCGCTCTCGGTGATGAGTACATCGTCTTCGATGCGAATGCCTCCGAAGTCAAGCCATTCATCGAGCTTTTCGTATTGTATGAAATGGTTGAACTTCCCCTCTTTCTGCCATTGTTCGATGAGTTGGGGGATGAAATAAATGCCGGGTTCGACGGTGAGGACATATCCGGGTTGAAGGCGCTTGCCGAGACGCAAGTATGCCGTACCAAACTGGTCGCTGCGCTGCGTCTCGTGGTCATAGCCGACGTAGTCCTCGCCGAGGCCTTCCATGTCGTGGACGTCGAGGCCCATCATATGGCCGAGCCCGTGGGGGAAAAACAGGGCATGTGCACCACTTTCGACGATGTCGTCGACAGAGCCGTGCAGGAGACCCACATCCTTGAGGCCTTGTGCAATGACGCGGGCAGCCTGGCGGTGCACATCGAAATAGCGTACACCGGGAGCCAACATGTCCATGGCGGCCTTTTGCGCCTGTAATACGATATCGTAGATGTCGGCTTGTCGGGGTGCGTATTTCCAGCTCACGGGAATGGTGCGCGTGATGTCGGAAGCGTACCCTCCGGGTTCTTCTGCGCCCAGATCGATGAGCAATAGATCGCCGTCGCGGAGTTGGTTGGCGTAAGTGTGGTTGTGCAAAATTTGGCCATCGCGGGAGATGATCGGTGTAAAAGCCAGGCGTCCACCTTCGGAGGTGGCTATTCCATGGGCGATGCCGGCAAGCCACTGCTCGCGCACACCGGGTTGGGCCTCTTGCATCAGGCGCATAAATATCCGATGCGTCAGTTCGAGGGCCTTTTCAATTTGCGAAACCTCCCAATCGTCTTTGACCGAGCGCATAGACACGATGGCCCGAATGAGGGCAGTCGAAACCTTCTGGCGAGCGTGTTCTTCCGTATAGCCTAAGGCATGGCGGAGGATGCGGTAGTGTTCGTGCCTATAGGGTGGGAGGTAGTGTATCGTCTGATTTTTGTTTTTTGGTTGCTCTAAAAGTGGTTTCAAATCCGATAAAGTATGGGCATGGGAGATGCCAAGGAGCTCGGCGATGGCATCGACATCCATTTGCGGGCCTGTCCAGATGTGATCCTCCATCGTCAGGCGTGGGCCAAAGAGGTGCTCTTCCCCCGATGTCGGGTCGATGAGGAGTGCAAAGTCGGGCATTTGGATGCCAGTGAAGTAGAGCATGTTGCTATCTTGGCGAAAGGGATAGGGATTGGCTGGATAATTGACTGGTGTGTAGCTGTTGCCGAGGATCAAGATGAGTCCCTCGCCGACCTTTTGGGCGAGCTGGTGGCGGCGCTTCCGATAGCGCTCGATCATTTCGTCACTCCAGTGCATGGATGCCATAACTGCGGTATTTCGTTTCAAAGATACAGTAAAATCGCGCAGTAATGTGTGGTTGATGCACAGGGCATGTCTGAAAAAAGCACTAAATTGGGCATTTCATACGTACAAAAAATAAAGGTCATCGGATGACCACCTCGGAGCTCATACGGAAGTGCATTGAGGGCGATCCCCGCGCACAGCGCATTTTATACCAGCGCTATGCACCATTGGCTAAGGGGGTTATCCTTCGTTACGTGGTTTATGAAAACGAGGCCGAAGAATTGCTCTCGGAGGTGATGTATCGGGTATTGACGCGTCTTGACATGTTAGAAGATGAAAACAAGCTCGAGTCGTGGATCCGGTCCATAGCCGTCAATAGTGCCTTAATGCATTTGCGGCGAAAGAAACAACTGCCAAAGGTCATTTCCATCGATGAGTTGTCGGAAGTTGAACGGCAGCGACTGTGGGGTAAATCCCACACTCCGAGCGATACCACATTGTTGTTGTCCTTAATCAATCGACTTCCAGAAGGCTATCGGCTCATTTTCAACCTCTATGTGATCGACGGCTATCGCCATCGGGAGATCGCCGAGATGTTGGGCATCAGTATCCACACGAGCAAATCGCAGCTCATCAAGGCACGGCGGCGCTTGCAAAAGATGTGGGAAGAGGAAATAACACGGCATAAACGGCAAAAACCATAGGCCATGCGCGGTCCGACGGAAGGCCATATTCGATCGAAGCTGGTGAATTTGCGAGCTGGCACGCATCCGGCGACGGAGCGGCATGTGATGTCCAAGGTGCGAGGATTTTATCGGTTGAAGAAGAAACTACTCGCCATTCGCAAGGCCATACAGGTATTGACGGGGGTGTTTGTCGTATTGATTTTTGCGCTGTGGCTAATTCGTATAACGGAGGAACCACCTCAGCTCGAGCCACAAAAGGGATCGCATACGGCCATGGCTTCACTGGCTCATGTACTATGGCCTGAGTACGGAGAGGTACAAGAAGAGGTCTACCGAGGGAATGCACCTGAAGCCATTCCCATGGAAGGTATGTGGCATTTGGCGGAGGAATTTGTCGATTTGTCTTCGAAAATTCCGACAAGAATAGAGATCCTTTCGACCAAAGAGGGGCGATATTATCTGAAAGAAATACAAGTGGGGGCGCGTGCCTATCCGATGCTCCGGACACCGGAGGGCTACTTCCGCACCACACACCCGCTCATACGCCGCCTGGATCAGCGAGGGGGAAGCTTGTTTGTCTATGTGGACGATCAGTGGATTGTCGAGTATCACCCGGCGCGCTATCGCTAAGGGAACGATCTGAGCGATGAAGGAGCATGCCCGTCAAAAGTATTTGCGCAGAGCTGTTACGCCAGAATCCTGGCAGCTGCCCAGACCGTTTTTGGTGGCTGGTCCGTGTAGTGCGGAGTCGCAGGAGCAGTTGCTCCGCACAGCAAGGCCGCTCGCCCGGATGGGAGTGCACGTCTTTCGCGCGGGAGTGTGGAAACCGCGCACACGACCAGACAGCTTTCAAGGCGTTGGCGATATCGGGTTGGAATGGCTGCGCGTAGTAAAAGAAGAGACGCACATGCAGGTGGCTACCGAAGTGGCCAACGCACGACACGTCGACAAGGCACTTCGCGCAGGCATCGATGTGCTGTGGATCGGCGCGCGCACGACAGTCAACCCCTTTAGCGTGCAGGAAATTGCCGATGCACTCAAGGGGGTGGAGATCCCCGTCATGGTAAAAAACCCTATCCATCCCGATCTTCAGCTATGGATCGGCGCTATTGAGCGCTTAAAAAAGGTGGGGATTCAGCGGATTATCGCCGTACATCGGGGTTTTGCCTTTTACGGCGAAAATTACTACCGCAATAAACCCAAGTGGATTATACCGCTCGAGTTGCAGCAAGTCTTTCCGGAGGTGCCCTTGATCTGCGACATTAGCCACATCAGCGGGAGTCCGAAGCTCTTGTACGAAGTCGCACAACATGCAGCACGGCTCCAGTTTGATGGCCTGATGACCGAAGTACACTATCAACCGCAGCAGGCGAAGAGCGATGCCTATCAACAAATCACCCCTGAAGAGTACCAAAAGCTCATCGAAAGCATCGACTGGCTCCAGGCCGGCGATGAATGGCGCATTGCAGTGGATCTGGAAGAAATACGCACCAAAATCGATCAAATCGATCGCGAACTCATCAAAGTGCTGAGTAGGCGCATGCAATTGGTCAACGAAATAGGCTTGTATAAAAAGAAGCATCGCATCGCCCTGTACCAACCCAAGCGTTGGGCTCAAGTGTTTCGCCAGGCCCAGCAATGGGGGGCAAAAAACGATCTCCCGGCCGATTTTATCGCCCGACTCTACCAGCTCATCCACCAAGAATCTCTCCGCCGCCAACAGCGCATCATGGACGACGAAGCAGAATAAACTCCAAACACTCCCCAAAGGACCCAATAAGCCAGCGCGCAATAAGGGTACGGGTCATTCCGTTGGTAAAATATCTAATTTTCAATGTGATGAAATGGCTCTACCTCTTAGCAGTCGTCATTTGGGCGACTTCCATTTCGGCACAGAATTCGCCTATCGGTGTGTGGAAGACCATCGACGATAAGACAGGCCAGCCAAAGTCATGGGTCGAGATCTATGAAAAAAACGGTGCATTGTACGGTAAAGTCGTCAAATTATTACCCGCAGCGACCACGGACAAGTGCAATAACTGCCCGGGAGACAAAAAAGACAAACCTCTCATCGGACTGGACATTTTGTGGGATTTAAAACCGTACAAGGATTATTGGAGCTACGGTAAAATCGTAGATCCCAAAGACGGCAAGGTGTACAAAGCGAGCATCTGGATGGATGGCAACGACAAGCTCAAAGTGCGCGGATACATCGGTATCAGTCTTATCGGCAGGACGCAGACCTGGCACCGCGTGCGGTAATTGTCAAGAGATAAAGAATGATTACGGACAAGACCAAAAAATACAGTGCCTATGGTACAAGACTCTACGATTCGCGAGATTATCCAGAGGATGTACGGCGATTTGCCTTATTCGTTGAAGGTGGAATGTGCCGTGCAATTGTCGCTGGACCGCCGCCTACTTGAAGCCCACAAGCAATATTTGTATTGGGTACATAGGGGCGATAGACCGCTGTATTCCCCTAAGGCCTCTACGGTGAAGAAAATCCTGTCGCTGAGCAAAAATTGGCCTGCGTGAAAAGTGCATGTTCGCCAGGAGATGGGCGGGATGCCTAATGTTCAAGAACGCGGTATTTTTGGAACAAACAATTACACAGCCCATGGATGAAAAACAGAGACAGGCCAAGTTGAAGGCGTTGCGGATGACGATGGACCGCATCGAAAAGCTCTACGGCAAAGGAGCGGTCATGTTGCTCGGCGACCAAAAGACGGCCGAGGTAGACAGCATACCCAGCGGCTCCATCGGTCTGGATATCGCCTTAGGGACGGGAGGATATCCCCGCGGTCGCATCATCGAAATCTTCGGTCCCGAATCCTCGGGAAAGACCACTCTTGCCATTCACGCCATTGCTGAATGTCAGAAGGAAGGCGGCATAGCCGCTTTTATCGATGCCGAACACGCGTTTGACCGCTATTATGCGGAAAATCTCGGCGTCGACGTCAACAACTTGCTCATTTCACAGCCCGACAGTGGCGAACAAGCCCTTGAAATTGCCGAAAGCTTGATCCGATCGGGGGCTATTGACATCATCGTGGTCGACTCCGTAGCTGCCCTCGTACCACGTAGCGAACTCGAAGGGGAAATGGGCGATAGCAAGGTGGGACTGCAAGCGCGTCTGATGTCGCAAGCCATGCGCAAACTCACCGGAGCCATCGGCAAGACCGGCTCGGTCTGCATCTTCATCAACCAGCTCAGGGAAAAAATCGGCGTGATGTTTGGCAACCCCGAAACGACTACGGGAGGCAACGCCCTAAAATTTTATGCCTCTCAACGCATCGATATCCGACGCAGTGGCCCCGCGATCAAAGACAAGGAAGGCAATGTCATCGGCAACCACGTCAAAGTCAAAGTCGTCAAGAACAAACTCGCCCCGCCGTTTAAAGTGGCCGAATTCGACATCATGTTTGGTGAGGGCATCTCGAAGGAAGGCGAAATACTCGATCTCGGCGTCGACCTCGGCCTGATCGAAAAAAGCGGCTCCTGGTACAGCTATGATGGAGCCAAAATTGCACAGGGCCGCGATGCGGCAAAACAATTTCTCAAGGATAATCCCGAAGTGGCTGCCGAAATCGAGGCCAAAATTCGACAAGCCTACATGCCCACACGACAACAAGCAGAGGCCCAGGTCCAAAAAAGCGAATAGAGGCAAGCCACCATGCACCGTATTCCAGAACACTCATAGCGCGAAGGTGCAATGGCACACCAATCCGATTACATCCAACTGAAGGATATCAAACACTTCGTACAGGAGAGTCTCCAAGTACTAAGAGCCCAATGGTACGTACCCTTTGGCCTCTTCTTGATCTTGGGAGGGTATAAGGTGTTTCGCGCGTGGACCTATGCCCCGGAGTACGAAGCGCGACTGAGCTTTATGATCGCCGAAGAGCCCATCGGATTGGAGGCCTCTCTGGGAGGAGTGTTGAGCTCTATCGGACTGAGCTCAGAATCATCGTACAACCACGAGCGCTTTATCCAATTGGCCAAGAGCCGCAAAATCTTTCAGAACGCCGTGATGGATACCGTAACCATCGGCGGAAGCAATCAGCTGCTGGCCAATGCACTCATCGACGAGTTTGAGCAATACGGCAGATGGGGAAAAAATCGCTGGTACGAGTTTTTTAAAGACCCTCCGGCCCTGCGGGGATTTCGATTTCGCGACACCCAAATCACGCATGGTCCACCGCTGTCTCGGCTGGCCCTCAAGACACTGCACCAAATGACGGGTCAAATCGCCGACATTCGGTACGATCCCGATGCGGCAATCTTCACTTACGTCGTGCACACCCATAGTGAAGACCTCTCCTACCACTTGGTGCGCGCCCTGTTTGATAAAATCGCGGATTATTACGTCGAAAAGACCCGTGAAAAGCATTTTCAAACGTATGAGGTGTTGGAGTCGAAGGAGGATTCGCTGAGGGGATTGTTGAGGGAGAAGGAGGCGATGCGGGCCCGTCTTAGAGATCAGCTGCGGTATGCAAGTTCTGAAAGTGCCTTAGTGCCGCTGGAAAAGCTCTCTCGGGAAATCAATTTGTTGTACATCATGCTCGGTGAGGTTGTCAAAAACAAGGAGCTCGCCGATTTTGCACTTCGCAGCAAGACGCCCATCGTACAAGCCATAGATCTTCCCTTAAAGCCACTTCCATCGTATGCGCCGCTGTGGTGGATGGAGTTGATTCGCTCGGCAGTCATTGCCCTGTTGGCTGGGGGATTGTACGTCCTCTTTCGCCATTGGTGGCGGCGTGTGGGATAAAATGTACCATTTCATACAATAAAATTTGAGTAATTTTGTTACTCAATTATGCTTGAATCGCTGATATCATCGCGCACGCGCATACGTTTGCTATTGAAGTTTTTTCTCAATAGCGAGGTGCGTTCGTATTTGCGGGAGCTCGAGTCGGAGTTTGGTACATCGAGCAATGCCATACGGGTGGAGTTGAATCGTATGGAGCGTGCGGGTTTGTTGGAGTCGATGGTAGAGGGCAACAGGAGGTATTACAGGGCCAATCGTCGGCATCCCTTGTTTGGGGATATTCAGCGCATTATACGGAAGTACATTGGTTTGGATCAGATCACGGAGCAGATTATTCGGCGGTTGGGCAATGTGGAGGAGGTCTATTTGACGGGGGATTTTGCGCGGGGCAAGGATGCACCTACGATCGACATTGCCATTCTTGGAGACATACGGGTAGAGTATTTCTTACAGCTCGTAGCTAAGGCGGAAAAGCTAATTCGGCGAAAGATTCGTTATGTGCTTTATACTCCGGAAGAGGTGGATGCATTTCGGAGTTATTTGTCGAAAGAAACAGCGTTGTTGATATGGAAAAGGGAGCAGACAAGTTGATGTATCAGCGGTTGAAAGACGGGGAGGCTGCGATTGCGGTGGTGGGTCTTGGGTATGTGGGTTTGCCGGTGGCTTTGGCTTTTGCGAAGAAGTTTCGGGTGATCGGTTTTGACATCGATCGGCAGCGCGTCGAGGAGTTGCGTCGTGGTGTGGATCGTACAGGGGAGGTGATGCCGGAGGAATTTCGTGGCCGTGATATTGTGTTTACTGCCGATGAGGGGGATTTGCGGGATGCGCATTTTTTTGTCGTCGCGGTACCGACGCCGGTGGATGAATATCGCGTGCCCAATCTGAAGCCGCTCTTTCGTGCGTCGGCCTCTGTGGGGAGGGCGTTGAAGCCGGGCGATTACGTCGTCTACGAGTCGACGGTATATCCGGGCTGTACGGAGGAAGATTGTGTGCCGATTTTAGAGCGGGAGTCGGGTTTGCGTATGGGTGTGGATTTTAAGGTAGGCTATTCGCCGGAGCGCATTAATCCGGGTGATAGGCAGCGCACGGTCGAGCGCATTGTCAAGATCGTCTCTGGCTGTGATGCGGAGGCTTTGGATCAGATAGCGCGCGTGTACGGGGAGGTCATCGAAGCGGGCATTTACAGGGCTTCATCCATCAAGGTGGCGGAGGCGGCTAAGGTGATAGAAAACACGCAGCGGGACTTGCTGATTTCGTTTGTCAATGAGCTGGCCATCATCTTTGATCGCATGGGCATCGACACACTAGAGGTATTGGATGCGGCGGCTACCAAGTGGAACTTTATACGCATGACGCCGGGGCTGGTCGGTGGGCATTGCATCGGGGTGGATCCGTATTATTTGGTATACAAATCCCGACAGCTCGGTTATGATCCGCAGGTCATCTTGAGTGGGCGTCGGATCAATGACGGGATGCCGTACTTTGTGGCCAAGCGTTTGGTGCAGATGTTGTTGGCGCGGGATCAAAATCCCTTGAAGAGTCGCGTGCTCGTGCGGGGCATCACGTTTAAGGAAAATGTGTCGGACATACGCAATTCGAAGGTAGCGGATTTAGTGCGCGAGCTTCGGGAGTTTGGCATTGAGGTCGATGTCGAGGATCCCCTTGCGGATCCCGAGGAAGTCCGGCGCGAGTTTGGTATTGAGCTGGTACAGCCCACAGGCAAGTACGATGCCGTCATCATTGCGGTGGCGCATGATCAATATAAAAAGGACGGCATCGATTCGCTCGATGCCTTACTCGAATCGACGGGCATCGTCATGGACTTAAAGGGTATTTTACCGCGCGACAACGGCAAGTATGAAATTTGGCGTCTTTAGCATTATGGATAGAGGAGTGGAAAAGTGGTATGCGGTCTATACGCGTTTTAAACACGAAAAAGTCGTCGCATCGAGGTTGCGGCGTACAGGTATACACGCATATGTCCCTATGACGAGGGTGGTGCGTCGGTATCAGCGTAAAGTCAAGGTACACGACATACCCCTATTGTCGCAATACGTATTTGTACGCATTTGTCTTAAGAGGGAGCAAGTGCGCGTATTGAGCACGCCGGGGGTACTCGACTTTGTGCGTATGGGAAGAGAGATTCCGGCCATCCCCCAGGAGGAGATCGACATTCTTCGGAGGGTAGCTGGTGAGGATTGGTCGGTGGCTGTACTTCCGTCGGGTGAAGAACTGGTGGGCAGGGAAGTGGAGATCATTGGGGGGGCACTGACGGGAATACGGGGTACGGTGGTGGAGTGTAAGGGTAAGACGCGGGTACTGGTGGCTTTACGGCATGTAGGTGTGCAGCTCCTCATCGAAGTGCCCCTTGCGTATATGCGCCTGTTGCAGCGGGCGTGAGATAAGGCGGTGTGAGCGCTGATGGGATAGGTGTTGCGACCTATCAGTAGCGAAGCTCTGCCCTGTGAAGAGGTTTGAAAAAAATTAAAATGCTGATTCGATGAACATAGCTGTTATTGGAACGGGCTACGTGGGACTGGTGACGGGCACTTGTTTTGCAGAGACGGGCAATCGGGTGGTATGTGTAGACATCGATGCGGAGAAGGTGCAGAAGTTGCGCCAAGGGGAGTTGCCCATATATGAGCCCGGGTTAGAGGCAATCTTCAGGCGCAATCTTCGCGGGGGGCGCTTGCACTTTACCACCTCGTACGAGGAGGCCATTCCTCAAGCCGACATTGTCTTTTTGGCCTTGCCCACGCCTTCGGATGGCGATGGCTCGGCGGATTTGAAGTA
>JALWKB010000133.1 GCA_026996805.1 Saprospiraceae bacterium | reverse complement strand
ATGTATGTGAACGCCTGCAGTGTACTACGCCCGTGTTTGCCGACAGGGCAACTGTCTTGCTCGATGTGCTGAAAAAATTCGACGCCGGGGAGTTGCAATCTCTGATGGGCATCAGCGACAAGCTCGCTCAACTCAACTACGAGCGCTTTCAGCAGATGAAGATCCCCGCTAATGGGCAGGGAAAGCCAGCAGTCTTTCTCTTCAACGGGGAAGCATTCCAAGGACTGGCAGCCCATACCCTGACCGACGAAGAGCTCCAACGCCTCCAGCAGCACTTGCGCATTCTCTCAGGCCTCTACGGCGTCTTGCGCCCCCTCGATATCATCATGCCGTATCGACTCGAGATGGGTACCTCCCTGCAGTTTGACGGCTATGCAGATCTCTATGCGTTTTGGAAGGACACCCTGACGGATTTTATCAATAGCGAAATCGAAAAGGCCAACTTCACAGCACTCGTCAATCTCGCCTCGCAAGAGTATTTCAATGCCCTTGATCCCGAAAAAATACGCGTGCCCATCTATCACATTCACTTCCGCGAATACCACAACGGAAGATACAAATTCATGGCCTTTTACGGCAAAAAGGCGCGTGGGCTGATGACGCGTTTTATCGTCAAAAACAAGATACAGACCCCCGAAGAGCTCGTCCACTTCGACTTAGAAGGATACCACTTCCACCCCGAAATGTCGGATACCTACAACCTCTATTTCACCAGAGGAGACGAATAAGGTAGAGTGATACTGTAAAGGTGCGGGTTGGGTTTTTCTGCGTAATTGTCTACTTTTGCCTGTAGCTTCAAGTATTGCGGTGCATGGAGTATATAGAGTTTTCCACATCCGATGGTATTGCGCGCATCGTGCTCAATCGTCCTGAGAAGTACAATGCCGTCCATCGAGCGATGGTTTTAGAGATACAGGAGGCTTTGCACGAAGTATGGGAGGATAAAACGGTTCGTGTCCTTCTCCTGACGGGTAAGGGCAAGGCCTTTTGTGCTGGTCAAGACCTCAATGAGGTGGTCGATCCCGAAGGCCCAGCGCTAAAGGATATTGTAGCGCGGCATTACAATCCGATCGTGCGGGCCATACGCAATATGCACGTGCCGGTGGTGGCTGCTGTCAACGGGGTAGCTGCCGGCGCTGGGGCCAACATTGCCTTAAATTGCGACATCGTGGTGGCCAAAAAGTCGGCAGTGTTTATCCAGGCGTTTAGCAAGATCGGGCTAATACCCGATAGCGGAGGGACGTGGATCCTGCCCCGACTCATCGGTTGGCAAAAGGCCTTGGCCATATCGATGCTTGCCGACACAATCACCGCCGAAGAGGCCGAGCGCATGGGCATGATCTATCGATGGTGGGAAGATGACGAATTTGACCAACAGGTGGAAGCCCTCCTCGACCGCTTGTCTCAGATGCCGACCTATGGGTTGTATCTCACCAAAGAAGCCTATCGGCTGAGCGCCCAATCGAGCCTGGAAGAGCAGCTTCAAGTTGAGGCGCACTTGCAGACACTTGCCGGTGCATCTGAAGATTACCGCGAAGGGGTGCGCGCCTTTTTGGAAAAGCGAAAGCCTCAATTCAAGGGCAAGTGATGGCAAAGGGAAAGGTGGGCATTATCGGTGCAGGGACGATGGGAGCGGGCATAGCACAGGTAGCCGCCCTCGCGGGTCATTGCGTGGTACTCATCGACATATCGCAAGATCAATTAGACCGCGCACAAAAGATGATCCACCATTTCATACAGAGAGCCGTAGAGAAGGGAAAGCTCTCCGAGCCCGTCGCCCAGGCGGCCCTTGCATCGCTGAGTTACACCACCGATTACGATGGACTCACCGATGCCGCGCTGGTCATCGAAGCCGTCATAGAAGACGCTCAGGTTAAAGCCGCTGTTTTAAAGGAAGTGTCAACGCATGTAAGCACGGAGTGCATCCTTGCAACCAACACTTCATCGCTATCGGTGACAGCGCTGTCGAGGAATGTGTCGGAGCCAGCGCGATTTTTGGGGCTGCACTTTTTCAACCCCGCTCCACTGATGGCACTGGTCGAAGTGGTGCCAACTGTAGAGACTTCAGAAGAAGTATGTCAGCGCGCCGAACAGTTGATGAAAGAGTGGGGTAAAATGCCTGTGCGAGCCCAAGATTTGCCCGGTTTTATCGTCAACCGCATAGCGCGCCCCTATTACGGCGAGGCACTTTGTGTCGTCGAAGAGCGCCTCGCCACGGTTGAGCAGGTCGATCGCGCCATGAAATCGATCGGCAACTTTCGGATGGGCCCCTTTGAACTGATGGATCTCATCGGCTTAGATGTCAATTACGCGGTCTCCGAGCAGGTCTTCCATGCCTTTTACTATGATCCGCGCTATCGCCCATCGCTTTTGCAAAAAAAGATGGTTGAGGCAGGATGGCTCGGCAAGAAGACAGGGAAGGGTTTTTACTCCTACGCATCGGAGCCCCCTACGCCCACGCTGTCTTGGCCCATTCAGGAGTCGGTTAGCGATGAGGAAATCTTCATCCGCATCCTATCGATGTTGATCAACGAGGCAGCCGAGGCCGCTGCGCGCGGTGTAGCCTCCAGCGAGGATATCGAGACAGCGATGACGCACGGTGTCAATTATCCTAAGGGATTGTTCCATTGGGCCGATGAAATCGGTATTCGTACGGTCGTACATCGACTGGATGCCCTTTTTGAGCGCTATCGCGATATGCGGTACCGATGTAGTCCACTGTTGCGGCAAATGGCGGCGAAGGGTGCGCGTTTTTTTCATTGACACAATAAACACTTGTGTAGATGTTTTGCAATAGTCGAAGACGTGCATTTATATTTGTGCATAAAAAGGGACGAACGAAGCAGTGGAGCCTATATTGGGGCTTGTTGAGTGGTATGAAATGGTGAAAGCGATTGGGTAAATGAAAGAGCGGATATTGGTCATCGGTGCAGCAGGACAGATAGGGACGGCCCTCCTCGATGCATTAGTAGAAGCGTACTCGCATGATGCGGTGCATGCTGCCGATATCCGCCCTATGGAATACGGTGGACCGAGCTATACTGTTGACATCACCGAGCCTGCGTCGGTGACGGAAGTGTTCCGAAAAGTGCGCCCCACGCAAGTATATCATTTAGCAGCAATCCTATCGGCATCGGGAGAAAAGGACATCGATAAGACATGGTCGGTCAATGTAGAGGGATATAGGCGTGTATTGTTTCACTGTCGCGATTTTGAGGTCAAGAAGGTATTTTATCCGAGTACTATAGCGGTGTTTGGTCCCACAACGCCTAAGGAAAACACTCCGCAGGATGCACCTTTGCTGCCACAGACGGTCTATGGCATGAGCAAGGTCAGCGGTGAAATGTGGTCGCAGTACATGTACGCCAAATTTGGGCTCGATGTACGTAGTCTTCGCTATCCGGGAGTGATTGGCTGGCGCACAATACCCTCTGGAGGGACCACGGATTACGCCGTAGAGATGTTTTATGCAGCTATTGAAGGGAAGACCTATCCCTGTTATCTCGATCGAGATACTTATCTACCGATGATGTACATGCCCGATGCCATCAGGGCGACCTTGCAACTCATGGAAGCAAGTGCGGAAAATATTAGCTTGCACTACGGGTATAACATCGAGGGTACGAATTTTGCCCCGAAGGACCTGGAAGAGGCCATTCGAGAGTTTATTCCCAACTTTCGGGTGGTGTATCGCCCCGATTATCGACAGGAGATTGCATCGACATGGGTGCGCAGTATCGATGATTCCGTAGCGCGTAGGGACTGGGGCTGGAAGCCCGAGTACGACTTGCGGCGCATGACGGAAGATATGTTGATGCACCTGCGAAAAAAATTCAACAGCAACGTACCCGAACCCATCGAGTAGCTCCATATCAGGTCAATAAATCGTGTCTTATGTTCGAACCCTACAGGAAGGAATTACAACGCGAAATTGAAGAAATCAAACAGGCTGGCCTCTATAAAGC
>JALWKB010000132.1 GCA_026996805.1 Saprospiraceae bacterium | reverse complement strand
GCTACCATGAACAATAGCCGCGGGTACATATCTTCCACTTTCGACCGATCTGGTCGTGGCCCTCCAAGATGGACGAAAACCGCGCGGTGATGCATTGTTGGTCGGTCTCGGATCCACAGTACAAGTTGTCCGAAATCTTTACGATAATGGTCATTCCCATCCATTCAAACACGGCGTATACCTTGTAAATGTCGAATTCGTAGGTGTCAGTTACCTCATTCATCTCCCTGCCCGTCAGGAAAAAGACCGTCACATCGTAATAGGTAGTAGACCAACCAAAGGAACTGTAATACCGCACCGAACACGTCTGCACGTACAGCGCTTGCGACGGTATGATTGCAGCAATGATGAAAAACAAGCTGAGTAGTATTTTTTTCATAGGCATGAAATTTAGGACCTTATCGCACGATTTTATACAGCACCATTTTATACACATACATAACAAAGTACGGGTAGTCAAATACTCGATAGATCGTGGAGAAGAGTACAATTTTACGCTATGGGAAAGCTCAAAGACGAGGAGGGGAGTGAGGTGCTGCGGCGTCGACTATTTCCCGCCCCGCTTTTTGGCCCAGCTATCGCGCAACTCGACGGTGCGGTTGAACACCGGTTTTCCCTTTGTGCTATCGGGGTCGGCGACGAAGAAGCCCTTGCGCAAAAACTGAAAGTGCGTCTCGGGTTCGACATCTGCCAAGGAGCGCTCAGCCCTTGCGTGGGGTATGATGCGAAGGGAGTTGGGATTGAGGAATTCCGTAAAATCGCGACTTTTATCGGCGAGGGGATCTTCTACGGAAAAGAGTCGGTCGTACAGGCGCAGTTCGACCTCAGCGGAGCTGGGAGCATCGACCCAGTGGATAACGCCTTTGGTCTTGATACCTGATCGGTCTTGGCCGCTTTTGCTCTCGGGGATGTACTCGGCGTAGATTTTGCACACCTTGCCCGAGTGCTCATCGATTTCATAGTCGACACAGCGAATGATATAGGCGTGTTTGAGGCGCACGTAACCGTCGGGGCGCAGGCGATGGTATCCCTTGGGCGGGTCGATCATGAAATCATCGCGATCGATGTAGAGGTATTTCGAAAAGGGGAGCATGCGAATGCCGCGGCTTTCGTCTTTGGGGTGGTTGGCGGCGGGGAGTTCTTCGCTCTTACCCTCTTCGTAGTTGACCAGCTCGACTTCGATGGGATCGAAGACGACCATACGCCGCAGGGCACGCCGGTCGAGGTCTTCGCGCACTTCGTGTTCGAGCAGCGATATGTCGATGATGTTGTCACGCTTGGCGATGCCGACTTTGTGGATAAAGCTCTTAATGGCCTCGGGCGTGTATCCGCGGCGTCGCATGCCGCGCAGGGTGGGAAGACGCGGATCATCCCATCCTGAGACGTGGCCCTCGTTGACCAGGCGCAGCAAGAGCCGCTTGCTCATCACCGTGTAGTTGAGGTTGAGGCGGGCAAATTCGATCTGGCGGGAGGGAAAGATCTCCAGTTCGCGTATAAACCAGTCGTACAACGGCCGATGGTGTTCGAATTCGAGGGTGCAGAGCGAGTGGGTGATTCGTTCGATCGAGTCGGATTGGCCGTGGGCGAAGTCGTATGTCGGATAGATACACCACTTTGTACCTGTACGATGATGCGGATGGTAAATGATGCGATACATCACGGGATCGCGCATGTGCATGTTGGGCGAGCGCATGTCAATCTTTGCACGCAGTACGCACTCTCCCTCTTTAAACGCCCCGCTGCGCATCTGCTCAAAAAGAGCAAGGTTTTCCTCCACGCTGCGGTTGCGATACGGACTCTCTTCGCCCGGCTTGTCGGGGGTGCCACGCATGCGGTTGATCTCCTCCTGGGAGGAGTGGTCGACATAGGCCTTGCCCTTTTTGATGAGCTTGAGGGCGTATTCGTACAGTATCGGGAAGTAGTCGGAGGCGTAGTATTCGCGATCTTCCCAGTCGTAGCCCAGCCATCGAATGTCTTCCTTAATGGCCTGTATGTATTTGGGATCCTCCGTCAGTGGATTGGTGTCGTCAAATCGGAGGTTGGTCTTTCCGCCGTACTTCTTGGCTATTTCAAAATTGAGTACGATGGCTTTGGCATGACCGATGTGCAAGTATCCGTTGGGTTCGGGCGGAAAGCGCGTCAACACGCGTCCGTCGTATTTGCCCGATCGAAGGTCTTCTTCGATGATTTGCTCGATAAAGTTTTTGCTGCCTCGCTCTTCCGTCTTTGGTGTGTCGCTTTCTGTCATGGCTATTTTGAAATCAAGGCATGTGATGCAGTTGCAAAGGTACAAATTTCGTCCCAGCTCATCGGGCGGTGATGAAAATTGACGCCTCGGCAGATGTATTAGTGTCAAAAAAATCCCTATCTTTGCAGCTCGATTTTTTTCGGTATAAAATCGTGCCAGCCATGGATCATCTCATACGACAAGTCGAAGAGCAACTCCTCCAGACGGATCATATACCGGATTTTCGCCCGGGCGACACCGTCGAAGTGAGCTATAAAATCGTAGAGGGCAATAAAGAGCGCATTCAAAAATTTAAAGGCGTCGTATTGAAGATCGAAGGCGAAGGCAAGCGCAAGACCTTTACGGTGCGCAAGATGAGCGGTAACATCGGAGTGGAGCGCATCTTCCCCTTTGCCTGCCCCAATGTCGTCGAAGTCAAGGTGACCAAGTACGGTAAAGTGCGCCGCGCAAAGCTCTATTATCTCCGCGGGAGAGTGGGTAAAAAAGCTCGCATCAAAGAGCGCCAAGTATTTAAGAAGTCCGACAACAGCTCCCAAAAAGCATAGTACACCCACTGCCAATACAGGCAGTTCACTATCGGGCGTATTTCAAAAACATGGCATCTTTCCATCGGTCGGGAAGGAAGCGCATCAAGCGATACATCCATGCGCCGCGCGCTATGAGGTAGCGTGTCTTGGGCTTGCGTCGCGTACAGGCCTTGTACACTACCTCCGCCACGCGCTCGACGGGCAATGCTTCGCGCACCATCTTCTGGACGACGCGCTCGGTCTTTTCTAAAAACGGCGCGTATTCGGTGTCACGGTACTGGTCGATGTACACTTCGAAGCTCTTCCAGATCGGCGTGCGGATGGGACCGGGTTCGATGAGGACGAACTCAATTCCAAATGGCTTGAGCTCGATGCGCCAGGCATCGCCAATGGCCTCTACGGCGTACTTTGATGCCGAGTACGCTCCCAACATAGGGTGGGCCACCAATCCCGCCACCGAGCTCATGAGCAATACGCGCGGCCGAAGGGCCCCCGCTGGACGCAGCAGCGGCAGCATGCGTTGGGTAAAGTCGACCAGACCGAAGAGGTTGACTTCAAATTGCTCTTTCAGCTGTGCCAAAGGCAGGTATTTCATCGGCCCCGGCACAGCTATGCCCGCATTGTTGACCACGGTATAGAGCTGCCAACCTCTCTCCTCCAAAACCTGTGCGATGCGTTCTGCAGCCTCTCTGCGCGAGCGAGTGTCGGCCACATCCAACTGTACAGCGACAAAGCGCTCGGTGTCGAGTGTTGCCAAGAGCTCATTCATCTTTGCTTCATCGCGGTAGGTGCCGATGACGGGCACCCCTCGCTCCACAAAGAGCTGCGCACAGGCCGCCCCAATACCCGAATTGGCTCCCGTAATGACAATCACGTGCGTGCTAAAGGCGTTTTCCATCGTTATAATCTTGAAAGCGCATCTGATAAATGCTGTCCAAAGGGCCCAAATTAGCAATTCTTCTCCTAATGTTCCCATCCATGGGATGGGGTCAGGGGCCACGAGCTTGTCCCTGGGCTGTCCAACACGAACTGTGGTACTATGCGGATCGTCCTGCGGATCTGCTATTGCACTTCTACGAGCGCGAGCATAAAGCACCGGATCAGCTCCAGCGCAGTCGGGAAGGCATGCTCTACGTGGAGCTCGTGCGTGCCGATGTCGTCTTGCGATGCGATACGCTGTGGTGGCAAATACCTGACTCAGTGC
>JALWKB010000131.1 GCA_026996805.1 Saprospiraceae bacterium | reverse complement strand
CTCGCCGGCATCCCTTACGGGACCCGCTGCCGCTCGACTTGCATGTATTAAGCCTCCCGCTAGCGTTCATCCTGAGCCAGGATCAAACTCTCCATACTACAACCTCTTCTCACCCCTCGCTCCCCCCTTCAAAAATCTTCTAAGCACACCCCATCTACATCCCGGTGCGCTTATTGTCCCTCTCGCTCTACGAAAGGGATTGCAAAATTACAACATTTTTTCCACCAAAAGGCAGTGTATCCAACACATTTTTTCCAACGCGGTTCAAAGTTTTTTGTTGACTTTATCAAGTATTTGAACTTGGGCCATATTTGCACTCTTTTTCAACGTTTTATACAATCACATGACTCTAATTTTTTATACGTCTCCCTTGAATTCTTCAACGACTCAACCACGCCTTGTTCCATGCCCTGCCATATCATCACCCTCCTATCCGTCGTTCATTTTTCGATGAACGTACTTCACAAATTCGCCTACCATTTCATACCCGCACTAATACTCTTCTTATGCTGGCCTGCCGTCGGCTCCGCACAAGATTGCATCGGCCGCGACCAAACACCCGCAAAGGTTCAAAAATACCTGCGCAAAGCCTCGCAACACCTTTCCCGCGCTGACACCCGACGCGCATTGCGACAAGCGCAAAAGGCCCGATCACGTTGTCCTAACTGCCAAGAGGTGCATGCGTTTTACGCCGACATGTACCTGCGGCGCAACGAGTGGGCTATGGCCCTGCCTCATCTTGAATTTTTGTCCGGCTGCCCCAATGCGGCATCGTCCTGGCAGTACGCGCTCCTCGAAGCCTACTGGAATACCAATGCCTTTGCTGAAGCTCTATCCCTCGCCAAGGATTTACTCCAGAGCGCTCGATCGATGTCTGCATCCACTCGCCGACGGGTTCAAAAAATACGGCGCGATGCTCAATTTTGGCTCCGCAGCAGACCGGACACCGTCGGAATTGCTATTCGCACAACCCGCTTGCCCCGGCACATCAACACGCGCGGCATCGAATCGTTCCCCGTACTGGGACTCGACCGTCAAACGCTCTACTTCACCCGACGTCAGGGCCCTGCAGAGTACTTGCACTATACCGCACGCAAGGATTCCTCTTGGGGGGCTGTTCGGCGCCTGTTTCCGCCAAATGTCCACCTTACTCAGGGCGCCTATACCATTTCCCCCGACGGCAAGCTGTTGATCTTTTCGTCGTGTACTCCGCATCGAGGCATGGGGAGTTGTGATCTGTACAGCACATATCGCACGCACGACGGCCAATGGAGCAAGCCGCGCAATTTAGGCCCGCCGATCAACACCTCCGCCTGGGAGTCTCATCCCTGTCTTGCCCACAACGGCCAAGCGCTCTACTTCGCTTCCAACCGCAGGGGCGGTCGTGGTGGCAAGGATCTATGGGTGAGCTTTCGCCTCCCCAACGGCAAGTGGTCTGAGCCCCAAAACTTAGGGCCGCACATCAACACGCCGGAAGACGATTTTGCTCCCTTTGTGCACCCCGACGACTCGACACTGTACTTCAGTTCAGATGGACATGCCGGCATGGGAGATGTCGACATCTTCGTCGCGCGCCGAGATTCCTCCGGAGCGTGGTCTGCCCCCATCAACCTCGGTCCGCCTTTCAACACGAAGGGACACGACGCCTGTCTCTCCGTCGATTGGACGGGTCAGGAAGCCTATTTCATCTCCGACCGAGCGGATTCTTCGTTGTATAAAATTGTGGGCCATACGGATATTTTCCGCACTTCGCCCTTGCCTCGTCATGTGCGCCCCAAACCCGTCACGTACATCCGCTTTATAATCCGCACGACCGATGATGAGCCCTTAGGTGGGGCTACGGTCGCACTGTACCTCACGAATGAAAATCGCCCCTACCTGTCGACGCGCACGGATGAGGAGGGGCAAGCGTGGGTCTTTGTGCCCTATGCCCACCAATATGCAATCCACGTGGGTTATCCGGGATATGTTTTTATTTCCGATTCGGTGCGGTTGCCTTTGCCGGATACCGCTTCGAGCTATTACACCATGCGTTATTTCCTCACTCCGCTATCGGAGATCCCGCTTGACACCTCGCATCGCCAACGGCCCATTGTGTTGAAAAACCTCTACTTCGCTTACAATTCGGCCACCTTGGACCCTCGTTCGCACTTTGAGCTGGACAGCATCGCCGCCTTTTTATGTCGCAATCCGCAACTGATGGCAGAAGTAAGTGGACACACCGACAGTGTGGGCAGCTATGCGTACAACATGGAGTTATCGCATCGGCGAGCACAAGCGGTGTGTGCGTATTTGATACGGCGAGCGCCGTGTAGTCTGCAACACCGGTTGCGATGCCGCGGGTACGGTTTTACAAGACCGCTCTCCGGCAATACTACTCCAGAGGGGCGAGCGCGCAATCGCCGGGTAGAGTTGCACTTGTGGAGGAGCGAACGATAAAGAGTTTTTTGCTATCTTTGACAATCCTAATACGAATGAAATGTTACCACTTGTGCGATTTTTTTGCATTGGATTAGTTCTTATCGCCGTTGCCCTTGCATCGGGTAGCTGCCATCGAAAGGGAGCTAAAATCGTAGATAAGAGCAAAGAGGAGGCCTTACAAGACTCGCTGCTCGACACTTTAAATGTCCTTGCGCAAAAGGAGGATTCGCTCAGGCTCGACACCACTATTTTACTCTTTTTTTCGAAGGGGCCTTGTTTTGGCTATTGTCCCGTATACGACCTTGAGGTGTATTTGAGTGGTCGTATGCGCTATCATGCCAAGCAGTTTACCGAGCGTGCGGGGCTGTACGAGGGCAAGTTGACCGATGAAGAGTTAGAGCAGCTCGTACAGCGCATCGATCGCTTGCGTTTTGACACCATGTCTCCACGATATCCGAAAGACCCCAATCTCGTCATCGTGGATCTGCCGAGTACCACGATCGAGGTGCTCTATCGCGGCAAGTACATTCGCATAGTAGACAATCACTCGGCACCGCCATCGCTCAAGAAATTTGAAAAGGAGGTCGAAACAAAATTGCGCTTCCATCCTTCGCTACAGGCAGTAAAAACGGCAGAATAAGTGCCGCAAGGTACCTCTTCGGAAGTTGTCGGTGTGATTGGAGCTGGCAAGTTTGGCACGACCATCGCGCAGCTCCTGTCGTACAATGCCCATGTATTGCTCTATGCGCGTAGGCATGAAGTAGTCGAGCGCATTAATCACGAACATCAGCACTTGGGGTACACCCTATCTCCGAATATTCGCGCCACTGCTCGATTAGCGGAAGTGGCCGAGCGATGTCGTCTGCTCTTTCCCATCGTGCCGTCGCAGTATTTCCGTCAGATGATGCGCGCGCTTGCAGATTATCTGACACCTGATCACTTTGTCATTCACGGCACGAAGGGGCTGGACATTCCCCTCCAGCGGGGCAAGGATATCTTTGATCAGGAGATAAGTCGCCACGACGTGCGGACGATGAGCGAGGTCATTCGTGAGGAAACGGTCGTTCGCCGTATTGGATGTTTGGGTGGTCCCAATCTGGCCCGAGAGATCATGGACGGCCAACCCGCTGCCACGGTGTTGGCCAGTCCCTTTGACGAAGTGTTTGAAGAAGGTCATCGCCTGTTGAGTTCAGAGCAATTTTTCGTCTTCCAATCGTACGACATCATCGGTACCGAGTGGGCTGGTGCGCTAAAAAACGTCATCGCCATCGGCTCGGGCTTGTTGGCCGGTTCGGGCTACGGGAAAAATGTCCAAGCGCTGTTGATCACGCGGGGCTTGCGCGAGATGATTTACATCGGCAAGGCTATGGGAGCCAGTGCGAAGAGTTTTTTAGGCACCGCAGGCATAGGAGACCTCGTAGCTACTGCGACGAGTACGGACAGTCGCAATTACAGCCTTGGCTACCAGATCGCTCAGGGCAAATCCCTCGAAGAGGTGCTTGCCACCACTACGGAGGTCGCCGAAGGGGTGCGTACTCTTAAAATTGTGCGTCAGCTCGCGCGCTATTACAAGCTACACCTGCCCATCATGCGCGCTATTGATGAGGTCGTCTTCGAAGGTCTACCCATTGAAAAGGCCATGCACCATTTAATGCGCTATCCGTATTCGGTCGACGTCGATTTTATCGACTGAATCACCGCGTGCGAAGGGTTCGCACCGCTTCTGCGATATATTCCACAGACTGGTTGATTTGTTCTTCGGTGGTAAATCGGCCGACACTGATGCGTATGGAGGAGAGGGCTTCTTCATCGCTGAGTCCCATGGCTTTCAGCACGTGTGAGGGCCGTACTTCTGCGGCATTGCACGCCGAGCCTGCCGACAGGGCGACCTTTGTGCTCAGCGCTAGTAGCAGGTCTTCCGAATACACGCCGCGAATGCCCACATTGCTGATGTGGGGGAGTCGTTCTGCAGTTCTACCGTGTACGGTCACGCCGTCTATGCGTTCGACGAGCTGGCGCTCGATGGCGTTGCGCAGATGCTCCAAGCGCTGGGACTCCTCCGCTCCTTCTTGAGCGAGTATTTCGACGGCTTTGGCCATTCCGACAATGGCCGGCACGTTGAGGGTACCCGACCGACGCCCTTTTTGTTGTCCACCTCCCGTAATCAGTGGATGTAACTCCACGCCCCTGCGTACGTACAAGATGCCCATGCCTTTGGGACCGTACATCTTATGACTCGAAAGCGCCATCATGTCCACTCCCACATCGCGTGGGTGCAATAGGCGCTTTCCCGCTGCCTGGGTGGCATCGCTCATCAGGACAATGCCCCGCGATCGACAAATTTCAGCGATGGCCTCAATGGGATGTAGTACACCCGTCTCGTTGTTGCCCCACATGAGGATGACCATGCGGGTATTGGGCTTTATAGCGGAGAGGACATCCTCAGGGTGTACGCGGCCCTGTGTATCGACCGGCAGGTAATCCACCTCCAATCCGTGCCTTTGCTCCAGATCCGCAAGGGTTTCCAACACGGCCTTGTGCTCGGTTGGTGCGCTGACGAAATGGGGATTTTCTTCCCTATGGCGGAAGAAATATCCGCGAAGGGCCATATTGATGCTCTCCGTGGCCCCTGAGGTAAAGACGATTTCATGTGGCGAGACGCCAAGCCAGTCGGCGATGCGTTGTTGAGCCGCTTCAACAGCCTCTTTTACCTGCCAACCGTACAGATGCGATCGGCTCGAGGGATTGCCGTAGATTGTGTCAAAATACGGCATCATGGCTTCCAGCACACGGGAATCCACCGGGGTGGTGGCGCAGTAATCCAAATAAATCATCCCTGTCGGCGTTGAAAAGATGCGACACACCTATTTACAATGTATAAGTACCCCATCAGTGCGATTGTTCTCGCCGCGGGCAGCTCCAAGCGCATGGGTAAGACCAATAAGCTCCTCCTTCCCTGGAAAGAAAAACCACTGCTGCGGCACGTCGTCGACCAAATCCTCGACATACCCGTGATGGAGGTCATAGTCGTCACCGGCTATCAACATGCTACTATTTCTTCCTGCTTTAAGGGATTGCAGGTGCGGCTGGTGCACAATCCGCAGTACCATCGAGGTATGACCAGCAGTATCCAGACGGGAGTGCGCCATGCCCAACCCTCCGCTACGGGTTACCTCATCTGCCTATCGGATATGCCACTGCTCACCGCTGAAGATTATCGACATTTTTTGAGTCATCTACACGTCGAAAGGCTACAACCGCGCATCGGCATCCCCAGCTATCGGGGCCAGACGGGCAATCCAGTGTATTTTTCTCGCTTTTTCCGCCAATCCATCCTCCAGCACTTTCACCCCGAGGGTTGTAAACACATCGTCCGATCGCATCCGCAATACGTCCGACAGGTGGAAATGCCCTCCGAGAGCGTGCTCATCGATATCGACACTACAGAGGATTACGACCGGTGGGCGCAGTGCTCATGAGCGGATGACGATCTGCCTCTTTGATCGCCCCTTTGGAATTTGGCGAAACACTTTGATCAGCGTATGCACATTGTGTGCCGATGCAAATACATCGATGTAAGGCATGGCGGCTTTCATGCCGACCACCTCGGGACGAAAGTGGGGATTGCCCGCCAGAGGGTTGAGCCAGATGATTTTTGCTGCCGATCGGTGCAACAGCTGCATGGCGCGAGCGAGTGCTTCGTGATCCCCACAATCCCAGCCATCGGAGAGGATGAGTACCACCGTGCGCTTATCGACGTAGATATGGCGATATTGCCGTATAAAATGCCACAGACATGTGCCGATATCCGTTCCTCCCGACCAGTGAGGCACTTCCACAGAGATGCGTTGAAAGGCCTGTCGTATATGGTACTGCTTGAGCAAGTCCGTGATGCGGTACAGACGGGTGCTAAATACAAAGGTTTCGATCCTGTCATACGCTCCTTGAAAGGCATAGAGAAAATGCACCACAAAGCGGCTGTAGATGTCCATCGAGCGGCTGACATCGCAGAGCAGTACGATGCGCAGGGGTTTTTCCTTGGGCGTGCTAAACACAAAGCGATCCAGAGTGCCGCGCCGAAGTCGACGCCGCACCGTACGTCTCAAATCCAAACGCGTAATGCGCTTAGTTGCCTTCCGCAGTCGACTCCGCCTACGTATCCACCGCTGTACGTGCCGCTGCAGTAAGCGCTCCAAACGGCGCACCTCCTGTTCGTCAAGCAATCGAAAGTCCTTTCGCGTCCAGGTTTCAACGGGGCTATAGGCCGGCAGCTCTTCCTCCGGGCTCTCGATGCGATACCACGACTTGAGCTCCTCCCAAGAATGCGATGGCAAGGACAGAGATCGATTATCCCTTGTCGGATCACTGCGTTCCCTTCGCCTCGACTGCTGTTCTTTTTCATGATAAAAGGCAAAGGTGTCGTACCACTCGTCGAAATGCTTAAAGCACCGTCGATCTCGAGCTAAGAGCGCCTTCAACACCCGCTTAAAGCGTCGCTCATCGCGGAAGGGCACCTGACGCAGGGCTTCGAGGAGGTCAACGATTTCAGCCGTACCGACAGGACAGGATTTTGTGCGCAAAAACTGGCAAAAGCGAAGCACATACTCCACCAGCGAACGCTCCTGCGATATGGCTTGCCGCTCTTCCACTTCCTCTTGGCATTACACCGTGCCGAATTTAATGCGTATGCTCGAGTTCGCCCGATTTTTCGACGACTTTTAAGAAGAAACTCCCACTCAAGACCACGTACATCGAGTCTTCGAGGGGTTCGAAAAACGAGACGATGGCTTCGCCTCCGGGCTTTTCATGAAGAAGGCGGATGGGTTCGGGTATGAAATGGTACATCCCGTTCTTGCGTTTGCCATCGGTCAAATAGACGAACCACTGCTCATCTTTGCGCACGATAGCTTCTTCGGGCAAGGCATCGGCCGTTTGGTCATCGAGGATGATGCGCGCCGAGACGGTAGCGCGCGTAAAGATGGCGGGCCGATCGCCCGTCAAATGCCCATGTACGCGTACAGTTCTGCGGTGTCTGTCGGAGCCCTTGGAGATGAGTTCCACTTCGGCGGTGTAGTACTTATTGGGATCTGTCGTCAGCGAATAGATGATTTTCTGCCCTTTCTTCACCAGATGGATTTGGCTTTCGGGCACATCGAGTTCGAGGTGCACATGCGGATCCGATATGGTTTCGAGCAGCACATCGCCCTGCTGGACCGGCATGCCCTCCGAGAGGTGGCTCGTGATGACTTCGGCGTGCTTTTCCGAGCGTATGGGCACCGAATATCGAATATTCGACGCCTGGATTGTCTGCCCGTCGATGCCGAGGTATTGGAGTTTTTTCTGCACGGATTGGAGTGCCGAGCGCGTACTGGCGAGTTCCATCTCGGTGCGTTGGAGCTCGCGCAACATTCCGCGATCGGTCTTGTAAAGGGCCTGCAGTCGCTGGAGTTCCTTTTCTAAAAAGTCGATGCGCGCGCGGTATTCCAAGTATTGGCCTTGCCATTCGGCTATTTGCGGATTTTTGATGTAGGCGATGACCTGTCCCCTACGTATGGTGCTTCCGGGGATGTGCTTGCCCACTTTGAAGAGAATGCCGTCGATGGGTGCGCTGATGAGGTAGCGCGATTCAGGAGGCAAGTCGAGTACACCGGTCACATCGACCGATCGCCCCACGGGTTGACGCGACGGCTTGCCCCAGCGAATACCACCACTGCGCACCTGTTCTTCGGTGAGTTGTATGACCTCATTTTCACCGTGTTGGTGGCCATGAACGTGATCACCGTTGGCGTCGTGATCGTGATCATGATCGCCGTCGTGATCGTGATCGCCATTGTGGTCGTGGTCGCCATTGTGGTCGTGATCGTGCTGTTCATGCATGGGCTTTTCCTCCTCACCACTGGAGGGTCGATCACAGCCCAACAACAAGGTGCCGCCTATGAGGAGCACACTCCACAGTACTGTAGCCGAGAAGATTGCATGCATCGTTTTCATTTTCAAAGTCATTTTATGATATTATGGATTAAAGTCACGATAAAATGCTGCCACTTTTTGATTGTACTGCAGTACGGTATCGAAGTAATGCATTTTCGCCTGTAGGTATTCGGAGCGCATTTGATACAGCTGTTGGTAATCGATGATGCCTTTTTCGTATTGATCTTCTGCCTCGCGTGTCCAGGAGCGCAGTTTGTCAAACACCCACTCTTCCTCGCGCTGCATGGCTTGTTGGAGCTGTTCGATTTCGTTTTGGTACTGCTGTTTGAGGTTTTCCGCATCGGTAATGAGCATATGGATTTGCCAGTCCAATGCCTTGCGTTCTGCGCTGAGTTGGCGTATGCGCGAGCGAAAGGTCGTGTTGAAGATGGGGGCGCTGACACCAAACCCCGCCGTACCAAACCAGCCGAGCTCTCGCAAGTATTCCGCTCCGTATTGCAAACGCAAATCGGGCAGGCGCTGACTCTTGGCCAGTTGGATTTCTGCATCGGCAATCTTAGACTGCGCTTGTACGAGCTGCACGCGATAAGCGGTTTGTGGCACTTGTAGCGGCGGGGGTAGGACGTACAATTGTGTATCGACGGTCGCTTGGGGCTGCCCGGTCAGCTGGCGTAGCTCGTACTCGAGCGAGCGGATATTGGCCTGTCCGGCCTGGATTTGATTGACGAGAGTGACGCGTTTAAGCTCAAGGGCATTGAGCGTTATGCGCGACAATGCCCCTTGCGCAACAGCTGTCCGAGCTATGTCGAGCACCTCTTCGGTATAGGCAAGCCAGCGTTGACGCTCGGCCTGCTTGAGCACTTCATTTTGAAGTCGGAAGTACACCTCGCGCACGCGATACTCGAGTTGGGCCAGGCGCATGCCCTTCTCCACTTGAAGCGCTTCACCCCGTGCATTCCACAGGCCTTTGATTGCTTTGGTCTTCGACGGCACGGGAATCTGCTGTTGTACCGCGTATTGCCACCGTCGCTCCGGACTATCTCTCCACAATCCTTCACCATCAGCAAAGACCTCCGTATTGCCCAGCGAAATGCGAATGTTGCGAAACGCCTCTGCACCCTGGATGCGCGCGTCATAGTATTGCGCAAGGGGATAGTGCTCCTTAGTGTATTGAATGGCCTCTTCCAAGGTCAACATTTGCTGAGCACGAGTCGGTGCAGACAGTCCGACGAGCGACACCACTGTGATCCACAACACATTGAAGCGCTGGAAGTACCGCAGCCAGCGCGTTTGCAAGCCGCGCTCGATGTAGTAGTAGAGTATGGGCAAGACAAACAGCGTCAGAATAGTCGCCGTGATCAACCCACCAATGACGACCGTAGCCAGCGGTCGCTGCACTTCTGCTCCCTGTGAAGTCGATAGCGCCATCGGAAGAAAACCCAAGGATGCTACGGACATGGTGATAAGTACGGGGCGGAGACGCTCATGTGTGCCGCGATAGATGATGGTCATCAGATCACCCACGCCTTCCCGTTTCAATCGATCAAATGCACCGATCAACACAATGCCATTGAGCACCGCCACACCAAATAGCGCGATAAAGCCTATGCCCGCTGAGATACTAAAGGGCATATCCCGCAAGGTAAGGGACCAAATACCGCCTATGGCTGCCAAGGGAATGACAAAGAAGATCAAAATCGACTTAATAATGGAGTGAAAAGTAAAGTACAACATCACCAGTATGAGCAGCAGGGCTAAGGGCACGACCAAGGCAAGGCGATTGCGCGCTCGAATGAAGTTTTCGTACTGACCTCCGAAGCTGACGGAATATCCCTCGGGCAGGGGCAGGTAGCGGTCAAACTGTGCGCGTATGTCGTCGACCACCGATTTGATATCCCTGCCCGCCGTATTGACGCCGATCACTGTGCGGCGCATTCCGTCGGAGCGGCTCACTTGCATCGGTCCTTCCTCTATTTTGACATCTGCTACGTCGCGCAATTTAATATACGAACCATCCGGCTTTTTAATCCACAAATCCTTCAACTGATCCAATCGACTCTGGTAAAGCGAGTCAAAGCGCACCACAAGGTCAAAGAAGCGCTCTCCTTCGTAAAACACACCTGCAGGAATACCCGATACGACGGCCTGTACCGTCCTGTTGACATCGTCGGCACGCAACCCGTGCAGGGCAAGGGCTTGACGGTCGACGCGTACCACGATCTGCGGCAGTCCCACTGTTTGCTCTTCTACCACAGAGCCCACACCTTCGATGCCCTGAATGAGCTGTTTTGCGCGCTGGGCCAACTTGTTGAGCGTCTGGAAGTCCTCCCCACGTATAAATATCGAAATCTCGGCCCTCGATCCACTCATCATCTCGTTGAAGCGCAGCTGGACGGGCTGGCTAAACTCTAAGCTGATGTTCTTGATATTGCGGTGGATGAGTGCTTCGATTTTTTCAAATAGATCAATGCGGTCTTCGGCGTAGGTCCATTCCTCCTTCGGTTTCATGATGACGACGTAATCCGCAATTTCGACCGGCATGGGGTCTGTGGGGATTTCCGCCGTACCGATGTTGGCCACGACTTTCACCACATCCGGCACGCTATCCAGTAGCAGCTTTTGGATCTTCATCGACACTTCCAGGGACTTTTGCAGGGAGGTGCCGGGGGGCAAGATGTGCTGTAGGGCGATATCCCCTTCTTCGAGCGTGGGGATAAACTCACCGCCCATGCGCTGAAAGCGCTCAAACGAAATGATGCCCAGCCCAACGATGACAGCCAAAAAGGCCAGCTTGTACCGCATCACCCAACGCAGGGCCCTGTCGTAGTGACGGTGCAACACTTCCATGATGCGATCGGCAAAGCTCCACTCCGTGCCCTTGGTATTGCGCAGTAGCGCCGCACTCATGGCCGGCACATAGGTCAACGAAAGCACAAGGGCCCCAAAGATGGCAAACATGATAGTCAAGGCCATAGGCTTAAACATGCGCCCCTCAATGCCCACCAAGGCCAATATCGGCAGGTATACCATCAATATGATGAGCTCGCCAAATGCGGCGCTCTTTCGAATGCGCACCGCAGCGCCATAGATATCTTCTTCGACACTCGTCGTCACTTGTGGGACGAGATAGCGCTGATGCAAACGCGTCACGATCGCTTCTGTAACAATCACAGCTCCATCGACGATGATTCCAAAGTCGATCGCACCGAGACTCATCAGATTGGCCGATACTCCCGTAAAATACATCATCGTCACGGCAAACAACATCGACAGCGGTATGACCGATGCCACAATGAGGCCAGCGCGGAGATTGCCCAAAAACAATATGAGCACAAAGATGACGATGAGACCACCTTCAATGAGGTTTTTACGCACCGTCTTAATCGTCTGATCAATGAGTTTTTCGCGATTCAAATAGGGCACCACCTGTACGCCGGCTGGCAAAATCTTGTTGATCTCCTGGACGCGCTCATGGACACGACGCGCAGTGGCATAGGAGTTTTCGCCGATCAGCATCTGCACACGCCCTCCGACAACCTCTTCGCCATCCTTCGTAACACCTCCATAGCGCGGAGCATGCGAAAGGCGCACCTGAGCCACATCCTTGACACGTATCGGCGTGCCTTCTACATTGGCAATCACCGTATTCTCGATGTCCTCAATGTCCTTATAGAGTCCTTCGGTGCGGATGTAAAACGCATTGCTAAACTTCTCGATGTAGGCGCTCCCTATGTTGGCATTGCTCTGTTCTACAGCTTCTAAGATTTCATACAGACTCAAATTGTAGCTCTTCATCTTAATGGGGTCGACGGCAATCTCGTATTGCTTGAGATACCCTCCCATGGTGTTGATTTCAACCACACCATCGATTCCCGATAGATGGCGCCTGACCACCCAGTCCTGTATCGTGCGCAGATCCATCAAGCTATAGCGATCCTTGACGGAATCGGCGACTTCCAAGGTGTAGAGATACACCTCCCCTAATCCCAGCGACATTGGCGCAAGGCGCGGTACACCGAGCCCTTCGGGAATCATCTCCTTGGCCTCTACCAGCTGCTGCGACACCAATTGCCGCGCCAAATACTTATCGACGTGATCCGGAAAGACCACTGAAATAACCGAAAGGCCAAAGCGCGATATGGAGCGTATCTCTTTGATGTTTGGTAGATTGCGCAATGACCACTCCAACGGCACCGTGATGTAGCGCTCCACATCGACCGTAGCCGTACCCGGACTCAGGGTGTACACCTGCACGATATTGTCCGTGATGTCCGGCAAGGCATCCAACGGAATGCGCAACAAAGAGTACACCCCACCCACAGCCATTAAAAAGGTCAACACAAATATGACCGCCCGATTGTAGATCGAAAATCGAATGATGCGATCAATCATAGCTATCCTTTGTTTTTTAATCAATCTACGCCTCCCTCATCTTATCGCACAAGAAGAGAGGCTTCACTCTCAACACTGCAAAACCACAACATGATGGAAATAGGGCACTATGCAAATTCTGGCGGGCGCCAGATGTTGACTGTTATATCTTTTCCGTATAAAAAGCTGTCTTGGCAATATATCCCTTCTTCGCGGAGAGAAGTCAATGACAAATCCTCTTCACTGTCTTGTTCCACGACGATATAAGTATGACAACCCACACAAATACACATCCCACAGTGGTCTGCTGTATTCTTCTGGTCCGAAGAGTCGGGCTGTTCATGCTGACAGTGGGCGACGTACAGATGGCTGTCCTCATCGACATGCATCCTGTCCCATGTGATGATCATCACCGACACGATCCACAGCGCTATCCACCAATACGCCCCTTTCATGCCTTCCCTTCTACCACTTTTATCGCATTCATACGGCAAAAATCAACATCCCAAACGCATATCGCACAGCATGTAGTATGAAATGTTTCTTATCTTTTATTAACAACTACTCAATATGCGCTTTGCTCCCATGCCGATCGCATCAAATCCGTCGAAGTTTTCCCTCATCCACACCATAATGGAGGGATGACTACCAGGCAGCTGTAACTTTTTTGTGGTTTGTGCGTATTACCATTGGCTTTTGAAAACGATCATCATTCATCACTATTAAAACTATCGACTATGAAATGGTACATCAGCTTTTTCATGCTTGCAGGGCTTTTGGTGTCAATCCAACCCACAGCCAGTGGACAGGATACTTTGGTCGAAATCGACACGACCAATATCCAGCTCGGCAATTACAAGCTCATCGTCGTCCAAAGAGGCGACGAAACCCATGTCCAACTCTTCATCCACAACGACTCCACAATGGACACCGTTAGCCTTATAGACATCTCCCGCCCCGGAAAGGGCGACGTAAAAGCTGAAAGGCCTCAGGACGAGGAAAGTCTCAAAGAGCTCCAGCAAAAACTCGAGGCAAAACTCAAGGAGCTCGATGAAAAACTCGATTCAATCGAAATTTTTCAGGATGAAGACGATTATTCTATAGAATATCCCGACGAGTCGTACGAGCCCGAGGAGCCCCGCAATCCTTTAAAACTCAAGCGCAAGTGGCGTAGAAAAGCGCGCATCCACTCCAACTGGGGTGGCTTTAGCTTTGGATACGCCAGCTTTTCCGATCTGCAAAACGGCGAGCTCGTCGACCAGCTCTTTGAGGGGCGGGGTAGTACCTTCCGCTTTGAGTTTTTCCGCGCCTCAGCACACCTCGGCACACCGTACATCGCATTGACCACAGGGGTGGATATCAGCAGCAGCACCTATCAACTGAAACCCAACGGATACCTCGATTTCAACGACGAAGAGGTCTTCCTCGACCCCAATGTCTTTACCCAAACGTCACGCAATCAGCTCAAAGTTAGCCACATCGGCGTGCCCCTCTTGTTAGAGATCACCACCAGCAAGCATCGCAAGCGCGCTGTTGTCCTCAGTGCAGGCCTTTACAACAAGTTTGTCACCGAAGCACAAACAATCTACCACTACGTAGAAAATCAAAAACAGGTGGAGCGGACCGAAAAAGCATCCTTCCAGATTGCATCCTATCAACCCGAACTGATGTTCCGACTGGGATTCCGATGGCTCGCACTCTGGGCCAATTTTGGCACCACTCCGTTTTTCAAGCCCAATGTACGACCCGAAGTCAGTTCGTACAACCTCGGCATCGGCATCATTGCCCCGCTAATTAAAATAGATCTGCCCAAGCGCTATTGAGTCTCCTTGGATAGGATAAAATAGTGCGTGCGCAATGCCACTAGCGTAAAAAAGGCATACATCATCACTCCGAGAGAGACCTCAAAGGGGTGTTCTACAAGGCCCGACAGCAGCATTCCTCCTTGAATGGAGGCCGAAGGGAAGTATCGCCAGGCAGAACGGTGAAAAAAGAGGTACAGCCACACGACCACGAATATGCCAAAGCCGATGATGCCGACCGTCATCAGGCTGAAGACATATTGGTTGTGGGGTAACAACCACTTCTTCGAGCCCTCTAAGGGATGTTCCGAAAAATATTGCACGATTTCTCTTTGTACATCTCCGATGCCCACGCCTAAGAAGGGATGTTGTCGAAAGATTTCCCATCCGGCTTGTATCGATAGGAGACGCTGACTGTCGGAGCCTTGTGGATGTCTTCCCTTTTGCAGCTGTTCGATTTCCCACCGCATGTAGGCCCATCGCTTGTGTAAGCTGGGTATTTGCTGCACCGCGATGATCATCGCGAGCACCATGCACACGAGTAGCCCAATGGCTGGCCAGCGATACCTACCGCGCACCATTTCATACAGGAGCACCCCCAGTGCAATCGCATAGAAAAAGGCAATGCCACTGCGCACCGCCAAGTAGTGCAAGAACACCGTCAACACCAGACCACTCGCTATCCCCATCCAACGCCCTCTACCACTTCGAGCCGTCCACGCGAGGTACCACGACATCAACGCAGCATAGGCCGTCAACAGGCTATAGCGAATGTGATTGACCGGCGTCCACATGGCCTTACCTCGACCTATGGCATCGAGGATCTCTCTCGACCCCCAACCGTTCTGCCACAGCACCAGTGGCACAGTGCTCAACGCCCCCAACACCAGGGCCCACCATACCGCCTTTGCCATAGAATCCCTCCACGGCAACACACCAAAGGCCACCGGCAAGGCCAAAAAGGGCAGTTTGATGCGCACAAAATTCCACCACGTGGCCAAATCATCCGACCACAAGCCCGACACAAAGGGCACCCAAAACAACAGCGTCATCCATCCAAAAGCCGGATAGCGCTTCATCGCTTCCCAAACCTCCCCAAACCCACGCAGCCCTCCCAATCGACAACCCCGCTCTGCAGGGCGAAGCCATGCCCACAACAAGAGCAAGAAGATACCGATGGCAGGCACGCTGCGCGAGTAGAACATGCCCACC
>JALWKB010000130.1 GCA_026996805.1 Saprospiraceae bacterium | reverse complement strand
GTTGGCAATTGGAATAGAGATGGCTGTACTTTTCTGCGTCGATATTATTTACGTCAGTATCTCGGCAGTGGAGAGGGGTATTTTAACTTCTTTAACGAGTTTCGCCAGTTAGCGGTTCCCACGAGTTTTACCATTACCAATTGGCCCTCTAATTTTTACTATGAGCCGGGTACGGCGGTCTTTCACTATCACGGAGGCAATACTCCCATTCCAGATGCTAATGTCATCGAATCACCAGGTAAGATTGAGTTCATCAATTTAGATCAATTATTTGCAGATCGAGGTGGCCCCTTGCGGGCTCCCTACGAATACTGGATTACTGCCCTGGATTTTGTGTATCGTCCGAAGATCTGCAAGGACACCGTATTTTGGGCTCTCAAGTCGATGGGCTTGATGGGAGATGATGCATTTACGCCGAGCCAGTGGGAGGAGCATTCCATCTCGTGTGGTACGACACTATCTGATTACTTTAATATCACAAAAGCAGGAGCGGCACTTTACCTCTCTGGTGGTGGGCATGTCCAGACCACGACGGACACGGTACTATGGGATGTCATGCTCAATCCTACGTACAACGGCACCACACAGGGAGATATCTGGCTTTATCTGGACGATCCCAACGGTGTATTGATGGATTGGTATATCGTTGAGGATGGTACGACAACTTATTATCCCAATGCGGATGGATTTATTGAAATGGGTACGCGCGTCTTTTACATCAATGATCCGAAGCACTGGCAAGTAATAGGGCTTGCAGATGGCTGTTTAGATGGTCAGGTTACTTTGTATTTTGGTCGTTGTTATGAGCCAGGGTTGACCGTCGATGAGGTGAGGAGGTGTTATATCCTTAAACGCGAAATGAGCTACGAAATCCACCCCAGTGAGGTGCAGCTCGAAATACTGTCCCAGCCTCCGATACCGATGCAGCTGTGTCAGGAGCAAACCATCTTGTTAAATATCAACAGCGCACAAGCAGCATACCTGGATAATCCGCGTATTGAGGTGTACTTACCTCCCGGGGTCACGGTCCAGACTCCGATTAACGTCACCTATCCCGCAAATACAGGAACAACAGCCCCCATACAGCCCACTGTCAATGGAAATGTACTGTACATCGATATCGAAGATCATCCCGATGTGGGGGACAAGGGCTTGCCGGGGACGCTCGACGCATTAACGCCGGATGAACGGGCAGCTGTAGTGGAGTTGAATTTCATCACCGATTGCGATTTCATATCGGGCAGTTCGATCGTCTTTCGCGGACGCGGCATGCGGCCCTGTGGCGATCCCGCCACGAACGACAACGTACAAATAGCTACGGGTGGCCTCGTCATCGACGGAGCGGAAACTCCCTATATCGCTTCCATCTCCTTAGCAAGTCAATCGGTGGAAAATTGCCGCACGGCTACCCAAGAAGTGAGCATCTCCTTTTTACAACTGCAGAAAAACACCACCAGCGAAACCGATACGGTCTACCTCATCCTCGAATCGGGACTCGTCTATGTGCCCGGGTCTTTCCAGTGTACTTCGTCGCCCAATTGTTTAAGTTTAACCAGTGTTGGACAAGATGCCTTTGGCAATACGGTGTTGAAGCTCTCCATGCCTCCTGGCGGCTTTGATCTCAGCTCACCACTGACGACGTCTTTCACCATCGATGTAGAAAGTGATGCAGACTGGAGCTGTAGTGAGCCCAAGTTTGTGCGTACTGAAGTGTATAGTTATACGATGGATATATCGTGTGCGGCCCAAATGTCGTCGTGTTCGGAACTGCGCACCCTTGTGGGTAAAAACACGCATTATGTCGATAAACGCGCATCTGCTGTGAGCTTAGGTGGCTCTGTGGAGTATTGCGTGAGCAGCATATATCGCAACTTTCAGGGGAGCCTGCAGTTAGAGGATGTAGCTCTGGAAGCTGGTGAGCAGCTCGTCGTAGATGTGTACTGTGCGGATTCGACAGGGGCAGCAACGACGTATCTGACGAGTTATGTGCTGACCGGGCCCATGGCGGTAGGTGATGTGTATAGTTTTGCCGACAGTCTTCCTCCGGCCTGTGACGTGCGCTATGGATTGTTGTTCGTCCTTTCGGATCCGAGCTATGACAACATTGCGCAGTGCATTTGTGCCAATGATACCCTTCGCGATGCGGGTATTGAGCCATTAGTGGCGATCGCAAACATGCTCAGTGCTGTACAGTGTTACGGACAGAGTAACGGCAGCGCAATGGTCAAGGCTATTGGAGGAACGGCTCCGTATAGTTTTCTGTGGGATAATGGCGAGACCGATTTTACGGCGGTACAACTCAATGCGGGTAGGCATTACGTGACTGTCACAGATGCCAATGGATGTTCGGACACGGCCAGTGTGTGGATCGACCAGCCCGATTCGATGTACTGCGTCGTTACTTTGGTGTTGCCTGCACGTTGTAAGGAGGGGAAGACCGGCGAAGCCGAGGTACAGGTCTTTGGTGTGGATTCGATGACCGAACTCAGCATTCAGTGGTCCAATGGCGAGCGCGGACCACGGGCGCAATATCTCTTGCCGGGGCTGCACACCGTCACGGTAACGGATGGCACCTGCTCGACGCAGTGCAGCATATACGTACCCCTCGATACCTGTATCCGCCTGGAAAAGAGGCTGTACTCCCTTTCGTATGATCCCAACACGCACCGCTTTGCGGCGCATTACACTATACGGGTGGAGAATTACACGCGATATTCGTTGCCATGGAGGACCATTCCGACATTTTATGCGCGATATACCCTTTGGGACAGTACGTTTTTCGACGACGACTTTGTCATCACCAATGCATCGGGGTGGTTGCAAATCCAGCGTCCACTTGGACCGCCGCCGCCAAACATCCCATTAAGCATAGACACCTCTGGTCGCTGGCTGCTGGCCGATAGTGTGCAAATCATGTCGGGAGCGACGCATACGTATTACATAACCGTCTCCGGCACGCTCCATCTCAGTGATACAGTGGGGGATAATCGATACGAGGATTGTGCGCTTGTCGAACAGGGACTTAGCGACTTTGGCGGGCTCTATAACCGCGCGTCTATTGATTACGGGATTGTCGCACCTGCGGGCGGACCGGATACCACGCCTGTCTTGGATGGCGTAATCGATACCTCGGATGCGGCTTGTGGCGATGTGCCGTATCTGACCCTGGATAAGTCGGATGATGTGCAGATCCACCAGCTTTCGCCGCTCGTTTATGAGATTTGTTACGACATTACGGTATCCAACCTCGGAGGTGTATCGGATAAATATCTATTATGGGATATGCCGTACTTCGATAGGCATTTGATCATACAAGATGTGTCGTATACCTCAAGTGTAGGGCATGCGGGTCGTCCGCTCAACCAACGACCCTTTGGTCATACATATATTTATACCCTTGCCAAAGATCAAGACATCCTTCCGGGAGAAGTACATACCTACAACGTGTGCTTTACAGTAAAATGGAATTGGGATGATTACAATGGCTATGTGGCTTGTGACTCGTCTACGCTTCGGCCGAAGGGGTTGAGGAATTTTGCAGGGCTCAATGAAAAGAGCCTTCAAATCTTGCTTGAACTCTTTGAAAAGGGTGGAGTCCGTCCCGGAGACGACAAGCCAAAGGACGACAAACCCAAGGACGACAAGCCAAAGGAAGATAAACCTCGAGAGGAAAAACCACAGGATACGAAAAAGGAAGAAGAAGAGAAGAAAAAGCGTGAGGAAGAGGAGAAGAAACGCAAGGAAGAGCAAGCTGGTAAGGGAGAAGGAGGAGTCAAACAGGATACCGTGCGACAATTCGACCCAAGGGAGGACAGAGGCATTGCCGGCTATATGGACCAATTTATAGAAGAGTCTGAAGCTGTCGACGACGCCTGTGCCGATATTCCGGTCTATGATGTGGCACTGATTGCTCTTCGCAGAGCGCCGGGATTTGCCTGTGTCGAATCAAGTCTTTATACGTTCATGCGGTATGAAGAGCGGGACAATTTCTTCATAACCGTCTGC
>JALWKB010000129.1 GCA_026996805.1 Saprospiraceae bacterium | reverse complement strand
CTCCACCACCGCCTCCACCTCCACCTGTCATCACCGAGGTGCCCGATGAAATGGTGACTGAGGAGGAAGAGCCGGAGTTTGTCGATCAAACCATCGAAGAGGAGACCGTGGTGGAAGAGCCGGAAGAAGCTCCACCTCCACCGCCTCCACCACCCAAGAAAAAGGCGCCGGAAAAGATCTTCCGCATTGTGGAAGAGATGCCGAGGTTTCCGGGATGCGAGCACCTGTCGAGCAAGGCCGAGCGCCAGCAGTGTTCGCAAAACAAGCTGCTTTCCTTTATTGCCAAGAACATCAAGTATCCGCCCTTGGCGCAGGAGTCCGGCATCGAAGGTACCGTGGTCATTTCCTTTGTCGTCGAAAAAGACGGCAGTGTGACCGACATTCAAGTGGTGCGAGAGCTCGGCGGAGGATGCACCGAGGAGGCTGTTCGCGTCGTCAAGCTCATGCAAGAGCAGTACAAGTGGATACCGGGCAAGCAACGAGGGCGGCCAGTGCGCGTACGCTTTACCTTGCCGATACGATTTCATCTGGAGTAAGTCCTCTCACATTCTCGTTTGCCTATATCTGCAAGGCACTCACCACCGCTGGGGCCATGCCCAAGGGGATGGTGTGCATGATGATGCGGTTCGTCGATTGATGGATGGCGATTTAGCCGATGCTTTCGAGCTCAACGACGGGGCACAGCATTTCCTCTAAGGAGATGCCACCGTGTTGGAAGGTGTTGTTGTAGTAGTTGAGGTAATAGTGATAGTTGTTGGGATAGAGGAAGAATTTGTTTTCGCGGGCGAAGATGTACTTTGTGCTGAGGTGCGGCGAGGGGAGGCCGGCCCTCTGGGGCTTGTCGATGAGGAAGACCTCATTGCGGTCGAAGCTGAGGTTTTTACCTGCTTTGTAGCGCAAATTCGTGGTCGTATTTCGGTCGCCGATGACTTTGATGGGGCTGTTCACACGTATGGTACCGTGATCCGTGAGGACGAAGAGCTGTATGGGCTGCTTCAGGGCTTTGAGGAGGGCAGCGCGCAGAGGAGAATGGGTAAACCAAGATCTGGTGAGGGAGCGATAAGCCTTTTCGTCGGAAGCCAGCTCTTTGATGACCTCCATCTCGGTGCGTGCATGAGACAGGGTGTCGATGAAATTGTAGACGATGAAGGTAACGTCGTTGTGGAGGTAGTTGAGTATCTGGGATTCGAGTTCTTGTGCCTTTTGGACATTGGTGATTTTGATATATTGTACTTTGATGGGTTTGCGGAAGGTGCGCTTGATTAAGAGGTGGAGCAGTTCTTCTTCGAAGTCGTTTTTGCCTCCTTCTTCGAAGTCGTCTTTCCAGTATTGGGGATAGTGTTTGGCGATTTCGGCGGGGAGCATACCTGCGAAGATGGCATTGCGGCTGTACTGGGTCGAGGTGGGCAGGATGCTGCAAAAGAAATCTTCTTTTTTTACGCGAAAGTGCTCTAAGAAAATGGGTTCGAGGGCTTTCCACTGGTCGTAACGGAGGTTGTCGAGCAGCAGTACGATGGTGGGACGTGAGGGGTCGAGTTGGAGGAAGATTTTTTGGAGCAACACATTGTGGGACATGACATCGGGGCCGTTGTCGGCGGGCAATTGGTGGATCCAATTGAGGTAGTTGGCCTCTACGAAGCGGCTCCACTCGATATTGGCTTCGATTTTTTGGTGGGCGAGGGTTTGGAGGAGTTCGGGCACGTCGGATTCTTCCATCATGAGTTCCCACTTGACGAGTTCGCGGTAGATGTCGAGCCACTCGCTGTAGTTGGGATGAGCGTGGATTTGCTCGGTCATTTTGTGGAAGGCCTGGTGATAGTCCTGGACGGTTTTGGAGGTGATGAGTTGACCCTTTTCGGTGATTTTTTTCAGAGTCAGTAGGATCTGATTGGGGTTGACGGGTTTGATGAGGTAGTCGTCGATACGGGCGCCGATGGCTTCTTCCATGAGGTTTTCGGCTTCGTTTTTTGTGATCATGACCACGCGCATATGCGGTCGGATGGTTTTGATTTCTTCGAGGGTTTCGAGGCCGGTCATGCCGGGCATGGATTCGTCGAGGAAGACGATGTCGATGTCTTCATCGCGGCGGATTTCTTCGATGGCATCGGGCCCGTTGGTCACTGTGACGACCTCATAGCCCTTTTTTTGGAGGAAAAAGAGCTGCGGTTTGAGCATGTCAATTTCGTCGTCAGCCCATAAAATTTTCGCGCGTTTCATAGAGGAGCTTTTACCGAAGTTGGTGTTGGAAAATTGTGGACACTGAAAAAGTGTCGGTGGAGTACTATCTTTGGACAAAGGAATAACGCATGGGCGATTTATGATATTTTTAAAGCGGCCTCGAGGGTATAAAATATTTAGCGATCCGCTGTATGGATTTATCAAAATTCCCGAGGGCTTGTTGCTGCGCATCATTGATCATGCGTGGTTTCAGCGGTTGCGGCATATCAAGCAGACGGGATTGACGTATTTGGTGTATCCCGGTGCTGTGCATACGCGATTTCACCACCTATTGGGAGCACTCCATCTGACCATGCAGGCGATCGTGGAGCTACGGGACAAGGGAGCGGACATCACAGAAGAGGAAGAGATGGGCACCTATGCGGCCATTCTCCTTCACGATATTGGTCACGGGCCGTTTTCGCATGCGTTGGAGGGGCGATGGGTCAAGGGCGTGTCGCATGAGCAGCTTTCGCTGTGGTACATGGAGGCGCTCAACACATTGTGGGATGGCGAGCTGGATTTGGCAATAGCGCTCTACAAGGGTAGTTATCCCAAGAGATATCTCTCCCAACTCATATCCAGTCAGCTCGATATGGATCGGTTGGATTATCTGCGACGCGATAGTTTTTACACAGGAGTGGCGGAGGGGGTTATAGGCCAGGATCGCATCATCAAGACTTTAGCGGTAGCCGACGGCAGGCTTGTCGTAGAGGAGAAGGGTAAGTTTTCGGTTGAAAAGTTTCTCATCGCCCGTTATTTTATGTATTGGCAGGTGTATTTGCATAAAACCGTACTTGCTGCGGAGGTGATGTTGCAAAAATTTTGGGATCGGCTTAAAGAACTTGCATTGGATGGGGCCTATACTCCCATTTCACAAGAGGTGCACTATTTCATACACTTAAATAATGCGGAGGAGGCGGGGAAAGAGGAGATTATCTGTCGGCATGCGGGGTTGACGGATGTCGATTTGGAGTTTGAGTTGAAGAGAGCCCTTGTGGCGGATGATCCCTTATTGCGGTATTTAGCGGATGGTCTGGTACGGCGTCGCATTTTTCGGCTTGCGTTTGACAAGCGCGGTCTTAGTGCGGAGGAAAAGTCGGTGCTGTCGAAGGCCATGCGAGAGGTTGGAATATCGGATTTGGATGCGGTTGTTTGGCATGGAGAGGAAAAGACGCGCGTCTACGAAAGTCAGCCCGTTCAGGAGATTTACTTGCGTCTGAAAGATGGGAGTGTCCAACCCTTATCGCAGATATCGACCTTTCACTACGAGGCGAGGCCGGTGGCGCGGCGGTATCTGTGTTATCCGCGTTTGGGTTGAAACGGGTGTGGATGAGTGCTCGTGGGGGGATAGTACGGGTATTTTGTAACTTTGGGCAAAATGGAGGAGATGCCAGAGGACAAGGTGTTTGCACTCATTCAAAAGGAGCTCGAGCGCCAGCGGGACGAAATCGAGCTCATCGCTTCTGAAAATTACACTTCTGAAGCGGTGATGCGGGCCCAGGGATCCGTGCTTACGAATAAGTACGCCGAAGGGTATCCGGGCAAGCGGTATTACGGAGGCTGTGAAGTGGTCGACGAGATCGAACAGCTCGCCATTGATAGGGCAAGGGAGTTATTTGGAGCGGAATACGCCAATGTGCAACCTCATTCGGGTTCGCAGGCCAATGCGGCGGTGTACTTGTCGATGCTGCAGCCGGGGGATACCATTATGGGGTTTAGCCTTGCCCATGGGGGGCATCTGACCCATGGCTCACCAGTCAACTTTTCGGGCAAGGTCTATCGCGCTGTCTTTTACGGGGTACATCC
>JALWKB010000128.1 GCA_026996805.1 Saprospiraceae bacterium | reverse complement strand
TGCTGAGAAGTCTCCCGATGAGGACAGCGCACCGGACTTTTCTCTACCTCCTCTTCGCTCCAAGTGGTGTAGTCGTCGGGCATTTGTATTGGGCCGATAGCGCGCGTGTAGCTCATAAAGTGCACGCCTAAGGGCCGAAGCACCATTTTGGCGATAGCTCCTGCGACGACGCGTCCTACAGTCTCTCGCGCACTGGCGCGTCCGCCTCCGCGGTGATCGCGTATGCCGTATTTCTTCCACCAAGTATAATCCGCATGAGAGGGGCGGAAGACCTCCTTTAGTGCATCGTAGTCGCTGCTACGCTGGTCTCGATTGTGCACGAGCACGGCAATGGGGGCCCCCGTCGTCTTGCCGTCATATACTCCAGAGAGGACGACAGGCGTATCGGGTTCGTCGCGCTGAGTGGTGAGGGCTGACTGACCGGGCCTGCGCCGTTGGAGCTCCCTTACGAGCAATTCGCGATCGAAGGTTATACCCGCCGGACAGCCGTCGACGACTACTCCTATGGCGCTACCATGCGATTCGCCAAAAGTGGTAAAGCGAAAAAGGCGCCCAAAGCTGTTGCTCGACATAGATCAATCTTTTTCGGAGATGGGTAGCGCATCGCGGTGTATCAGATGCGCAAAGGCGCGTTTGCCCGTATAGCCTTCTTCATGACGCCTGAGGTATTCGCGATACACTTCGGCATGGGCAGCGCTGCTTCGTAGGTTTTTTGTTTCGTACAGTCCGCTGCGATACCGCTGGCGAAACATTTCATACAAGATGACCGCACAAGAGACAGAGATGTTGAGGCTCTGCACCATACCCACTTGGGGTATGTAGATATTGGCGTCGACGTATTGCATGGCCTTTTCAGTAAGGCCTTCGTGTTCGTTACCCAAAAGCAAGGCAAAGGGGGTCGTCATGTCGACATCGAAATAGTGTACAGATGATTGGCCGAGATGGGTGCCGAGGATGCGGCCGTAGCGCTCCTTGACACGGCGCAAGCAGTGGTCGACATCGTCGTACACGTGGAGATCGATCCACCGACGAGCGCCTGCATTCGATTTTTTACCGATCTGAAGGCCGCGCTTGAGCAAACGTGGATCGGTGTAGATGACGTGGATTTCGGCTATGCCGACGCTTTCGCAAGTGCGCATGACAGCGCCGACATTATGGGGATCGTGGACATTTTCGATCACGACCGTCACATCGAGTTGGCGGCGCGCGGCAACCTCTCTTATCCGGGCCTGGCGTCGCTCAGTTAAGGGCATAGCGGTGGAGTTTTAACAAGCTGTCTTGCTCCTGGAGGATGCCCTGATAAAGCGTGTCGAGCAACTCTAAATCATTTTGGAGGAGCATGAGATCATGAAAGACATCTTCGCTATTGACACCGTGGATTTTCATGATTTGCTCCAAATAGGCTTGCCGAAGGCTATCGCGATAGCTGGAGGGATGCCGTTGGCTGACGACATCTGCCAGGTGGATATCCCGAACGACGTTTTGCAACACCTGTCGATCTAATCGATAGGTATCCCGCTTTCGACACGCGAGAAATGCCATCAAAACGAATAACAGGGGCAAGGTCTTATTCATGATGTGGCAGCATTTTGGGATAGACGTATTCTTGGAGCACCACATTAGAAAAGTCAAAATCGCGCCAGTGATCGATATCCACGGTCCCCCATAGCACTCCGCAGGTAGGGACTTTGGCGGTCAGTCCGGGTTGGATCTCGTTAGCGATATGCGTAATGATGGGATTGTGGCCGATGAGCATAACCGTCTGCCAGTCGTCATTGCACATGCGCATTTGTGCCTCGTACTGTTCTACATCGCTGTAGTATAGCGCATCGAGGGGAATGACGTGCAATTCAGGCAGGCCATAGATGCGTGCGAAGTATTCGGCTGTCTGGCGCGTGCGCACGGCACTACTGGTGAGGATTCGATCGATATGGGGTACTTTTTGAGCGACGTACTCCGCCATGCGCGGCGCATCGCGATGACCGCGCTGGTTGAGTGGACGATCAAAATCGCGCAATCCGGGATTTTCCCATGAGGATTTGGCGTGCCGTACGACGATGACGTTTTTCATGGACGAACAATCATTTTAAAAATCCGATGCGCGCGCGATCCAGAATATTCATCTCTGCGAAGATATCGATTGCTGCTATATCCTCGGGCAAGATGCGCCTCTGCTTTGGCACAGGTGTGCCGCGTTCGACGAGATTGGCGATGCGCACATCGTGAGCGCGAATGATTTTTTCGACCAGAGCACGGACGATACGAGCATTGCCGAAAAACTTGTCTTTCTTTTTGTGGAGGTCGAAGATGTATTTGCGAAACGCCTCGCGGGCTTCTTCGGAGAGGGTATATCCTGCCCTGTCGAGCATGGCGCGTCCTATTTGTAGGAGTTCTTCGGCCATGTAGTCGCGAAATTTCAAGATTTTGTCAAATCGGGAGGAAAAGCCGGGATTGGATTTGAGAAAGCGCTCCATGTTTTCGGGGTAGCCGGCGACGAAGAGGAAAAATTGGCCGCGCATATCTTCCATGCGCTTGACCAGGGTGTTGATGGCTTCTGCCCCGTAATCGACGTTGACGGTATCGCTTTGGGCAAGGGCGTAGGCCTCATCGATAAAGAGCACACCGCCACGAGCTTCTTCGACCTTTTGCGCCGTCTTTATGGCCGTCTGGCCGATATATCCCGCCACCAGGCCCTGGCGATCGGTCTCGACCATGTGCCCGCGTTCGAGGATGCCCAAGGCCTTATAGATGCGCGTCAGTATACGAGCCACGGTCGTCTTGCCCGTGCCGGGATTGCCGACAAAGACCGTGTGCAGCGAAAAGCGGCTCAACACGTCATCGCCGACGCGGATGTGGTATTTTATGATTTTGACAAAGTCGTGTATTTCTCTTTTGATTTCATCCATGCCGATGAGCGCGTCGAGCTCAGCGAGTGCTTCCTGGAGGAGCGTTTCGTCGATGGGTATGTGTGGGGCAGTCTTTTGTTCTTTGCCCTTGACCATCAACACATCGTGTTTGGTGATGGTCGAGAGACTCCGCTTATCGGTGGGTGGATTGGGCATTTGCATGAGGCGGAGGGCGAGTTGCATTTTACACTTTTCGACCAGATCGTAGACAAATCGCGCATTGCCAAAGCTGCGGTCGCGCTTGCGGTAGTGCTCGAGGATGATGTAATGCAATTCTCTGCGCGCCGCCGGGGTAAACCGAACGCCCATCTTCTCAGCCGCCAGATCAGCGATTTTATACAGCTCTTGCGGAAGAAAATCTCGAAACTCGTAAAAAAACTTGAATCTCGATTTTAAGCCGGGATTAGAATTGAGGAAGTGTTCCATCTCTTGGGGATAACCCGCGACGATGATGGCCAGGTCTCCCTTGCCATTGGACATTTCTTTGACGAGGATTTCGATGGCCTCGCGTCCAAAGTCCTTTGTATCGTCATTGGAGCGTGCCAAGGCATAGGCTTCATCGATGAAGAGCACACCGCCACGGGCCTCTTCGATAGCTCTTTTGACCTTGGGAGCGGTCTGCCCGATGTACTCGCCGACCAAATCAACACGGTCGACCATGTACACGTGCCCTTTGGAGAGCAATCCCATCTTGTGATACAACAGCCCCATCATGCGCGCCACGGTCGTCTTGCCCGTGCCGGGGTTGCCGATAAAGACGGAGTGAATGTTGATGGCATCCTGTTCTTTAAAACCGTGCTTTTTGCGCAGTTGTATAAACCTCAAGTACTGCGCATGCTCGCGTATCTGGCGTTTGACGTTTTCCAGACCGACGAGTTTATCCAACTCCTGCAGTACTTCTTCAAAGCTCATCCGCCACCACATGGAGGGCATATCCGACATGTCGCTCTTGTCCTCCTCCGTCACGTACTCGACCTGCCCCTCCTCAAAGGCTTCCCCCATGTAGAAATAGGCCGTGGCAACGATTTTATCCATAAAGAGCACATCAAGGGTGTACTCCCCCGGCGACCAGAAGTACTCCTCATTGCTTCCCACGCCCATCACTACCTTGACGGAATCCTGAAAGGT
>JALWKB010000127.1 GCA_026996805.1 Saprospiraceae bacterium | reverse complement strand
CAACAGCTCATCGTGCGTAGACCCTTTGCCTTACCCAATGGCGATACCCTTTGGACAGTGCAAGGTGAGCAATACCGCGTCGTCAGTCAGCAAAATGCCCAGAGCGGAAGGGTGCGCGGCATATCGATCAAGATGGAATACCGCCATCCCCAGTGGACGAGCTTTGCATCGGTCGATTATCTACAAGGTAGGGCTCGCGAAGGAAATGCGACTGTGCCAATGGCCCATATACCTCCTCTGTACGGAAGAGTTGGTGTGCGGTATCAACGCGCATTGGGTGATGAGCGACGGTGGAGCATAGAAGGGGTCTGGAGGTTTAACGGCAAAAAGCCCGTCGAGGAATATGCACCCTCGTCTTCAGACAACCTCGCCTATGCCACACCCGAAGGCACCCCTGCATGGGCAGTTTGGGACATCCAGATGCAATGGCATGGCAAGCGCGCTTATTTCGGCTTTGGCGTACAAAATGTAGGGGATCTCCACTACCGGCCCTTTTCTTCCGGCATTAGTGCGCCGGGGCGCAACTATTTCATGCGCTTTGGTCTGCGGCCGTCACAGTAAGCTCTTAAGGCATGCGGATGAGCATTTCAGCGTATAGCTTGCGATGCTCTCGTGACTTGACGACAATCCAGTACGTGCCAGTAGGCAGTTGGGAGACGTCGAGTACATTGTTGCTTTGGGTGTGTTTGGCTATTTGTTGGCCGCGTAGGTCGTAGATCGACACCTCATAATGTCCGTCGGATGCGAGCTGGGTCATCACCGCATATCGGCGCGTTGGATTGGGTAACAAACCGAGACGATTGGGTAGCGGATTTTTCTCAGTTGGGAAGACATAGGTGATGCGGTTGGTGTCTACCCAGACGGGAGCTGTATAAAATGGTATGGCGCCGAATTCATAGTCAAAGTCCCACAGTCTTTCCGCAGTGAGGGAATCAGGATGAAAGCGCCATGCGACGCCTCCGTTGTAGGCGCCTCCGCGTGTAGTGAAGGTATACATCATGGTGTCTGGGCCGAGTATCATTCCGCAGAGGGGAGAGGCACCGCTTTGGCCGTCCATTTCGACGATTTTCGTAAAACTGTTGTTTTGGAGGTCGTATTGGAAGATATTGCCCAGTCGGTACCGACCGCCTTCTTGGGAGGTAGCGTAGAGTTTGCCGTTGTAGTAGATGGGCGTGGACTCGACTTTACGGGCGTCATTCCACCCGCCGAAGTCGGCTACGGTTTCAAACTGGCCGGAGGAGTAGTCATATCGGTAGATGACGCCTTTTTTATGGGCGCCGCCATTGCGGGTTATGCCGTACAGCCAGGTGTCGTCGCCGTGGGTGAGGCCGCCGAAGGGTTGGTAGACGTTGTTGTTGAAGTGGAATACCGCTTTGAGCTCGCCCGTCTGCGGATTGAAGCGGTAAATGGCGCCTCTATTGTTTTTTCCGCCGAATTTTGCTGTGCCGTAGAGCATGCCGTCTTTGCCGAGGATGAGGGCACTGACGGGCAGGGCCCCTTCGGGAGCTTGGCCGCGCAAGGCGATGGGGAAAGCTGCTTCTTTACGCACTTGCATAGTGTGCAGGTCGAGGGAAATGATGCAACCTACTCCAGGGGCTGTAAGTGAGTCGCCCCCACCACCGGTGATGGGCGCATAGAGCGCATCGCCTACTTGTGTAAACGATGTGTAGGGATTGGCACCGCGAATCCAGTCGAAGTGGAAGAGGATTTCTACTTCTTGAGTCATGGGGTCTACGCGGAAGATGGTGCCTAAGTTTAAGTCTCCGCCGGCGCTACACATGCCGTAGAGCTTTCCGTCGGAGGCAAGAGTGAGCGATCCCAGAGGATTGGCGCCCTTGGTCGGGACGTTGAGCTTCTTCTCCAATTGAAGCTTTGAGCTGCCATGGGCGTAGGGCAGGCGCACGATGGTACCGTACTCGTAGATGCTCCCCTTGCGACAGGCAAATAAGACATCGCCGTCGGGGAGCAAGATGGGCGTAGCGAGCACCTCGAAACCCGTGAAAAAGTCGAAGTCGGCGAGTTTTCGCACATCTCTGGTGTGCAAGTCGAGTTCAAAGATCGCACCGAGATTGTTTGCAGCGCGCAGATTGGTCGTGCCGATGAGCTTGTCTTCGGGAGTGATGAGCACACCTCCCGCGGGATTGGTGCCTATGTCTATGTCATCGTGTGGAAAGCTCAGCACTTTGGTGTGGGTACGACTTGCCGGGTCGAAGCTGAAGATTACGCCTTTATCGATGCCCCTTTGAGCCACACCGTAGAGGAGGCCCTTGTGATAGCGCAGGGGGGTGTTGATGCGATTTCCCGTATTTTGGTCGAAATGTAGGAGTGCCGTCAAGGTTTTATTGACAATATCATATGCGTACAGGAGGCCGTACCCTTCGTCACCGCCTTTGTCGGTGGTACCGTAGAGCGTGTCGCCGACGATAGTGACCCCTGAAGCGGGAAAACGCGTGTTGATGGTGCTGAAATACGCTTCAATTGTCAGTGCGGAATCGCCGGGCACAAAACTGAAAATTGCCCCACTGAAATGCCTCTTGTCGATCAGGGTGGTGCCGAAGATTCTCCCAGAGCTGTGTTGGTCCAAACGGTTGTAGATGGATTTGAGCTGGAAGTCGCCCAAGTCGTATAGTTTTTCAAATGTGCCGTCAGCGGGGTTGATGCGGTAGACCACGCCGCTATCGCCTTTGCCACCATTGAAAGTGCCTCCGTAGAGATATCCATCTTGGGCAAGGAGGAGACCACTATAGGGATTGGCTCCGTCGACGCCGTTGAAGTGATGCATGACCGTGTATTGTTTGGTCGGCACATGGTAGCGATAGATGACGCCCAAGTCGTATTGACCTCCGTAGATGGTGGTGCCCCATACGGCAGTATCGGGCATCACCACGAGCTCGACAAATCCCGGCGATACCCCGGGAGCCTCCACGGGAAAGGAATACACCAGTTGAGGAGTGTCATTAGGTTGGATTCCAAAGCGGAAGATACTCCCTTCCCCATTGATGGTGCCTTGAGACGATAGCGCATACATATACCCCTGCCCCACACACGTTGTGGCGGTTAGCCCAATAGCCAAAGCTGTGGCAATGAGAGTGGTCCACCATTTCATACCCTTGAAAGTTTATTGCAAACTTAGGGAAAAATCATTGCGGAGCCAAGCGGATATCGGAGAAATATCCCGCAGGCGTATTGTAAAGCGTTTAGATTTGTTAGTGCGAAGAAGGAAGTAGACCACACTTACGAGTGGGAGTACGACTTTTGGAGTTCGCGCAGTTTTTCATAGAGGGCACGCTCTTCGTCGGTGAGGTGTTGGGGCACGCGTATCTGGGTGATGAGGTACAGGTCGCCGCGTGAGCCGTCTTTGCGGAAGAGGCCTTTGCCGCGCAGGCGAAATTTTTTGCCCGAGCTCGTACCGGCGGGTATGGTGATGCGTGCTTTTCCGCCGGGGATATCTACCTGTACTTTGCCTCCGAGCACGGCGGTGGGTATATCGATATAGAGATCCTTGTAGAGGTCTTCGCCCTGGGCCCTATATTCGGGAGGAAGGGCTATTTGGATAGTGAGGATGAGATCCCCAGGCGGACCCCCATGGATGCCGGGTTCGCCCTTGCCCTTGATGCGCAGCTTTTTGCCGTGATAGACGCCGGGCTTGATTTTGAGCTTGAGTTTTTTGCCGTTGACGGAGATGATGTGTTCGCCTCCGTGAAGAGCTTCGTCAAAGCCGATGTTTAACGTGGCCAGGTAGTCGCGTCCCTTTTGTGCCGTGGTGCGGCGGCGACTTTGCGATCGAAAGGCCTCGAAGGGATCAAACCCTCCTCCACCACCGAAAAAGATGCGGAAGAAGTCCGAAAACATATCTTCGGCCCCTTCCCCACCAGTGGTGAAGGTGTAAAACGTTCGGCCGCCTTGGCCACCACCTGTAAATTGTGACCAGTCAAAGCCTCCTTGACCGCCAAACTGCTCGTATTTCTCCCAGTCTGCACCGAGCTGGTCGTATTTTTTGCGCTTCTCTGGATCGCTTAATACCGCGTAGGCTTCCGA
>JALWKB010000126.1 GCA_026996805.1 Saprospiraceae bacterium | reverse complement strand
TGCACGATGCGCCGTTTGGTGCACCGGATTCGCTGGATATATCGGGGGAGTATCCCATTGGGGTGACGCTGGTGACGTTTGTCTATGAGGATTCGTGTTGTAATCGCGATACGACGATTGTGTCTATTCGCATTGTCGATACGGTGCCTCCGATGTTGACATGTAGTCCCTATACGGCTACATTGGAGCGTACCGAGAGGGGGCAGGTGCAGGTGCAGGTATGCCCCAGACACTTTGGGGTTGTCAAGTCGGACAACTGCGTGCCCGACAGCAATCTCATCGTTACGATGAACAAGAACAACCTCGGTGATTCTTGTCGCACGTACACCTGTGATTCATTGATGGGCCAGCAGAGTAAGACCTTTGTCATCAAGCTCTATGTCATCGATACGATCAACAATACGATTGATTCGTGCACGACGGTACTGGTGTTAAATGATGCCAACGGTTTGTGTGGTGGACCTTTGCCCCCAGTTTTGGGAGGGAAGGTGCTCGATCCCTTTGGTCACGCGATAGTAGGAGCAACGGTATTGGTCGATGAGGTGGACAATGGCGTGGTGAAGACCGACGCAAACGGATATTATTCCTTCGATTTTACACCAAAGGCAAAATCAAGCTATACGGTACATGTGCAGTATGGTCGCTTGCGCAGATACGATGGCCTAACGGTACGGGATCTATGGAGAATGCAGTTGCATCTCCTCGGCCTGCGTCCTTTCGAGAGGTCGGCGCAATACTTTGCTGCGGATCTCAACGGCGATACTCGTCTGTCGTCGAAAGATATGGTGCAGTTGCGCGACATCTTGCTCGGCAGGACCAATCCCTTTGCCCATCGCAGCCAATGGATGTTTTACGCTGCGGGTTGTCAGCCTCGTGGTACGCAAATCCCCTGTGGTAAGCTGGAGGTACACTATCCGGACTCGACAGCCACTGTAGAGCTACATATCCGCGGTGTACGCATGGGGGACGTTGATCTATCGGCGTCGTCGATGCTCCTAAACGCTCAGGTACGCGCACCGATAGCAAAAGGCCACTATCGCATCTATCGCTCAAGAGAGGGGTATAAAATCATGGAAATTGGCATTCCGCTGCGCGCACTGCATGGGGTGCGCATGCAATGGTCTGTTCCTTCGAGTTGGCGTTACATTGGACCCGTGGATCAGCCCCAAAATCTCGCAACCGATGCGCATGTGTGGTTTGCACCACTCGAGTGGAAGCAAACCCATCGCACGATGTCCATTTTATGGACGGACACGCGATCGGAGGTTGACGAAGTAGTATTTGCCTTTGCCTTTGAAGAGGCCTCTCCCTCTGTCGATGCACAGCCATTTGTCTCAGGGGTAGCGGAGGTCGTCACCGCCTCGGGAGAGTTGAAACAACTTCGACTGCAGCATCAATCGGTCGAGCCCGGGCGCTTTGCAGTGTATCCATTTCAGCCCAACCCCATGCTCGACGAGGGCTATATCAGGCTGTACTTACCCGAGTCCGATGTCGTGCGCCTAGAAGTCTTCAACGCGACGGGCAAGCGCATTTTGGCAGTGCAACGCGCCTTTGAGGCGGGCGAGCAATTCCTTCGATTGAAGCGCAAAGACCTGGAAGCACACGGCTCGGTGTTTTTCTACTCCCTCTATTCTCGGTTTGGCCATCATACGGATAAAATCATGTTGCTCGATTAAGGCATAGCCTGTTTGGGGGTGATGACTTTTTCCGTTTTTATTCATTTGAGGTATAAAATCGTGATACTTAGGCTGCTATGTGACTGTTTGCCTTGTGGTGGAGGCGTGTGGTCGTTTGGACGGCGATTTTATACCGATGAAAGAGGTGGCTGGTGAGCTGTGGGCGGCATTGGGTGGATGGGTGGGCGTCGGAATAAAATCTAAAAGTGTGAAAATGAGTGTGCTAATCGCATGGATTTAGTGAAAAAAGCATTATCTTTGCGCGCCTAAAATGGTGTTAACCCTGCTTGCACAGGCGAGCATACAAAATGTGTTGGATACATGATAGAAGATCAAAACATTCGTCCGGAGGAAACCCCCGATGCATCGTCGATGATGCCTCAGGGCACGGAGGGATCTACCACAGAGAATTCGGAATCTTCCTCGGAGGTGGGTGTAGTGGAGGAGGATTTTGATTGGAGCATTGGCAACGACTATCAGCTTCCGTACAGTGAGGAGGAGAAGCAGGCCCTTTTAGAGAAGTACACCCAGACGATACGGACCTTTTCGGAGGGCGACGTCGTCAAGGGGAAGATTCTGGGATTGACGAAGAGCCATGCCATTGTCGACATCAATTACAAGTCGAATGGATTGGTTCCGCTGTCGGAGTTTGACGACATGCCGGATTTGAAGCCCGGCGATGAGGTAGATGTGTACATTGAGCGGTTGGAGGATCCCAAAGGGCGGTTGATTTTGTCGAGGAGGAAAGCTCGATTGATCAAGGCGTGGGAGATGATCAAGCGCGCCTATGAGACGGGTGAGATCATTCGCGGCAAGATCATCAGCAAGACGAAGGGTGGATTGATCGTCGACGTTGGCGGATTGGAGACCTTTTTGCCGGGCTCGCAGATCGACGTCAAGCCCATCATCGATTACGATTCGTATGTGGGCAAGACGATGGAGTTTAAGGTAGTAAAGATCAACGAGGCGATCTTCAACGCCGTAGTTTCGCACAAGGCGATCATCGAGTCCGAGCTTGCGGAGCAGCGGGAGAAGATCATTCGCGAGTTGGAGATTGGACAAGTCCTGGAAGGTACGGTCAAGAATATTACCGATTTTGGCGCGTTTTTGGATCTCGGCGGCGTCGACGGCTTGTTGTACAAGACGGACATTTCGTGGGTGCGCATTTCGCATCCATCGGAAGTGCTCGAGCTCAACCAGAAGCTCAATGTCGTAGTGCTCGACTACGACGAGGAGAAGAAGCGCATTTCCCTCGGCTTGAAGCAGTTGCAGCCGCATCCGTGGGATTTGTTGCCTGAAGACTACAAGGAGGGCAAGATCGTCAAGGGCAAAGTGGTCAAAATCGAGGATTACGGAGCCTTCATTGAAGTTCAGCCCGGCGTAGAGGGCTTGATTCACCTGTCGGAAGTATCGTGGAGCAACAAGCCCATCAATGCCCGGGAGTACTTCCAGAAAGGACAGGAAGTGGAGGCCAAGATCATCGCCATCAACAGGGAAGATCGCAGGATGTCGCTGAGTATAAAACAGTTGACCGAGGATCCTTGGAATAAGGTCGACGAAAAATATCCCGTCGGCAGTGTCCACAAGGGCAAGGTCATCAATCTAACTCCGTATAATGTCATTGTCGAGCTCGAAGAAGGCATCATTGGCAGTGTACACGTCAACGATCTTTCGTGGATTAAGCGATTTCACCATCCGTCGGAGTACGTCAACGTCGGCGATGAGCTCGATGTCATCGTACTGGAGATCGATAAAGAGCGGCGCAAGCTCATCCTTGGTCACAAGCAATTGACGGAAAATCCATGGGATACCTTTGAAGAGGTCTTTGCAGAGGGCACAAGTCATGAGGCTACAATCCTGCGCATGGAGCGCAATGGAGCTGTTGTCCAGCTGCCCTATGGAGTAGAGGGATTTGTTCCGCAAAATCACTTGCGCAAAGAGGATAAGAGCTATCCCGAAGAGGGTGAAACCATCCCTGTAAAAGTCATCGAGTTCAACCGAGAAAATCGAAGGATCATCTTATCCCACCTGCGCTATTGGGAAGATAAGAAGAAGGAAGAGCTGGGAGAGGCAGCCGAGCAGGAGCGCAAGGAGGTTGAAAAGGTGCTCAAACAGCAGAAGAAAGAGACGACGGTACTGGGTGAGCTCGGTGTGTTTGAAGACATTAAGAAAAAGCTCGTAGAAGAAGAGCCCGCAAGTGTTGAATCCGAGCAGGAGGAAGGCAAACAAGAAGAGAGCAAAGAAGAAAAGGACGCGCAGGAGGTTATAGAGGAAAGCGCCGGCGAAAAGGCTGCAGCGTCGGAGGAGAGCGCGGAAGTAGATGATCTGAGGAAGATCGAGGGTATTGGGCCGAAGATCTCGCAAATACTTCAAGAAGCGGGGATCCGTACCTATCGCGATTTGGCCAATACCGATCCTGAAAAGATTCGCGAGATACTCCTTCAAGCGGGTTCGCGCTATAAGATGCACGATCCGACGACGTGGCCGGAGCAGGCTGCGTTGGCTGCCGAGGGCAAATGGGATGAGCTCAAAGCCCTTCAAGAGCAGCTCAAGGGCGGTCGGAAGAAGTAAAGCCTACTTTTGACCAAGCATTCATAGTGTGTAGGGGCGCGCAAGTGCCCCTTTTTCTTTTTATTGAGCTTTTTATTGAGGCTGTGGGTTGAATAGCTGTAGGGGTATTAAAGAGAAGGCAAAAGTGTCGTGACAGCTACAGCAACTTGCGCAGGCGGGCGAGGAGGGGCACGGTGATCAAGGCGGGCAAGAGGTTTTCGATGGGGAGCTCGGCGGCGCGGAGCATTTCCAATCCTATGCCGGCGATGAGCAGGCCGCCGGTGGCCGATATCCACGGGAGCGTAGCTTGGTCGAGAAACCGGCGCAGGAGGGATGCGCTGTGGGTAATCGTCGACTGGAAGAGCAATAGTGGTAGGGCAGCGAAGAGGACGCCTGCGCCGTAACTGGCTGCTAAGGCTACGGAAGTAAAGCCGTCGAGGGTGGCTTTGGCGTAGATCAAGGAGCGATTGCCCGTCAGGCCTTCTTCGAGGGATCCCATCAGCGTCATGGCTCCCACGCAAAAGATGACGAAAGCGGCTAAGAGGCCCTCACTAAATCGAGGGTCCTGGCTGATGCCGATGTGCTTGAGGGCATCGGCCAAATGGAGGAAGTGGGTGCGCACGTCGAGGCCGTTGCCGATGAGCAGGCCTATGAGGAGCCCCATAATGAGGATTATCCAACCTTTGGCGTCGATATTGTGGATCGTCATTTGGACGCCCATGATGAGTACAGCCAGCCCCACGGTAGCGAGCAAGCTCGTTTGATAGTCGTGGGGGATGGATTCGTGTAGGAGGAGGCCTATGCTCGACCCTACCGTGACGGTGATGGCATTGACCAGAGCGCCCTTTGGGATGAGCATCATAGCCTATTGGATGAAGAGCGGCTTGCCCATCATGACTTCAGGTATGGGCAGTTGGAGTAGCTGTAACACGGTAGGGGCGATGTCGTAGAGGTAGCCGCTATCGGTACGCGGCCTTTTGTATTTCGGATCGATGAGGATGCAGGGGACGGGGTTTTTGGTGTGTGCGGTGTTGGGGCTGCCGTCGTCGTTGATCATATAGTCGGCATTGCCGTGGTCGGCGGTGATGAGTATGGAATAGCCGTGGAGACGTGCCAGCGGAATGAGCAATCCGAGTGCGCCGTCGACAGCCTGTATGGCTTTGACCACTGCCTTGAACACACCGGTGTGGCCGACCATGTCGGGGTTGGCGTAATTGAGGCATATAAAATGAGGTTGGGACTGTTCGATTTCTTCGATGAGCCGGTGGGTCACTTCGTTGGCGCTCATTTCGGGTTGGAGGTCGTAGGTGGGCACCTTTGGTGAAGGAATGAGTATGCGCTTTTCGTTTTCGAAGGGCTCTTCTCTCCATCCCGAGAAGAAGTACGTGACGTGGGGGTATTTTTCGGTTTCGGCAATGCGCAATTGTTTTAGGTTGTGCTGGGCGATGATTTCGCCGAGGGTCTGTTGTACGATTTCACGCTTGAATAGGGGATAGACGTCTTTAAAGTGGGGATCGTATTCGGTCATGGTGATGGTGTACAGCGGTAGCTTAGACATTTGGTATTGAGGGAAGTCTTCTTGTGTGAGGGCTCGTAGGAGCTGGCGGAGGCGATCGGTGCGGAAGTTGAAAAATACGACGGCGTCGCCAGGGCGGATGCGGGGGAGAGGGTTTCCCTCTGCATCACTCAGGATGATGGGCTTGATGAATTCGTCGGTGATGCCTTGATTGTACGAATTTAGGATGGCTTCGATGGCATCGTGGGCTAAGGAGCCTTTGCCGTGTACTAAGGCGTTGTAGGCTACGGCGGTGCGTTGCCATCGGCGGTCGCGATCCATGGCGTAGTATCTGCCCACAATGGTCGCCAGGCGGACATTGGAGTGGGGTTGGATGTGATTGAGCAGCTCTTGGATGTAGTCGACGGCACTGTGGGGGTCGGTATCTCTGCCGTCGGTAAAGGCGTGGATGTAAATAGGACCGGCTCCTTTTTTATGGAGTATGTCGATGAGGGCGAAGAGGTGATCGATGTGTGAATGCACACCGCCGTCGGAGACCAGACCCAAGAGGTGGATGGGGTGTTGGTTGTGTCGGCTGTAATCGATGAGATTGTCGATGAGGGGGTTTTGCTCGAGTTGTCCGCTGGCAATGCTGCGGTTGATTTTTTCGAGATCTTGCCAGACTACTCTACCTGCACCGATGGTGAGGTGTCCTACTTCTGAGTTACCCATTTGCCCTTCGGGCAGACCCACGCTATTGCCGTGGGTGATGAGGGTACAGTTTGGAAAGGTGGCAAGGGCATTGTCCATTACTGGGGTCTTGGCCTTGGCAATTGCCGAGCGCTTCGGATCAGGCCCAATACCCCATCCGTCCAGGATGATTAGCAAGACCTTTGACATCGAACTTCCCCTGTTTTGCAGGGCGTAAAGTTAGAAACTATTCTGCACTTAAGAGAGGCGACGATGCCAACGGCTTATTTTGATCGCCGCGACAGAGCTCCAATACTGAGGTTGACGCCAGCACTGAAGTTAAAGTACCCGGTCGATGTGCCGGATAATTTGTATACGCGATTTAATGAAATGTAGGCCTTCAGGAAAGCGAGTTTTAGGGAGCTGTAAAATCCCAGTTGTTGGCTTCCCGATTGGACGTTGAAGCTGGTCCCCAATTGGAAAAACTTCCACGGATGGGCGGAGAGGTAAATTATGAGTTGGTGATCAGAAAGGAGTTTTCCATGGGCGAAGCGGTAGACCATGCCGGTGCGAAAATGGCGGTTGAGCTGATAATCTGCTCCCAATACGAGCGACCAGGGCAAGGAGGTTCGAAACTTGTAGTCGACGGCGTAATCCAGCTCTTCAAAGAAGCGTTTGGTGGTGTCGATGAGATTAGTGAACGTGGTATCGCTGAGGGTCAAGCTGTCCAGGTTGATAAAATCTTGAAATCCCGTAAAGGTGGAAGTACCAGTGATGCTCAATTGCATGCTGTTGGAGGAGCCCCAACGGATAAAGCCGATGTCGGTGACGGAGGCGTGCAAGTCGAGGATGTCTCTCCAGCGATAGGTGGCGCCGAGAGAGATGCTGGCACCGATATTGCGGAAGCTAGGTACCAGTCCTCCGGTTAAGAATTGTAAGGTCGTGTTGACGGCCTCGGGCACGACATTGGAGCTCATAAGGCGGTAGTTGCTTTCTACGGTCCACTGGTACCACTCGTCGTGGGTTGTAAAGTAGAGCTCGCGTCGGGGGGTGTACAGGAGGAACTTGCCTGTGAGCAGCGAGACTCGTGCGCCAAACTTCCAATCGTTCCACTGTCGAGCGACGCCGAGGCCCAACTCTCTAAAGTTCATGAAGTGGCTGCCGAGACCGATGTAGAGTTTTTCGTTGATGAGTTGGCCGTTGCCGTAGAGCAACAGGCGAAACACGTCGCGCGGGATGATCACCTCGTAATAAGAGCGCAAGCGATAGGAAATGCTGAAAGACCACAGCGGATCGAATCGTACGGCGGCGAAAAACGTCGGGACATCGACATTGATCGCGTAATAGTTTTCGAGTGCAGCGTTTTGAATGCCGCGACTGGGGTTGATATAGAGCGTATCACGACTTGTGCGAAATACACCGCTCCACGGTAGACCTCGGCGTTTGGTTTCAAACTGGAGCCCCACGATGCCCACAGTGATTTTCTTATTGGGCATATAGGCGGGCTGGAGCTGTTGGAGTTGCCAAATATCGCGGAGTGCGAAAAATTGGAGATCTTGGGCGGGCAGTACGGTTAGCGAACCCATGAAGAGCAAGATCATCCACCATTTCATACGGCAAAGAGCATGGAGGTGATTGGTGAGGTTTGCGACTTTTTTTATCGATTTGGTGTACGACATGGTTCGAGGGATTTTTGGATTCTATTGGACGATCAATTTTATACCTGCGGACACTTCGACGAACTGGTCTTTGGTGACGCGCACGGTGGTGGTGGGGGCGCGATCTGTAGAGATGCGCAATACGGCTCTGGCCTTGTCTGCTGTTGGGAGCATGTCTGTCCAGCTGCGGCTGATGGGGATGAGTATTTCGCTCTTGCGGGGTGCGATGACGCGGCCCTGATCGTCAACTTGAGCACTCTCTACGGTGATGGGATTGGAAGTGGGTAGGGAGTCGATGATGGTATTGTTTTGGTAGAAATACACTTGGAGATCGAGGGCTGTGGGCAGTCCGTTGTTGACGAAGAGTTTGAGCAAGGCGCTATCGGTGGGTATGTCAAACCTAAAGCTGTCGAGATCGGAGGTGCTGGTCATGACGAATCGGTCGACCCAGCCGTCGAGGGGCAATTCGACGGTCACTTGGATGCGCATGAAGCTGCTATCGGTGGCGAATCCTATGCTTCGATCGGAGGTGTCGGGATTGCCGACGCCGAGAAAGTCGTAGACCAGCTGGATGGGATTGGCGTTGAAGATGACGTCGATGTTGCTGTTGGCTTTTGAAAAGTTGAAGTGGGTTTCCTTCACTTGCCCTATTTCGTCGAGTGAGGGGTAATTGACCTCTACCCCTTGACTGATGAGGGGGCTTTGCAAGGGTATTTTGTTGCCGTCTTTGTCGATGACGAAGAGTTGTTGGATTTCGGCGGCGGCGGGGAAGCCGAAGGAGTTAAAGGCTGTGACGCGTATGCGGGGGTCGTCGAAGTATATCTTTCCCTCTTTTTGTTGTTGGAAGACCAATATGTCGATGGTGTCGAGAGGCAGTTCGAAGGTGTTTTTGGCGAAATAGCCCTCGAGGTAGGAGAATCGCAAATCGGTGAAGCTCAAATACACAAGGCCTATTGTGGGGTTGTTATCGGGCGTGGTTGCGGTCATTTCGATTTCGAAGGAGTTGCCGTTGAGGAATTCGAAGGTGTAGCCGGCCATGGACTTTTTGACGACTACATCTTGCTGGGGCAGGCATGTGCCCTCCATGACGAATACGTTGCCGTCGGCATCGTACATCGAAGGGATGCGAATGCGGTAATGCACGGTATCTGTAGCATGGGCTACTAATTGTGCAATCATCGTATCTCCCTTGATGTGTCCACGCGTGATGATCTGGTCGTCGATGGGCAGGGGCAACGTATCGCGACCAGGTGTAATGGGAATGGTTAGCACACCGATGGGTTTGAAGATTTCTTCGCTGTGCACTTTCAAGATATCTCCCTGATAGATGAAGGCGATGAGGCCATCGGGATAGATGTCGACGTATGGGGTTGTGCCATATTTCTCGAAGAGAGAGTCGAGGCTTGTGGAGATGTGAAACAGTGGAATAGCCCATTCGCTGTCGACGGTATCTTCGATTTCAACCGCATTGGGTGGTATGCACGAGCCCATTAGTAGTGCGATCCAGAGGAGCAGAGCGAGGCATTTTTTCATGGTGAAATGTTTTTACACATTTGTTCGTAATGTGTACAGGGGCAAAACGATTAATGGATGTTGTAATATTGCCCTTTTAAAGGAATTTTAACATCATCGAATCCGAAGGAGAGGAGTTTTTGACGATAGGCGTGCATGGCATCGGGTTCGCCGTGGACGAGAAAGAGTGTTTTGGTGGACTGTCGCAGGTGTCTTAGGAAGTGGAGCATGTCGAGGTAGTCGCCGTGGGCGGAGAAGGCTTCCATGACTTTGACGCGAGCGCGCACGGTTTTATACGCGTCGAAAATTTGGACGACTTGTTGGCCTTCGATGAGTTGGCGGCCGAGGGTGCCGGGGGCGCAATAGCCTACGATGAGCACCGTAGTAGTGGGATCTTCGATGTGGTGGTAGAGGTGATGGCGTATGCGGCCTGCCTGGGCCATTCCCGCTGCGCTGATGATGACGCATGGGCCTTTGTAGCTATTGAGCTTTTTGGATTCCTCGGCGCGGCGTATGTATCGCAGTGTATTGAAGCCGAAGGGGTCGTCGTCGGTCAGGAGGTATTCGGCCAGTTCGCGGTCGTAGCACTCGGGATGGTTGCCGTAGATGGCCGTGGCATTGATGGCCAGTGGGCTGTCGACATATACGGGTATGCGGGGCAGTCGATCTTCGTTGTAAAGCTGGTCGAGCAAGTAGACAATTTCTTGGGTGCGGCCGATGCTAAAAGCCGGAATGAGGAGTTTGCCTTTATCGCGCACACAAGTTTGGTGGATGATTTCGAGCAGTTGGTTTTTTTGGTCCATTTGGACGGGATGGCGACGGTCGCCATAGGTGGATTCGGCGATGAGGTAATCCACTTTGGGCATGGGCTGGGGGTCGCGCAAGATGGGGCGATTGTACCTACCGATGTCGCCGGTATATCCGATGCGGAGGGTTTTGCCGCCTTCCTGAATCTCGACCACGACGCTTGCGCTGCCGAGGAGATGGCCGGCATCTCGAAAGAGAAAGCGGATGTGCGGCTTGATGTTGCACCATTGGTCGTATCCTGTGGTGATAAACTGTTGCATGGTGGGGCCTATGTCGGCGGCGGTGTAGAGGGGCACGCGCTTGTTGCGCTTGCCGGAGTGGATGGCATCGGCGTGGAGCTTGTTGAAATGGCGTACGTCGTCTTCCTGGATGTGTGCGCTGTCGAGGAGGAGGATGTGGGTGAGGCTGCGCGTGGCGTGTGTGGCATAGATGGGGCCTTTAAAGCCGTCTTTGACGAGTTGAGGAAGTCTGCCGGTGTGGTCTAAGTGGGCGTGACTTAGGATGACGGCATCGATTTCGGAGGGGTCGAAGAGCCACTCGTTGTTCCAGTCCCAGATGTCGCGCCCCTTGCCTTGAAAGAGTCCGCAATCGAGCAGGATTTTGGTTCCGTCGTCGAGCTCGATGAGGTGGCAGGAACCCGTCACAAATTGAGCAGCACCGCAAAATCGAATTCTCATCCTACGAGGTGTTTGATGTGATGGTATTTACGGTCCAATATAGGCGTTCTGAGCCAGTCGAAATCTCCAGGGCACCTTGGCCCATTCGCCGGCGTAATCGACGCCGATGCGTGGCCCGGTGAGTAGCTCATCTTTGGCTACTGTATAACCGTCGTCGCGCAGTTGGATGGGTGCGTCAGGTGTGTACAATTTTATACCGTTGAGGGCTGTTGTGATGCCGAGGGCTTGGGTCCATTTGCCGGGGCCGTTGGTCAAGTTTGGGTGCAAGCTGCGCATGTTGCGCCGCTGGAGCATGAGGGGAATATTGTCGAGCGGCTCGATGGCGCGGACGAGGACGGCGTGCGCCTTGTCTTTGGGACCTGTGACGACATTGAAGAGGTGGTGGATGCCGTAGCAGAGGTAGATATATGCTACGCCGCCCGCTTCAAACATGGTCGCGGTGCGATGGGTGCGGCGGTTGTTCCACGCGTGGCAGGCTTTGTCTTCGGGGGCACGATAGGCCTCTGTCTCTACGATGCGTCCGGAGCAGTATTTGCCGTCGACGAGGCTCACGATCACCTTGCCGATGAGTGCTTGGGCTAATTGGACGACGTCTTCACTGGTATAAAACGATGGTGGGAGTAAATCACCGCGGAGATTGAGCCTTTGTGCATTCATGCGACGATGTTGACATTTTATGTAAAATAAAATGGTGGATGGATTGTTTGCTCTGTGGGGGAAGGCATCAAAAATCCCTAACTTTGCGTAAAGAACGTATTAAAATCGCTCGTCATGAAAATCACGTATTTGGGACATGCATCGCTACTCATTGAGACGCAAGGCAAGCGCATCGTCGTCGACCCCTTTATCAAGTCCAATCCGGCAGCTTCGAGCATAGACATCAAGGGTTTGAAGCCGGATTTTATCCTTATCACTCACGCGCACATGGATCACGTGGCCGATGTGCAAGAGGTAGCTGTGGAGGGGACGAAGCTCATCGCCGTGTTTGAAATAGCCACCTACTTCGGCAATAGGGGTATCGATGCGATAGGTATGAATACGGGCGGCAAGGCCAAATTTGATTTTGGCACCTTAAAACTCGTCACGGCCCATCACTCCAGTGTCTTTCACGATGGTGTGCAAGGGGGCAATCCAGTGGGCTTTGTCCTCTGGAATGAGGAAGGGTGTATTTACATAGCGGGCGACACGGCTCTTACGCTCGATATGAAGCTCATACCCCAGATGTGTCCTCCGCTCGATTTGGCCATCTTGCCGATTGGAGACTACTTTACGATGGGTTATGAGGATGCGGCCTTAGCTGCGGAGTTTGTGCAGTGTAAGCGCGTCATGGGGTACCACTACGACACTTTTCCCCCGATTAAGATCGACCACGACAGGGCGAAGGCCTATTTTCAAGAGCGAGGGCTCGAATTGGTGTTGTTGTCCATCGGTCAGAGCATTGAAGTATAGTGTATGGGGCACATTACAGCCATAGCCAATCAAAAGGGCGGCGTAGGCAAGACGACGACCGCCATCAACTTGAGTGCGGCGCTTGCCATCTTGGAATACCGCGTCTTGCTCATCGACTTAGATCCTCAGGCCAATGCCACTACGGGTCTCGGTGTCGCACCATCGGCAGAAGCCAATATTTATCGGTGTATTAGCGGCCAAAAACGGCTCACCGATATTATCTGCTCGACCGAAACGCCGAATTTAGACCTCGCCCCATCGCATATTGACTTGGTAGGTGCGGAGATTGAGCTACCGGATGTGGAGGAGCGCGAATATCGATTGGTGCAGCTGTTGGAAGATGTCCGTGATCGCTACGACTATATCTTTATTGACTGTTCGCCTTCGTTGGGCATCCTCACGGTCAATGCGCTGACTGCTGCAGACCGAGTGCTTATCCCCATACAGTGTGAAATATTTGCCTTAGAGGGTCTTTCAAAGCTCTTTCACACCATAGAGATTATTCGCAATGCGTATAATCCGCACCTGGAAGTGGATGGCGTACTGTTGTCGATGTACGATAAGCGCCTGCGATTGGCGAAGATGATATCGGAGAAGATACGAAGTGGAGTGAAGGAGTACGTGTATGAAACCGTGATATATCGCAACTCGAAGATCACGGAGGCACCATCGCTGGGACAGCCCGTGCTTATGTACGACGCCGCCTGTAGGGGGAGCGATAATTTTTTACAGCTGGCGGGAGAATTTCTTCGGAGAAATCCCGTTCCTTCGACTTCAATGGTATCTCAATGATATCCCTTGTACCATTTTATATGCTGAAGAAATATGGCAACTAAGAAAAAGCAACTCGGCAAAGGCCTTGAGGCCATTTTTGAAAAACTCGGCCAGCAAGAAGACCGTCAAAGCGAGGTCAAACAGCAAGGCGATGGGGCAGGTATTGTATTTGTCGCATTGAGTGCTATTCGCACCAATCCCGAACAACCGAGAAGGCACTTTAGTGAGGAGGAACTCGCAGAGCTCGCAGCATCGATAAAGACCTATGGCGTCATTCAACCGATCACGGTTAAGAAAATCGACGGTGCCAGGGGCTATCAACTCATCGCAGGGGAGCGACGTGTGCGCGCGGCGCGCCTTGCAGGGCTGGAGAAAATACCGGCTTTTGTCATAGATAAGGAAGAGCAAATCGATGATCTGGAGCTCGCCTTGATCGAAAATATCCAGCGCGAAGATCTCAATCCGATTGAAATAGCCCTGGCGTATCGCCAACTGATTGACGAGCACGGCTATACTCAAGAACAACTCTCCGCACGCATAGGGAAAAAGCGCAGCACCATTACCAATTACTTGCGACTGCTCCAGTTGCCACCCGAAATTCAGTGGAGTGTGGCACAAGGCGAGCTCTCCATGGGCCATGCCCGCGTGTTGGCCGGCATCAAAGATCCACTACACCGATCGCGATTGTACGAACGGTGTCTGCAAGACCACCTCTCAGTACGAGAGCTCGAAAAGCTCGCCTCAACAGAAAAGAAGAAAGGCCCCAAAAAGAACACACACAATGAAGATAGCGGACAAGCATCGGTCCACTGGCAAGCGGTACAACAGATGCTCTCGGAGCGCCTGGGGACGCGCGTACAGTTTCAGCTCAACGCAAAGGGAGGGGGAAAGATCCTCATCCCGTTTCGCAATGTCGAACACCTCAACGAGATTCTCGATCAGTTGCAGGGAGAGTAAGCGGTGAAATCAATACGGGCTGTGATGCGGCAAAATCGATGGGGTAGACGGTGTTGTGGTGTGCGATGGATTGGGATGCTCTTTGTGTTTATCTGCGTTGTGGATTGGGTGTTGGCACAGCAGCCTGCGCAGACACCCCGACAGTGCGTCAACAATCATCTGCATTACTTACAGCCTGAGAGCTATCGACCGGATTGGGCAGCGCTTTCCTTTTACGGCGTGGATAGCAGTCGGGGGGTGGAGCTGGCCATCAAGCTCAAACGCGTTTGGGATGGGATGGGTATGTACGTGCCCGTACATCGCATACCCAATGACAGTGCATATCGGGATACGTCGACAGGGCGTGCCATGTACGTAATTTTTCCAGTGCGCATGCCACAAGTGTACGTCGAAAAGATCGGTCGGTACTGGTATTACTCTCCCGAGAGCTATAGTTACATCGACGAGGCGTATAGTGAGCTGTATCCCTTTGGGGCGGATGTGTTGATGCGCATGTTTTCGGTGTTTGGGGAGCAGCGCATTCTTGGGCTTGCGGTATGGCAGTATCTGGGCATGGCGACGATGCTCCTCTTGTCATGGGTGCTGTACTTTATTTTGAAGGCAGTATTTCGGCGTTTAGTCATCTATCTGGCCCATAAGGGGTTTCGGTCGGAGGTGGATTTCCCCCTTCGGTTTCGCAAGGCGGCGCGCGTGCTCAGCTTGTTGACACTGGTCTTGCTCAACCGCTACGGCGTAGCCCTGCTGTTATTGCCCATTGGGCTGAGCTCTGTACTGATCACGACTCTTGAGCTGGCGAAGATTCTCCTCATCGCGCTGCTCCTCTATCGCCTTTTAGACATTGTATTTGCGTACGTACAGAAGCTCGCTTCGCGGACGGAGAGCAAGATGGATGATCAGGCGCTTCCATTGATCCGCCAGATAAGTGTGGTGGTGATTGTTATAGGGGCGCTGGTGCAGGTGCTGGTGTTGTTTGACGTCAATTTGACGGCCATCATTGCGGGTATTTCGATAGGAGGTCTTGCACTGGCGCTTGCGGCCCAAGATACGGTTAAAAATTTCATAGGCTCGTTGATGATCTTCGCCGATAGGCCGTTTCAAATTGGAGATTGGATAGAGATTGACGACAAAGCTGGCGTGGTAGAAGAGGTGGGCTTTCGCTCTACGCGCATCAAACAAAAAGACACCAGCATAATATCGATACCGAATGCCCTGATCTCGCAGAAGACCTTGGTCAACAAGGGAGTGCGGGTGTATCGGCTCTTTGAGACGACGATCGGACTGACATACGATACTCCACGGCATTATCTTGAAGCCTACATACAGGGGTTGCGCGCAATGGTGCGCGCTCATCCCAGGTTGGCGGAGCACTATTACATCTACTTGCATCAGCTCGGGTCGTACTCGATTGACATATTCTTTCGGGTGTATTTGCGCGCAGCCGATTATGAGGAGGAACTTCGCATTCGGGAGGAGATCATTTTTTTGATGATGAAATTGGCGGAGGTAGTCGGGGTACGCTTCGCCTTTCCATCGCAGACGATCTACGTGGAGCAGTTTCCGGGGCAGGGGGATTTGATTCCCACGTATGGAGAAGATGTGGAGCGGCTCCGGGAAAAAGTGCGGCAATTTGTTGAGCAAATGCAGAACCAATCGGGCGGTGAGAATGTTTAGTTAGTTGTGTGAATCAACAAAAAAATAGTCATCTATTTTTCCGGTACATGAAAAATCACTATCTTTGCAATCGCTTTTCGAAGGCCCGTTCGTCTATCGGTTAGGACACCGGGTTTTCATCCCGGAAAGAGGGGTTCGATTCCCCTACGGGCTGCAAACCTTTCCGAGTGGCGTGCACGAGCACGAGAGGAAGAGCAAATTCGCGTAACAACACCACGCTGAAGTATTGATCAGAAAAGGAAGGATGCACCAAGGCGGGAAGGGCTTGCTGTGTCTTGTACCACGGTAGGGACGTCAATGGCGTTTAGTTCAATACCTGGTGAGAGCCGGTATGTGCCGGCTCTTGCTTTTTTTATATAATTTTCGGCAAAAGTTGATGCCGCATGTCAGGGCAGCGTTGGATGCTTCCCCCCGAAGTGCCGAAATATCCAGTCACGATTTCATACAGGGATACGATCGTATCGATTGGATCGTGTTTTTCGGAACACATTGCTCGCCATATGCTGGCCCACAAGTGGAAGGTGTGCATCAATCCCTTTGGGATATTGTACAATCCCGTCTCAGTGTGTCGTGCCTTGCAGCGTATTGCTACAGCTCAGCTGTACGAGGTGTCGGAACTGGTCAGCGACGGTGAGCTGTGGCATAGCTGGGATCATCACGGGAGATTTTCGCATCCAGATCCCGACGAGGTGGTGCGGCGTATTAATATTGCGATCGAGCGGGCATATGGCTATCTGAAGGAAGCGCGTTGGCTCTTCGTCACTTTGGGGACGGCCTACGTCTTTCAGCTCGTGTCAAGTGGTGCAGTGGTAACCAATTGCCATAAATTTCCCTCTCGGTATTTTCGACGTCGAAGATTGCGCGTGTCGGAGTGTGTCGATACCCTGAGTGAAGCTCTTCAAGCGGTGCGGCGGCTCAATCCTGAAGTGCAGGTCTTGCTGACCATTAGCCCGGTACGACATGTGCGCGATGGCCTGATCGCCAATACGCGCTCGAAGAGTGTGCTTCACTTGGCCGTGGAGGAAGTTGCTGAGCGCAATGAGGGCGTGTATTACTTTCCTGCCTATGAATTGCTCATCGACGTGTTGCGCGATTATCGATTTTACGAAAGCGACCGAGTGCATCCCACGCGAGAGGCGATCGAATACATCTGGCAGCAGATCCACGACCACCTCTTGGATGAACCCACGCGGGAGGTGTATGCGGAGGTTCGTAAGATACGAATGGCCTTGGAGCATAGACCGCTGTATCCCGATACGGCGAGCCATCGTCGCTTTATAGCCTCGCTGTTGCGTCAAATGGAGTTGGTCGAACGTAAATGGGGTATTGATTTTTCGGAAGAAAAGGCTTTGTACAATGTCCATCAAGTCGACGCAGAGGGTAAAGGGGGAGCTAAATAAAAGTACTAAATTTGTGCCCTAATTAGCTGGGATGGTCAATCCGAAGAGATATCTGGTGACAGCGGCTCTGCCCTATGCAAACGGGCCATTACATATCGGTCATCTCGCCGGATGTTATCTACCCGCGGATATCTACGTGCGCTTTCGGCGCTTAGAGGGAGAAGAGGTGCTGTTTATCTGCGGCTCTGACGAGCACGGTGCGGCCATTACCTTGCGTGCAATGAAGGAAGGGATTTCCCCGCGCGCCTTAGTCGACCGCTATCATCAGCTGTTTCAAGAGACTTTTTCGGGTGTCGACATTGGTTTTGATTACTATTTCCGAACCTCTCATGAGCTGCATCATCAGGTGGCGCGTGATTTTTTTTTGAAGTTGTATAAAAAGGGGGAATTTGTCGAAAAGAGCACCGAACAATTTTACGACGAAAAGGCCGGCATTTTCTTAGCCGATAGATATGTCAAGGGCACCTGTCCGGAGTGCGGATATCCAGAGGCGTATGGGGATCAGTGTGAGAAGTGTGGGATCTCACTGAGCCCTACGGAATTGATTGATCCTGTATCGACGTTGACGGGTACGAGGCCCGTGTTGAAGACGACCAAACACTGGTTTTTCCCCTTGCAAAAGCACGAAAGCTGGCTGCGGAAGTGGATAGAAGAGGGGGTTTTGGGGGGGCAGCAGCACCACTGGCCCGAACAGTGGCGCGCCCATGTGATCGGCCAATGCCGCAGCTGGCTGGATGGCGGTCTGCGCGAACGCGCGATGACGCGCGATCTCGATTGGGGTGTGGACGTGCCCGAAGAGGTGCCGGGAAGTGCAGGCAAAAAGCTCTACGTATGGATGGATGCCCCTATTGGCTATATTTCTGCCACGCAGAAATGGGCCGAAGAGCGCGGCGCAGATTGGAAGAAGTGGTGGCAAGATGAGGAGACGGCACTGATACACTTTATCGGCAAGGACAATATCGTCTTTCACTGCATTATTTTTCCAGCCCTATTGCATGCCCATGGGGATTATATCCTGCCGTACAATGTGCCGGCCAATCAATTTTTAAATCTCGAAGGCGATAAAATCTCCACTTCGCGGGGATGGGCGGTATGGGTGCATGAGTTTATACAAGAGATGCCCGACCGCATTGACGAATTGAGATTTTATTTGAGTAAAATCATGCCCGAGCACAAAGACAGCGAATTTCAGTGGTCGGGCTTTATGGAGGCTGTCAACAGTGACTTAGTCAACAATCTTGGCAATTTTATTCATCGGGTCATCCACCTGACACATCGGCTTTTTGGGGGCAAAGTGCCTCCGTATGATGAGGAGGTGGCCATTACGGCTTCGCGCAGTCCCGATGAGCTGTCGTTTTGGGATAGCGAGGTGCTCGATTTGTTCGACCTTGCCGATGAAGTGCGTCAGCAAATACACGCCTTTGAGTTTCGCAAGGCGCTCCAGGGTATTTTGGAAATCGCGGCGCGAGGCAATCAATTGCTGCAGTTTAATGCGCCGTGGGAGTTGATTAAGAAAAATCGCGTGGCGGCCGAAACCGTCGTCCACCTCGGTTTGCTTTACGTCGATGTGCTGGGACTATTGGTGCATCCCTATATGCCTCGGACGGCTGCCAAGATACGCGCGCTGTTGAACAAGGACGCCATACGCGAAGCGGGCGAATTGAAAGAGGCCTTTGAAATTCTGGCATCGCTCGAAAGGAGCCTGCTGGTGCCGGGTTCAGCTGTCAATCCCCCCGAGCGGCTATTCCGCAAGGTAGAAGAAGCCGAAATCCAGCACCAAAGAGAGAAGCTCCAACGATCGCCATCGAAGGCCGATAAACCTGAGAAGGTCAAACCGTCGAAAGCTGTTGAGCCCATGCCCACTATTGAATTTGAAGATTTCAGCCGAATGGATTTGCGGGTTGGTACCGTGCTGCATGCCGAGAGGATCCAAGGAGCGGACAAGCTCTTGCGTCTTGAGGTGGATTTGGGCAGCGAGCAGCGCCAAATTGTGGCGGGTGTCGCCCAGCAGTATAGCCCAGAAGAGCTTATAGGCAAAAAGGTGGTCGTAGTGGCCAATTTGAAGCCAAAGAAACTGCGCGGAGTCGAAAGTCAAGGCATGGTACTCATGGCCGAAGATCGCGCCGGAAGGCTCCACCTCGTCGCTCCTCCTGCGGAATGTGAAAACGGTGCCAGAGTGCGTTAGTAAGCGACGTATCCCGGATATCGCGGAAAGGGAATAGCGTCGCGGATGTTTTGCATGCCCGTGACAAATTGTACCAGCCGGTCGAATCCCAAGCCAAAGCCCGCATGGGGGCATCCACCCCAGCGCCGAATGTCGAGGTACCATTGCATTTCCTCGGGAGCGATGCCTATTTGAGCCATGCGCTTTTGGAGCACTTCGATGCGCGTTTCACGTTCAGAGCCTCCGATGATTTCACCAATGCCGGGAAAGAGCACATCCATGCCGCGCACAGTCTTGCCGTCGTCGTTGAGATACATGTAAAAGGCTTTGATTTCGGCCGGGTAGTTGTAGATGATGACGGGTTTTTTAAAGTGTTTTTCTACTAAATAGCGCTCGTGCTCGGTCTGAAAATCTGCTCCCCAATCGGTGAGTAGGTATTTAAACTTCTTCTTCTTATTGGGTTTGGAGGCTTTTAAGATGTTGAAGGCTTCGGTATAAGTGATGCGCTGAAAGGGTTCCGAGAGGACGAATTGGAGTTTTTCGATCAGTGGCATGGGCGAGCGCTTCTCTTTGGGCAGCTGTTTTTCTTCGTCTTCGAGTCGCTTTTGGAGGAAGGCCAACTCGTCGGGGTAGTGCTGGAGGCTGTATTGGATGAGGTGTTTGAGCAGCTCTTCGGCCAGGTCCATGATTTCGTTGAGGCGAGCGAAGGCCACTTCGGGTTCGACCATCCAGAATTCGGCGAGGTGTCGGGTGGTGTGGCTTTTTTCGGCGCGAAAGGTGGGCCCAAAGGTGTAGACGCGCGTCAGTCCCATAGCGGCGAGTTCTGCTTCGAGCTGTCCGGACACGGTCAAATGGGCTTCTCTGCCGAAAAAGTCCTTCGACCAATCGACGGAACCGTCTTCTTTGAGGGGCGGATTTTTCGGGTCGAGCGTGGTCACTCGAAACATCTCGCCGGCGCCTTCGCAGTCGCTTGCTGTGATGATGGGGCTGTGCAAGTAGTAAAAGTCCTTTGAGTGAAAAAACTCGTGAATAGCAATAGCTAAGCCGTGACGAAGGCGAAAGACAGCACCGAAAGTGTTGGTCTTAAAACGCAGATGTGCAATGCTGCGCAGAAATTCGAGGGAGTGCTTTTTGGGTTGGAGGGGGTAGTTGTTGGGGTCGGCTGGACCGTGCACAGTGATGTGCTGGGCTTGCATTTCAACGCGCTGGCCTTTGCCGGGACTTTCGACGATGGTACCATGGGCTTCAATGGCAGCACCAGGGGTAATATTTTTCAGCGTTTGGCCGTCGATGGCAGAGCTGTCGACGACGATCTGGAGGGGCTGGACGGTCGTGCCGTCGTTGAGGGCGATAAATTGGTTTTGGCGAAAGGTGCGCACCCAACCCTTCACTACGGCCGGAAAGGGGATATCGTTGGCCTTGAGGATTTGCTTGACTGAGTAGTGCGGAGCGGAGCTCATCGATCTGCGCAATTTGGTGCAAAGATAGGGGAAAAGCCCAGTTGGATGGCGTTTGAGAGGGGTGATGGGGGTGTATGAAATGGTTGGTGTGGGCGGGTTGGGAGCATGAGGAGAGGAAAAAGTCGGGGAAAAAATAGGTTTTTATAAATGACACTCATAGAACAATGATGAACAACATGCCTATCTGTATTGCATAAACAATTGAAATACAGCTAATATACAAGACATCAAAACATATTAAAAAAATTTATAATGTAACAATAGGGCTTAATTGTGTTTGTGGGCAAAGGGTTAAGGGCTGCATCTTTGTATCGTGAATGGTGCAAAAGTGTAGCATTCACGAGGGGTTCAAGCCTCTACCTACAATTGCTTAGCTCCTTTGATGCTTTTGTTGCAAGTTTGATTAAGTTCATGGGATTATGGTTGATAATAGTGAGTTGTACCGCCCGGTACAACTCATTATTATCGCTTTTTGAAGGTGCTGTCAAAGTTCGTTTCCGTATAGGGTTGAAGACTGTAGTCATTTGTTGTTCATGGGATTAGTAGTGAAAAGTCGGTTGTCTCGTTGTTGAGGCAGCCGATTTTTCATTTTATGGAGAGGGGTAAGAAAAAAGGCACTCCCCATGTGGGGAGTGCCTTTTGTGTTGTTGTACGGCGTTTTTTGCTCTTTTTTTACATCATATCGGGCATACCTCCGCCCGGTATGTTGTTTTGTTTGTTGTCTTCGGGGATGTCGGTGACGATGGCTTCGGTGGTGAGGATCATGCCGGCGATGGATCCGGCGTTTTCCATAGCCACGCGAGCCACTTTTGTTGGGTCGATGATGCCGGCTTTCATGAGGTTTTCGAGTTTTTCATCTTTGGCATTGAAGCCGTAGCTGACATCGTCTTTGTTTTTGACGGCCTGGAGGATGACGCTACCTTCGTGGCCGGCATTTTCGGCGATGACGCGCATGGGTTCTTCGAGGGCTTTTTTGACGATGAGTATGCCGGTGGTTTGGTCTTCGTTTTCGCCCTGCAGGTCGGTAAGGGCTTCGGATGCGCGCAGGTATGCGGCTCCGCCGCCGGGTACGATGCCCTCTTCGATGGCTGCTCGGGTTGCGTTGAGTGCGTCGTCGACGCGGTCTTTTTTCTCTTTGAGTTCGACTTCGGTAGCGGCTCCTACGTAGAGTACTGCGACACCTCCGGCCAGTTTAGCCAGACGTTCTTGGAGTTTTTCTCTGTCGTAGTCGGAAGTTGTGTCTTCGATGAGTTTTTTGATTTGCTTGATGCGTTCTTGGATGGCTTGCGGATCGCCTTTGCCGTTGACGATGGTGGTGTTGTCTTTGTCGACGATGATTTTTTCGGCTTTGCCGAGGTGATGGAGTTCGGCGTTTTCGAGTTTGAAGCCTTTTTCTTCGGATATGACCGTGCCGCCTGTGAGGATGGCGATGTCTTCGAGCATGGCTTTACGTCGATCGCCGAATCCCGGTGCTTTGACGGCTACGATTTTAAGTTGGCCGCGCAAGCGGTTGACGACAAACACACCGAGGGGTTGAGAGTCGACATCTTCGGCGATGACGAGCAGTGGTTTCCCTGTTTGGACGACCTTTTCGAGGATCGGCAGAATTTCTTGGATGTTGGAGATCTTCTTATCGGTGATGAGGATGAGCGGATCCTCGTATTCGACGGTCATTTTTTCGGTGTTGGTGATGAAGTAAGGGGAGAGGTAGCCTCTGTCGAACTGCATACCTTCCACTACTTCGACGTAGGTTTCGAGGCCTTTGGCTTCTTCGATGGTGATGACGCCTTCTTTACCGACTTTTTGAATTGCTTCGGCGATGAGTTTGCCGATGGTGGGATCGTTGTTGGCCGAGATGGTGGCTACTTGTTCGATTTTTTTAAGGTCGTCACCGACTTCTTCGGAGATTTCTTTGAGTCGTTGTTTGGCTTTGTCGATGGCCAGGTCGATACCTCGTTTGAGGTCCATGGGGTTTGCTCCGGCGGTGACGTTTTTCAAGCCTGCGTGGATCATTGCTTGACCGAGGATGGTTGCGGTTGTCGTACCGTCACCTGCCTCGTCGGCGGTTTTCGAGGCGACTTCTTTGAGCAATTGCGCTCCCATATTTTCGACGGGATCCTTCAGTTCGATTTCTTTAGCCACGGATACACCGTCTTTGGTCACCTTTGGTGCGCCAAAGCTGCGCTGGATGACTACGTTGCGGCCTTTTGGTCCGAGTGTGACCTTTACTGCGTTGGCCAGTGCGTCTACACCTCCTTTGAGCTTGGCTCGTGCTTCTGTATCAAATGTGATTTGTTTTGCCATAGCGCCTATCGTTTTTTTAGTTTAATGCGTTGATTTTAAAATGAGTTTTTGGTAAAAAAGAGCAATGCAAGGTCAGAGCTTTGCTTATTCGAGGATGACGAGTATCTCGTCTTCACGCATGATGAGGTAGTCTTTGCCGTTGTAGTGGACTTCTTGTCCGGCGTACTTACCGTAGAGTACTACGTCTCCTTCTTTGACGGTCATTTTTTGGTCTTTTTTACCGGGACCTACGGCTACTACCTTTCCCTTTTGGGGTTTTTCCTTAGCGGTGTCTGGAATGATGATTCCCCCTTCCGTCTTTTCTTCGGGTTCGAACGGTTCGACGACGACTCTGTCCGCTATTGGTTTCATCTTCATAGCCCGATGATTTTTATGTTTGTTTTACAAACTCAGCAACCAATTATCAAAACATATGCCTATTGGCGATTTGTGCCAATTTTTCACAGCTACATGACATCTTAGGTACAGCAAGGGTGACATTTTGTACCAGATACCTACAAAAAAGCCCGTTGCCAGCGATGGCAACGGGCTCCGTTGTCCATGGGAAATGTATACCTTCGTCGCTTACTCGCTCAGCAATGGAGTGGTACCTTCGGTCGAGGGCGAAACGAGCAAGGCGGTGATGATGCACAGTACCAACAGCGATATGGCGAGGTACCACGTCAGCTTTTCGATGAAGTCTGTCGATCGGGCCACGCCGAGCATCTGAGTCGCTCCCAGACCACCGATCGAACTATCGATGCCGCCTCCTTTGGGATTTTGAATGAGTACCGCCAAGATGAGTAAGATACTGTTGATGGCGATGAGTATGGTCAGTAGATTGAGCATCAGCGTTGTTTTTTGAGTTGTTCGATTTGTAAGGCAAAGGTATTGGATTTTTCTGGATGTAGCTGCATGAGTTTTTGATAAATTTCGATGGCTTTTTCATAATGCCCTTGCTGGATGAGCAGTCGTGCGTAGGTTTCTGAGACGGGGGTAGGGGGTGTCGTGGGTGATGACGATGCTTCCACCTCGAGTTTTTGATTTATGTAGTTAATCCATTCGGAGAAGCTCATTTCATCAGCAGAAGTGGCGTGGAGGGGCTCTTCCGTCGAGGTTGTCTTCTCAATTTGAACTTCTGGCATGGCCTTACGGGGGGCGATGGGTTGTTGTGTAGGTTCGCTTGAAGCGATATCGGTGGTTTCTGTCGACTTATTGAGCAGTTGGAAGAGGCGCACGCGGTCGGGGGCCAGCAAGCTGAGCCGATGTAGGAGCTCTTCGGGCAGGGTCTTGCCTTCTCGCACGAGCTTGAGGGCATGTTGTAGGAGTGTGGGGAAGTCGATATTATTATTGGTGTGCGTGGTCTGTGCGGGGAGTGAAGTCATCGTTTCACCAGTTTGTAAAAGCGCTGTTAAAGATATCTTCTGTGAGTTTATCGACAGCTCGTCGCAGGAGTTCATCGCGTATTTCGAAGAAGTCGGTGGTGGAGGGAAACTCTTCCTGGAAGTTGAAATTTCGCTTCCACGATTTTTGCGGGTTGTTGGTATCTGTCCACTGGACTTGTAGGCTGAGGTTGAAGAGGTTGTAGGGGGTGGATTCGCCTTGGGCGATGTTGCCGGCTACGGTTTCATAGCGGGTGATGGTCATTTCGATGCGGATGTCGGGCTGGGATTCGTCGAGTTGGAGGGGGGTTTCGTTGCGGATGGTTTTGCTCAATTTGGATGCGAGCATATCGGCCAGTTCGGCGGGGGCTCCGGTGGGCGATTTGTCGACGACGTTTTCGACGTAATAGGTCTTCCATTGAGGGTCGACGGTGATGCCTCGGAAGCTATAGCAATGGCTCAACAGCGGAAGGAAAAAGCCGAGCAATAGGATGTTTTTCATTCGAGTTGGTATTGTTTGATTTTGCGATAGAGGGTGCGTTCGGAGATGCCGAGTTCTTTTGCTGCGGCTCTGCGCTTGCCGTGGTGTTTTTTGAGTGCTTTTTGGATGAGTTGTTTTTCCATTTCATACAGATTGAGGGTGGTCTCTGCGGGTTGTACTTCGATGGTTTTGGGTTGGACTTCGACGACGGGTTTGGATGGTTCGCTACTGTAGGAGGGGGAGGGTTGAGGTTCGATGATGACGGGTGGTTCGGAGCTGGGGGCATTGAGCACGGGCATGTGTTGTTGTTCGAGCTGTAGGTTGTTTTCTTTGATGAGGCGATAGATGAGGTGTTTGAGTGCGTCGATGTCTTTTTTCATGTCGAAAAGGAGGCGGTAGAGGATTTCGCGCTCTTCGAGTTTGTCGCCGTTGGATCTTTGGTAGGGGGTGGGCATGAGTGGTCGGTCGATGTCGGGGATGACGGTGCGGAGCTGTTCGGGGGTGATGATGCCGTTGTCGGAGAGGATGCAGAGTTGTTCGGCGACGTTTTTGAGCTGTCGGATGTTGCCGGGCCAGTAGTAATTGATGAGCATTTGTTCGGCCTCTGGGGTGAGCTTGACGGGTATGGCGTTGTATTTTTCGGCACAGTCTCTGGTAAACTTGCGGAAGAGAATGGGTATATCTTCCTTGCGCTCCCGCAGGGGCGGGATGTAGATGGGGACGATATTGAGGCGGTAGTAGAGGTCTTCGCGGAATTTGCCTTGACGCACGCGTTCGAGCAGGTCGACGTTGGAGGCGGCGATGACGCGCACGTCGGTCTTTCGGACAGTGGATGAGCCTACGCGGATGAATTCGCCCGTTTCGAGTACGCGTAGCAGATATGCTTGGGTGTCGAGCGGCAGTTCGGATACTTCGTCGAGAAAGATCGTGCCTTTGTTGACCACTTCGAAGTAGCCCTTTCTTTCATTGGTGGCGCCGGTAAAGGCGCCTTTTTCGTGTCCGAAAAGCTCTGAGTTGATGGTTCCGGGTGGGATGGCGCCGCAGTTGATGGCCAGGAAGGGGAAATGCCGTCGGGGGCTGAGCTGGTGGATGATTTTGGAAAAGACCTCCTTGCCCACTCCACTTTCGCCGGTGATGAGCACGGTCAGGTCGGTTGGAGCTACACGTATGGCCTTTTGCAGCGCGTGGTCGAGTTTAGGCGATATGCCGATGATTCCGAAGCGTTGTTTGATGGTCTGGAGTTGAGAAATCATGGAGTGCTGTGATTCTAATGATTTGAAACGATGTGCCCCAGCAGAGTAGCGGAAGTGGCATCGTCGATGCGCACGTCGACGTAGTCGCCGGGTTTGTAGCCGTTGACTTTGGGGAAGATGACCATTTTATTCTGCGAGTTGCGACCTTTAAAGTGGCGGCTGGAGCGCTTCGAATCTCCTTCGATGAGTACTTCGAAGGTCTTGCCGATATCGCGTCGGTTGTGGCGCAGGGACAGCTGTTTTTGGAGCTGTATGACTTCTTCGAGTCGGCGAATTTTGACCTCTCGTGGTACGTCGTCTTTTAGGTTGCGGGCAGCCCAGGTGCGCGGCCTTTCCGAGTAGGCAAACATGTACGACATGCAGAAATCGGCTTCCTCCATGGCCTGGAGTGTCAACTGGTGGTCTTCTTCCGTTTCGGTACAAAAGCCGGTGATGATATCCGAAGAAACCGCGCAATCGGGTATGATGCGCCGTATGGCCTCGATGCGTTGGAGGTACCACTTGCGCGTGTAGCCCCTACGCATGAGTTCGAGGATGCGATCGCTGCCCGACTGTATGGGTAGGTGGATGTACTTGCAGATGTTGGGATATTGGGCAATGGTATGTAACACCTCATCGGTCATGTCTTTTGGATGAGAGGTCGAAAAGCGTATGCGCAGCCGTGGGTCGATTTCGGCGCACCACTGGAGGAGCTTGGCAAAGCGGACGACCTCGCCCGTCTGTGGGTGCACCCATCGGTACGAATCGACGTTTTGACCGAGGAGCGTCACTTCGCGATAGCCGCGATCAAACAGGTCGGCGGCTTCGGCTACGATGGTGTAGGGATCACGACTTCGCTCGCGCCCACGAGTGAAGGGCACCACACAAAAAGAACACATGTTGTCACACCCCCGCATAATGGAAATAAAAGCGCTGACCCCATTGGACCCAAGCCGGACAGGCTGGATATCGGCATAGGTCTCCTCACGCGATAACAAAACATTGACCGCGCGTTGGCCGCTTTCCACCTCTTCGATGAGCTGTGGCAAACTGCGGTAGGCATCGGGCCCCACGACCATGTCGACGATTTGCTCTTCTTCTAAGAGCTGCTTTTTCATGCGCTCGGCCATACAGCCCAACACACCCACCTTAAAAGGACGGTCAATACTCTTGCTTACAGACTGAAAGTATCGCAAGCGCCTACGGACGGTCTCCTCTGCCTTTTCGCGGATAGAACAGGTGTTGATGAATACCAGGTCTGCATTTTTAATGTCCGTTGTGGCGCGATAACCCATCTGTTCGAGCAGCGAAGCGACGATTTCGCTGTCGTTGAAGTTCATCTGACACCCATACGTCTCAATGTAGTAATACCGCCCACTGTCATCCGTGGCGCTTGTACATTTTGTTTCCTCTACTACTGCTTTATCTCTCGCCATAGAAGCTCGCTTAGATTTATGAATGATCAGCAACCGTACAATTGTCTCGTTTTAATTTAATGAAATAGTACAGCGGATTGTTTATACTGCACATCGGAAAAGCCCATTGCAACCGAAATATCTACCACGTACAGAGCCAATGCACAATGGCCAACAAAGTTAGTAATTTTTTGCGCAAGCTGTCAAATTGTCATATATGAAATTTGGACTCATCGGCAAAGTACTGGGACATTCGCTTTCGAAGGCGTATTTTGAGCGCAAGTTTCGCCAGCGCAAGGAGTGGCACAGCTATCGATACGAGCTCTTAGAGCTCCCCAATCTCGACGATGTGCGCCAACAGGTATCCCAGCGCGGATGGAGGGGTTTTAATGTGACCATCCCATACAAAGAATCGATATTGGACTATCTCGATGCGCTGGATCCTCACGCGCGTGCTATAGGAGCTGTCAACACTGTGGTCGTCGGCCAAGATGGTCGATGGTATGGTTACAATACGGATTGGCTTGGATTTAGCCGTACACTCAGTGACTGGCATGGAAGCAGTGCGCTCATACTCGGCAGCGGTGGAGCGGCAAAGGCAGTGCAATACGCTTTAAAACTCCGAGGTGTATCATATAAAATCGTGTCGCGATCGCCTGAAAAAGGGGATTGGACGTATTCCACACTTCGAGCGCGGCATATACAGGAGGCCGACTTGATCGTGCAGTGCACACCTGTAGGTATGTACCCTCGTGAAGACGAACTGCCTGCCCTTCCGTATGATGCCCTGAGCCATCGACAATATTTGTACGATTTGATCTACCGGCCGGTAGTGACGGGATTTCTCAGAGAGGGCCTCCGTCGCGGATGTGTGGTGCGCAACGGATACGGCATGTTGATCTTGCAGGCAGAGGCATCTTGGGAAATTTGGCAAGAAAATTTTGCATAAAATGGTTGTAGTAATAAAAAATTTTGTATCTTGTCGCCGTAATTCGAAAGGACGAACAAACCATTAAAACCTTACAACTATGAATGCTTGGTTACCTTTGATCATTTCGCTGTTGAGTGGTGCAGCAGGTGGCAACATTGCCGGTAGACTCCTCAAGAACCTCAGCCTCGGTAAAGTGGGGGATTCGATTGTGGGCATTTTAGGAGGAGGATTGGGAAGTTATATCCTCGGCATGCTCGGCATTGACACGGGCACAGCGGGTCAGCTGGATGTGGGCAGTATCTTAGGCAGCATAGGCGGAGGAGCTGTCGGCGGCGGTGTGTTGCTCTCCGTCATTGGAGCGGTTAAAAACGCTCTGGGCAGCAAGTAAGTACCTGGACGGTTTGCCCATGTACGGGTCGCCGATCCCCTGAAGGGTCAAGGCTGCTACTGGGCATCGATGCGTTCGATGCGCGCGCCGAGCGCATTAAGACGTGCATCGATGTTTTCGTACCCCCGGTCGATTTGGTGGATATTGTGGATAAGGCTTTTGCCCTGCGCTGAGAGGGCTGCGATGAGTAGTGCCACGCCGGCGCGTATGTCGGGAGAGCTCATCTCGATACCGCGCAGTGGGCTCTGTCGGTTGAGTCCGATGACGATGGCGCGGTGCGGGTCGCAGAGGATGATCTTTGCGCCCATGTCGATGAGGCGGTCGACAAAGAAGAGGCGGCTCTCAAACATCTTTTGGTGGATCAATACACTGCCCTGGGCTTGCGTAGCCATAACTAAGGCGACGCTGATGAGGTCGGGAGAAAACCCCGGCCAAGGGGCGTCGTAGATGGTGAGGATGCTGCCGTCGAGGAAGGTTTGAATCTCGTAGTGGTCGTGGTGATCGAGTACGATATCGTCGTTGTCGATGTGAAATTGTGCGCCGAGTTTTTTGAAAAACTTCAAGGTGTTTCCGAGCTCGTCGACGCGGCAGTTTTTTATGCGGATAGGGGAGTTGGTCAGTACACTCATGCCGATGAAGCTGCCGATTTCAATCATGTCGGGCAGTATGGTATGGCTTGTACCGTTGAGCGCATTGACACCGTGGATGGTGAGCAGGTTGGAGCCGATGCCTTCGATGCGGGCCCCCATAGCATTGAGCATGCGACAGAGCTGTTGGACGTAGGGTTCGCAGGCGGCGTTGTAGATCGTCGTTGTTCCTTCTGCAAGTACGGAGGCCATAATGATGTTGGCGGTACCTGTGACGGAGATTTCATCCATGAGTATGTAGGTGCCGCGGAGTTTTTTTGCTTCGAGGTAGAACTTTTGGCGCTTTTCGTCGGTGCGCAACTGAGCGCCCAATTGTCGGAAGCCTTCGAAATGGGTATCGAGACGGCGGCGCCCGATTTTATCTCCTCCGGGTTTGGGAATAAAGGCCTTGCCAAACCTCGCCAACAGTGGGGCGAGCAACATGATGGAGCCGCGTATTTTGCGGGCGTTGGCCTGGTATTCGTCGGAGCTCAGGTAGTCGAGATCGATGTCTTTGGCTTGAAGGATGTACGAGTTTTTGGATGGTCGCTGCACCTCCACGCCCATACCTTCTACTAAGGCGATGAGGCGGCGCACATCGAGGATGTCGGGCACGTTTTTTAGGATGACGGGCTGGTCGGTCAGCAGTGCAGCGCAGATGACCTGAAGGGCTTCGTTTTTGGCTCCTTGGGGTGTGATGGAGCCCTCCAATTGTGCACCGCCTTCGACGACAAAGGACTGTGGAATCATGCCGGGTTATTTGGGTCGGCCTGGGGTTAATGGGATCGCTTCTTCTTGCGCTTTTTCTTTTTCTTCTTTGTCTGCTTTTGTTTTTGCACTTCGAGGGCTTTGAGCACCTTGGTCTGTCGCTTCAATGGTGCGTTGATGAGCATATCGAGGTCGGCATCTGGGGGTATGATAAGCCTTCCTTCCGACATTTTGATGAGATCGGCGCGTATGCTGTCGTTGCTTATTTCGCTTTCTTTGTTCCAGTTGACGCGGGCCAATTTCATGTAGCTTCCGATGAGCACGGCGAAATTTTTGCGCAGGTTTTCGTCTTCAATTTGGACGGCCTTGTCGATAAGTTTGAGCACGAAATGGCCGTATTGGCGGAAGCGGTAGCGCTGTTGGGGGTAGGGCAGGGGATCGTGTGCTACGCGCAGGTCTTCTTTAATGATGGTGACGCCTTCGGGTATTTTGACATCGAGCTCGTAATCGGCGATTTCCATCAGGTGGTTCCAGAGGCGCTGTTTGAGGTCTTTACTCTTGATGTTTTCGCCGTTTTTTTGGACCTCGATCATCAGTTCGATGATGTATTCGACGATTTGTTGGCGTCGGTCGGGATCTTGTATCTCCTTGGCGTACTGAATGAGGTTTTGGATGTTGCGCCCGTAGGTGGAGATTTTGAGCGGATCCAGTTCGGTGTAGTAAGGGATATTGCGTTTTAAAACTCTTTCAACCATGGTTTACGTTTTATTCGACGGTTACGGATTTTGCGAGGTTACGGGGTTGGTCGACGTTGCAGCCGCGCATTACGGCTATGTAATACGCAAGCAATTGAAGGGGGATCACGGACAATAACGGCGAAAGGGGCTCGATTGTTTTTGGAATAGTGACGGAGTAGTCGACCAGTGTTTGAATATCGGTTTGTTCTTCGGTGGTGATGGCGATGACTTTGCCCTTGCGGGCCTTGATTTCTTCGATGTTGCTCTTTATTTTGTCGTGGGCGCTGGTGTTGGTCGTGATGACGATGACGGGCATATTTTCGTCGATAAGGGCGATGGGGCCGTGTTTCATCTCGGCGGCGGGATATCCTTCGGCGTGGATGTAGGAAATTTCCTTGAGTTTGAGTGCGCCTTCGAGGGCCACGGGAAAGTTGTACCCTCTGCCGAGGTAGAGCGCATTGTTGTTGTCTTTGATTTCGGAGGCGATGTATTCGATGTGGGAGGTGTCGCGAAGGATGGTCTGTATTTTTTCGGGGATGGTTTCGAGTTCGGTAAGTAATTGGTGGAAATAGGAGCGGGAGATAACGCCTTTGAGATGGGCCAAGTAGAGGGCCATGAGTGTGAGGACGGTCACCTGTCCGGTGAAGGCCTTGGTTGAAGCCACACCTATTTCGGGGCCACAGTGGATGTAGGAGCCGGCCTGGGTCATGCGCGCGATACTCGAGCCGACGACGTTGACGATGCCGTAGGTAAAAGCTCCTTCGCGCTTTGCCAGTTCGAGGGCGGCCATAGTGTCGAGGGTTTCGCCCGATTGGGAGATGGCGATGACGACTTCGTCATTGCGGATGACGGGGTTGCGATAGCGGAATTCGGAGGCATATTCGACTTCGACGGGGATGCGGGCGATGTCTTCGAGCAAGTATTCGCCGATGAGGGCGGCGTGCCAGGAAGTGCCACATCCGATGAGGGTAAACTTCGGTGCGCGCAGGATGCGGTTGAGGTGTTCGGTCATGCCGCCGAGGCGAATCCATCCCACCTTGCTGTCGATACGGCCGCGCATCGCGTCGGCGACGGTGAGCGGTTGTTGGTGGATTTCTTTGAGCATGAAATGGGGATAGCCGCCCTTCTCAATTTCTTCGAGTTTCATGTCGAGTTCCTGCACTTGAGGCGTGCAGATTTGGTTGTCGATATTGGTGATTTGCACCTTCGATGTGCGCCGGATGAGGGCAATTTCGCCATCATTGAGGTAGATGACCTTGTTGGTATGTGGCACGATGGGTGTGGCATCGGAGGCGACGAAATACCCTTCGTCGGCCAAGCCGATGACGAGTGGGCTGGACAAGCGCGCAGCGACGAGTTGGTCGGGCTGGGTGCGATCCATCACGACGATGGCATATGCCCCTACCACGTGCTTTAATGCGGAGCGCACGGCCTCAACCAGCGTGCATTGCTCTCGTCGTTGGTATTCCTCAATGAGGTGTACCAGCACTTCGGTATCGGTTTCGCTGATGAAATGATGGCCCAATTCGGCAAGGGCCTGTCGCAGCTCGTGATAGTTTTCGATAATGCCGTTGTGGACGATGGCCAATCTCTGATTGCCCGACAGGTGGGGATGGGCATTGATGTGGTTGGGTTCGCCGTGGGTGGCCCAGCGGGTGTGGGCAATGCCAAGGGTGGAGGTAGGTAGCGGTTGGTGTCGAACCCGACGCTCCAAGTCGCTCACTTTTCCCTTGCATTTGCGGACGTGTATGGCCTCGTCGGCAAGTACGGCAATGCCGGCTGAGTCGTATCCGCGGTACTCGAGGCGCTTCAACCCTTCGATGAGGAGCGGGGTTACGTCAGTGGAGCCGATATAGCCGACGATACCACACATAGGTGTTAGGGTTGGATTTTGCTGTACAAGATTTCCACATAGCTGTCGCAATTGGCCGTGCGCGGCGGACAAAACACCAGGCGATAGGGATTGTCTTGGCTATTGATGAGGCTGATGTAAAACTGTCCGTCGTTTTGGCCGTAAAAGTAGTCTTGTACGAAGCTGGTGATATTGATCTCGTAATACGTGCCTTTTTGGTCGGCACTTAGGATTCCCCCGTAGGTCACTCGTAGTCGGTACAGATCGTCGTTTTGCAAATAATCATTGACGGCGAGTGAAGCTTCTCTGGTGAGGGTATAACTTCCATCGGCATGGCGGTAGGCAGTGACCACGATTTTAGGCGGCGGATACAGTAGGGTATCGTCACGGTCTAATTGGACGGTACGCAAGCGCAAGGTGGCGAGATGTACGGCCACGCGATTGCGGAGCGTGTCGGGGAGGGGATCCAGCTGTATGCGAGAACGCACGCCTCCCAGGCCCTGCAACAAGCCGTAGACGTCGGCTTCGGGTGTACTTCGTAGGCTATCGACCAGTGTGTTTGCGTAATTGCGGCGTACTGTGATGCCCTTGACAGCCACCACATCGGCAATGGGGTAATCGTTAAAAAAATAGCGTCGGTGAATGACGGTATCTGCATTGCTGTAATGGACCTGCAAGAAAGATTGAAAGGTGGACAAGGCGAAGCCCACTAAGCGATTGCTGTTTTCGGGATGGACTTCTATTCGAAATCCGTAAAAGTGCTTGGAAAGCGTGGAGGGATTTTGGAAGACGGTGGAGTCGAAGAGGAGTTTTTGAAGTAGTACATCGTCGGTAATGGGGATCTTTACTGCACCGGCATAGAGAAAAGTGTCGACAGTGCTGGTTGCCTTAAAGCTAATGCGCACGGTGTCTTTTGGTGAGGGTCGCACGGCTGTGGTTTTTCCTACGACGGTGAGGTGATAAGGCACGCTGTCGGAGGTGTAGTAGTCTCTTGCGGGCTGGAGTTGTTCGGCCAGCTCGTAGAGGAGGATATCCATTTTGGCCTTGGGGTCGCCGTAATGGGCGTTGGTATCGATTTGGAGGAGGATAAAAGCCGAGTCGACGCGAAAGCCTCGCTCTGGAGATAGATCGAGATCAGGGTCGGATTCGGTTCGGATTTGGGTGAAGATGGTCGATTGCAATGGGCCAAAGATGGGATCGCGGATTTCGCCGCAGAGGAAGCGCTCTAATTTGGAGGGATTGATGGTGTTGTCAACAAAGGCTTCCCAGGTGCGCACGCTGTCGGCAGGGCCGACGTAAGTAGAAAATCCGATTTTACGCGTGGTATAGATCGAGTCGATCGTATTGCCCGCTAAGTCGCTTCCGATGTTATTGGGTTTGTTGCATTGGAACAGGGCGTAGATTGCGAGGACAAACAGACCCACTCTGAGTGTGCTTCTACATTTCATACAGAAGACAAAATTACGGAGGTTTAACGCCTTGTCGCTCGGAAATATTCTCTTTACGAGCTCAGTGCAATTGCTGCTGGTGGTGATAAGACGGTGTGGTCAATGTTCTTCGATTTTTTCCTCTTCGAGTATGGAATCGTAGAAGTGGAGGTATTCTTCGATTTGTTCGTCTTCCATGCCTTTGTGTGTCATGACGGGCAGGCCGCTGTTTTTGACGAGTGCTTCTAATTCATCGCGTAGGGGGTCTTGCGCCTTGATGACGGCATCGGAATAGTGGATGGCTCCCTTGTGGAGGGAGATTTTATTCCCCTGTCGGTATGCGCTGAGTTCGTCGGGGTCGATACCGTTGATGGCGGCGATTTCGAAAAACGATTCGTCGAAGGTGTCTTCGAGTGTGGGGTTGTCGATGGTATAGACGACTTTTGCATGGGTGAAGATGGGGTCGTCGTGGTAGACCTTTTTGACGTAGAAGGGGATGAGGGCGGACATCCAGCCGCTGGCATGCACGATATCGGGTGGCCAGCCGAATTTGCGAACGGTTTCCATGGCGGCTTTGGAGAAGAAGACCATGCGGTGGACATTGTCTTCGAAGGGCTGGCCTGTTTCGTCGTGAAAGAGGAATTTTCTGTGGAAAAACTCGTCGTTGTCCAAGAAGTACACTTGCATGCGCATGCCGGGGTAGGAGGCCACTTTAAGGATGAGGGGATAGTCTTCGTCGTTGACGACGATATTCATTCCTGAGAGGCGGATGACTTCGTGGAGTTTGTGTTTGCGCTCGTTGATGGTGCCGAAGCGCGGCATGAGGATGCGGATTTCGTTGCCCTTGTCCTGGACTTTTTTGGGGAGTTTGGTCATGATTTCGGAGATGACACCGGTTTCGATATACGGTGCCATTTCATGAGTGATGAAGAGCACTTTTTTCTTTTCCATACTTTTATGGGATTAAATCGTTCAAGGTCATTGCTATAATAAGCAATTGCAAAGATACGAAAAAATCGGGAATTGGCAGTGCCATCAGTGGGCGACGGCCTGCATGAGGTATGCACAGAGGATTGCACCATAGGTGCCGAGGGCATATCCGAGTACGGCCATCAATACACCTACGGGCGCTAAGGACGGATGGATTGCGCTTGCCACGATCGGTGCAGAGGCTGCGCCACCGATGTTGGCCTGACTTCCGACGGCGACGAAGAAGAAGGGCGCCCGTATGAGATAAGCTACCGACAGGAGCAAAAGTACGTGGAAGGCCATCCAGATCAGGCCTATGACGAATAGCCCTAAGTGGGAAAACACTTCGTTGAGATTCATCTTCATTCCAATGGTGGCCACTAACAGATAGATGAACACACTGCCCCATGTGGAGGCCCCTACTCCTTCGTACGAGCGCAGCGGCGTAAACGACCACAGGATGCCGAGGGTGGTGACGATTACGATGAGCCAAAAAAACGGCGAGATGAGTGAGGAAAGTCCCCATTGTAGGAGTGTATCGCGATACTGGTTCATCCATGGGACGATGAGGTCGCTACCCCAATGGCCCAGTGCTACCGAGCCAAAGGCGACGGCCAACATGCCGTAGATCGAAGGCAGATCGGGATAGCGCCGCACCCGCTTGCGAAACTCTTCCACTTTGTGGATGAGATCTTCGATGGCTCGCACATCCCCTCGGAGCCATTTATCTATTTTGTGATGAACCCCTGCGCCGTAGAGTAGAAAGCCCATCCATATGTTGGCCACCACCACGTCGATGACGATCATCGAGCCAAAGAGGTTGTCGTCGACTTCGAAGATTTCCTTCATGGCCACCTGATTGGCACCTCCACCGATCCAGCTGCCCGCCACAGTCGACAGACCGCGCCACAGCGCATCGGGCTCGACACTGATCAGCCCCGGCATCCAATGGACGGTGATCCACAAGGCAATCGGTCCGCCGAGAATCACTCCTATCGTGGCTGTAAAAAACATGATCAGCGCCTTGGGCCCCAGACGCAATACTCCCTTGAAGTCAATACTCAAACACAACAACACCAAACTGGCCGGCAACAAATAGCGCGAAGCGACGAAATACAACTTGGAATGCTCCCCTGAAATGAGCCCTAAGGGCCAATGCATGAGGGCAGGAATGAAATAGCACAGCAAAAGGGGCGGTATATAGGTGTAAAATTTTTTCCATAAGGGATGTTCCGAGCGGGAAGTCTGAAATATAGCCGCCAATACGATGATCAGTATCCCCAGAATGATGGCGTCGTTGGTGAATGGTAATTCCATAGGCGTAAGAGCTTGTATTTTGACCTGTGAAAGTACGCAAATCCATTCAATGCGCGCTGAAGAGTAGGCGACAATTCGAAAACCTGCACATGGAAAAAGGGATGGATTAGAAAAAATGTAGATACATTTGTTTTTGGATTAAAATGGATTCTGTGTTGCAACGGTTGTTGGCGGATCGCATTCTCGGAGTAGACCCCGGCACCAATGTGCTGGGCTATGCGGTAATCGACTCAAAGGGGGGGCGAATCGGGCTCTGTGATTATGGTGCCCTGAAGTTGAGTGCAAAACTCACGGCACAAGAAAAGTTGCGGGAGATTTACTTCGGCCTACAAGAGCTCATCGAGCGCTGGTTGCCTGCGGTGATGGCGATCGAGACGCCGTTTTACGGCAAAAATGTGCAGAGCATGCTCAAGTTGGGACGGGCGCAGGGAGTGGCCATCACCGCGGCGATTACCATGGGGCTCGAAATCCACGAGTATTCGCCGAAAAAGATCAAGCTGGCGGTGACGGGCAACGGCAACGCATCCAAGGAGCAGGTACATGCCATGGTCGAGCGCCTCATCGGCAAGCAGCTCGGTCGGGTCACCCACGATACCACCGATGCCATTGCTGCAGCCTTGTGTCATCTGTTTCAAAATAGGCGAGTAGCCGAAGGGGACGCCCAGCATTATTCCAGTTGGATAGCCTACGTCAAGGCGCATCCCGAACGACTCCGATGAAGGCTACAGGTCTACGGGGACTCTAAGGCGGGTTGTACACAGCGGACAATCCACTGAGCGTAGGATGGATTGGCTTCGACTTGCCACGACAAGATACAGGGAACTTCATAGGAGTGGAGCTCGGCAATACGCGCGCGCAGTTTTGGCACGAGCTGAGGGTGTGTCTTCAGTATAGAGACGTATTCATCGTCGTCGGTGAGGGCGCCTTCCCAAATGTAGTGGGATTGAATCGGAAAGATGTTGGCACAGGCGATGAGGTGCTCGTCGATGAGTTTTTTGCTCAGCGTTTCGGCATGTTTTTTGTCTGGATGAGTCACGTACAACAAGCTGATCTGCATGGTCGTGGATTTGAACATGATAAACAAAAGCCCCCTTTGTTTGTTGTCAAATACGTCTCACAGCGTCTGTTTTGAGCCTGTATGAAATCGTTCACTGGAGTGATAATGGTCTAAACTGTGGAGCGAAGCGCAACCATAGGGCGGATTTGTGTGTTAAATAAAAGTGTTAAATCCCATTGCACATGAGGCAGTTAAAGATTACCCGTTCGATTACCAATCGAGAGAGTGCCTCTTTAGAAAAGTACCTTCAAGAAATCGGAAAGGTCGACCTGCTCACACCCGAGGAAGAAGTTGAGCTCGCCAAGCGGATCAAGCAGGGGGATCAAGAAGCGCTGGAGAAGCTCACCAAGGCCAATTTGCGCTTTGTGGTATCGGTAGCCAAGCAGTACCAGAATCAGGGATTGTCGTTGAGTGATTTGATCAACGAGGGCAACTTAGGCCTGATCAAGGCGGCGCAGCGTTTTGATGAGACGCGGGGTTTTAAGTTTATCTCGTATGCGGTGTGGTGGATACGCCAGTCGATCTTGCAGGCCTTGGCTGAGCAATCCCGCATCGTGCGTCTGCCGCTCAACAAGGTGGGTTCGCTCAACAAGATCCTCAAGGCCCTCGTCGAGTTGGAACAGAAATACGAGCGCGAGCCCACTGCTGAAGAGCTGTCGAAGGCGCTCAACATACCCAAGTCCGAGATTGAGACGACGCTCGGAGTGGCCTCCCGACACGTGTCGATGGATGCGCCTTTTGTCGAGGGAGAGGACAATTCGCTGATCGACGTGTTGGAAGACCCCGATGCAAAGGATACGGATCACGATTTGACCTTTCGGGAATCCTTGCGTAAGGAGATCGAGCGCGCACTGAGTACGCTGACCAAGCGTCAGGCAGATGTCATACGCCTGTACTTTGGCATAGGAGAGGAGCATCCCATGTCGCTGGAAGACATTGCTGAGCGCTTTGACCTGACACGTGAGCGCGTACGACAGATCAAAGACAAGGCATTGCACAAATTGCGTTCGGTCAATCGCAGCAAGCTCCTCAAGCATTATCTCGGCGAGTGAGCTACGAGGCACGACGGACAAATTTCCATCATTTTATACCAAAAAATAGCGACCTTTGTACTTGAGATGAAAGGTCAAAGCGCCTGCTATGGACGAACTGCTCTTGACGAAGGAAAAGCGCGCCCACCTCAGCCAATGGCGTGAGAAGCAAAAGCTCGCTCTGGAGTTGATGAAGACGGCCGGCCACTTGCTCGTCGATCGGTCGGTAGAGCTCATCCTCTTTCGGCGCGGCATTTACGATTCCAATCTCAATGCGATCATCGACTTGCACGAGTCGGCACAGCGCTATATCTCTCGCCCCGTGTCGTTGGAGACGACCCTTCTCCTGGCTCGAACCATCGAGCGCAATGCAGCCATACGCAAGATGAAAATCGATCTCGGCAAGCTCACAGCTGCATGGTATGAAGAGCAAGATCGCTATGCCAATGTCAATGCCTTTATCGAAAAGAAACTGCTCACCATCTTGGAATCGCACCGTGGTGGGGAGGGGCCGCGCGATGTGGTGCTCTACGGCTTTGGACGCATCGGGCGACTGGTGGCGCGCAGAATCCTCCAACAAACAGGTAGCGGCGAACAACTCATCTTGCGTGCTGTAGTAGTGCGACCGAAGATGAAAAACCGCTACGAGGAGACCTTTAAGCGCGTAAGCCTCTTGATGACCGACTCGATACACGGCCGCTTTCCCGGCACTTTTCGGGTGAGCCCTTCGGGAGATGAGGTGGTCATCAACGGCAATGTCGTGCGGTTTATTTACGCCGATGCACCCGACCAGGTGGATTATTCGCAATACGGCATCGAAAATGCACTGCTCATCGACAACACTGGTGTGTGGCGCGATAAGGAGGGATTGTCCCAGCATTTGCGTCCGGGGATTGATCGCATACTGCTCACCGCACCGGGTAAGGACATTCCCAATATTGTCAAAGGCGTCAACGATGGCGAATTCGACTACGAGGAGCATCGCATCATCTGTGCGGCCTCGTGTACGACCAATGCCATCTGTCCCATCATCAAGGTCATTGACGAGAGCTTTGGCATCGAAAGTGGACACATTGAGACGATTCACGCCTATACGGTCGATCAAAATCTGCTCGACAACTTTCACAAAAAGCCGCGTCGAGGACGCGCAGCTGCCATCAACATGGTGTTGACCACTACGGGTGCCGCTACAGCTGTAGCCCGTGTGATGCCGCATCTGGCAGGTAAGCTCACCGGCAACGCCGTGCGGGTGCCCGTACCCGATGTATCCCTCGCTATCCTATCGCTCCAGCTGCGCAATCCCACTGTCAAGGAAGAAGTCAACGCCGTACTCAAACAAGCCTCCATCGAAGGAGCCCTCATGGAGCAAATACACTACAGCGAAGAGACCGAATACTCCTCCTCCCACGCCATCGGCATGACGACCACTTCGGTGATCGATGCGCCATCGACGATTGTCTCCGACGATGGGCGGCGCGTCATTCTCTACGCATGGTACGACAACGAATACGGCTATGCCTGTCAGGTGGTACGGCTGGCCAAGGTGTTTGCGGGCGTGCGAAGAGCCGCCTTTTACTGATTGCAACCGATGACAACTGGCTCCCCACCCTCCAAGCGCACAGCGCTCTATATCGCTGCTTTGGCATGGATGTTGGGCATTCTCCTCGGCCTGGGGATAGAGCATTGGGCAGAGCACCAACCATTTTATACACATGATAGTGCCTCGGAGAGGGAAGGGACACGACAGGTGGAGCATCTGGTACAGCTGCTTCGATTTTATTATTATGATCCGATCCACACCGATACGCTGAATCGCAGTGCCGTCGATGATATATTGCGTCGGTTGGGGAATCCTCACATCGTGTATTTCAGCGATGATCCTGCGCGCATCTTGACCATGTGGATGGAAGTGCTCGGAGTGCGTGGAGTACTGAGTGACGGTGGCTTTGTGGTGCAGGCAATGTACTCAGTATCCGAGGCGGACGGTGTAGGATTGCAGGTGGGCGACACGATCCGGAGCATCAATGGAAAGGCGTTGGGAGTCGGTAAAGACGTGGTCTTTACGGCACATGATACGATGTGTTTTTTAGAGCTTGGTCGAAACGGGGAGCAGCAGTATTTATGGGTGGATACCAGAGGGGTGGGTTTTGGTTTGGCTGTTAAAAAAGGCCGTGCAGTACAAAACGAGTCTGTGCGATTGTTTCGAATGCTCAACGACAGTGTGGGGGTGATTGCTCTGCGGGATATGGAGGAAGGAGCCTATGCGGCCTGTATGCGCGCCTGGGATCGCTTGGATCAACTGGGCATGCGGTATCTGGTATTGGATTTGCGCGGCAATACAGGGGGAGATGTGCACACGCTCGTGCGGCTGGCCAACCAATTTGTCCCACAGCGTCGCTTGCCGCTGTTTGGCATACAGAGCCGCGATGGACGCATGCGCGTGTTTTACAGCAATGGCAAGCCCTTTTTTACGCTTAAGGGCATCGTCGTACTCGTCGATGCGGGTACATCGTATGAAGCGGAAGTGCTTGCGGCAATACTTGACCAACATGTAGACCACTGCCTCGTCATCGGGACAGCGGCAAGGGATACTCGGGTCGTGAGAAGGGGATTTGCCCTTCCCAATGGCGATAGCGTGTTGATGCCCGTAGCGCGTTATGTCCTGCCTTTCGAACATTTGCGCGGGCATCGAGCGGATTCCATTTCTACGGATAAACAACCATTTTATACGACAGATGCTTCAAATGCGTCCGTAGAAGACCTCTACCTATTGAAGAGACATTTTAACAAATGGTGGAGGGAGCAAGTATCTATAGGGCTCAAAGGCGGCCGAGTTGAAAATAGCGAACGCATCGGAATCGTGCGTGCGTGGTACGAATACTTGGCATCCCAACCGCAATGGTATTACCGATATCGTCTGATGCGAAGATCCATGGATAGCCTCTCTATTGACAGCCTGCTATTTACACCACCCAGCTCGGTCACATCCAACCAAGGAGAAGGGGAGCTCATTCATTGGATAGCGGCGCACTGGCAAGAGGTGTACGGGGTTTTAAGGCAGTCGGATGGGGACTAATTTGTTTTGAGCGTCGTACGTGAAAATCGGAGAGGGTTGTTTGGGGGTGTCGTCGTTTTGACGGTAACGGACGACGTAATCGACTGCTTTGATGATTTGCTCGTCGATATCGAGGAAAGTAGGCGGTGGTGGGTTGTCTGTGCGGTTGGCGGAGGTAGAGACGATGGGTTGTCCCAGGCGCTGGATGACTTCTTTGCAAAAGGGCTCGTTGCAGACGCGAATGGCGACGCTGCCGTCGGTGTGGATATTATGTGCTGGGAGGTTTTTGCCCTTGGGATAGACGATGGTAATGGGTCTCTGGTGGTAGACGAGGAGGTTTTCGATGCGGGGAGGGAGCTCTTCGACGTAGTGTTTTAACATTTCGATGGAGTCGACGAGCAAGATAAAGGGTTTGTCGGGTGCACGACCCTTGATGTGCTGGATCCGCTCGACGGCCTTTTGATCAGCGGCCAAGCAGCTCAGTCCCCAGATGGTGTCGGTAGGCATGAGTACGACGCCTCCGCTTTTGAGCGTCTCTACGACTGCATTGATTTCATCCTCAAAAAAGAGCGCAATGGGATTTGTCATTTTGTAGTATCTTTCATGTTCGAATCCCGCGATCAAGGGATTTTCAACCTATTGGAAAACATTCAAACGAGATAAAAAGTTTACTATTACAAACCGCATACACCTCGTTCAAGCACATATTTCGACACTATTGCAGAATAAAAGAGATTGTAAAAGTAGAGCAAGGATGAAGTGGCTAAAATTTCTCCTGTTGTTTCTCTTGCTGGCGATCGGTCATACACTGTGGGGCAAGCACATAATCGGTGGGGAGATCACCTACGAGTGTTTGGGCATTGTGGATAACGGTCGCAAGGTGCACTACAAGATCACGACGATCATATATCGCGATTGTTATGGTAGGGGGGCTCCATTTGATAGAATATTTAATTTTGGCCTGTACTATTGGGACGATACCCTACAGCAGTGGCAGTACATGAAAGTGCTTGGTATCAATGATGTGCCCTTGAAGACAGTAGAATTCTTGCCCATCAACGACAATCCCTGCATGATTGTGCCGTCCAACCTCTGCGTGGAGCGGGGAATTTACGAGTTTGAAATCGTGCTACCGATACGCAACACCTCGTATATGATTGCATTTCAGCGGTGTTGTCGCAACAATACGATCACCAATATCCTAAATCCTGGGGAGCAAGGTGCGGCCTATACGGTGGAAATCACAGCGGAGGCACAGCGCACCTGCAATAACAGCCCTGTCTTCAGAGAATATCCACCGGTAGTGATATGCAACGAGACGATGTTGGTCTACAATCACGCGGCCATTGACAAAGAGGGGGATCAGCTGGTCTATGAATTTTGCGCACCTCTTCATGCAGGAGGACAACGCAATGCCAATGGTGGACCTTGTCCATATGTTCCCTCCAATCCTGTTTGTGATTGCGTCGTTCCGTATCCAGATCTATGTAAGCCTCCCTTTCGCCCTGTACCGTTTAAGGAGCCTCACTACACGCCTACGATGCCCATGGGAGGCAATCCGGTCATTCGGATAGACCCGACGACGGGCCTGATTCGCGGGAGACCTCAAGCCACTGGGCAATATGTCGTTGGGGTGTGTGTCAAGGAATACCGCAACGGAGTGTTGTTGAGCAGTATACGCAGGGATTTTCAGTTTAACGTAGTCAACTGTCAGCCCACGGTGGTTGCAGCTGTGGTGGGCGACTCCACCATTAAGGAAAAGCACGTCTTCATCAAGTCTTGTGGGAGTACAGAAGTAGAGATCTTCAATGAGAGTTTTGATAGGCAGTACATCAATAAGGTCAAATGGGTATTTGATTTTCCCGACGGACCCGTGCAATACACGAGTTGGGATGTCAAGGTCACCTTTCCGGACACGGGATTGTATCGTGGAAAGTTGATCCTCAACGAGGGCTTGGAATGTAGCGATTCGCTCAGCTTGGAGATCGGGGTTTACGGAGAGGTCAAAGCCGACTATGACTATGTCTTTGACACCTGCGAGATAGGCCCCGTACAGTTTTACGATCGCTCGATCTCTGAAGGAGGGCACATACGCAGGTGGCACTGGACGTTTGGAGAGTTTGGGGAGTCTCGTGTGGACAATCCTCAGTTTTCCTTTGACACTGCCGGTACATTTGCAGTGGCATTGGAGGTGGAAGACAATCGGGGCTGTGTGCACAAAGTGGTCGACTCCGTAGGATGGTATCCGGCGCCACCGATCGTGATTGCCGAGCCCGATCGCTATGTGGGCTGTGCTCCGTCGCGCATACAGTTTTTCAACCGAAGCAAACCCGTCAATGAAGAGTATCTCATCGAGTGGGACTTTGGCGACGGACAAAGGGGCGAAGGACTCGCCCCCATCCATCAATACGACCGACCGGGGATGTACAGCGTGGGCTTGCGCATTACCTCACCCTATGGTTGCGTTGCGGAGGCTTTTTTTGAAGACTGGATTCGCATTGAAAATGGCCCCACGGCACTCTATACCTATTCGCCTGAAAAGGTCACCAGTCAGCAGACTGAAGTGGAGTTTTTCAACCAATCGGAAAACTCCATTTCGTGGCAGTGGATTGTCGATAGCACAGAGGTCTATTACACCAGAGATTTGGTCTACGATTTTCGCGACACGGGTGTGCATCAGGTGATGTTGGTGGCCTTTCACGAAAACGGCTGTACGGACACTTTTATCCAGTATATCGATGTGATTCCTCTGGATAAGCTCCTCATGCCCAATGTGTTTACGCCCAACGGCGATGGCGTCAATGACTTCTTTTACGGGGTGGGGTATTTTGATGCGATACGAGATTTTCGTTTGGAGATATGGGATCGATGGGGAAGTAGAGTGTTTGCTACCGACAATCCCGAGGAGGGCTGGGACGGAACCTATCAAGAGAGCGGGCAGCCGGTCCCGACAGGAGTGTATCTGTACAAGGTCACTTACCGCACGACACGGGGTAAGGTGCGGCACAAGAAGGGATATGTCACCCTTTTGCGTTGAGTCCTGGGGACAAGACATTGCCATGCAATCGTTCGTACATTTCTTTTCATCTTTGTGGGTAGTTTAAAGCTCTATGTATGAAAAAGTGGAAGATACTCGTCAATGACGGCATGCATGCCGAAGGTTTTGAGCGTTTGCGTAAAGAGGGTTTTGAGGTTGTCGAAGGGCCGTTATCTCCGGAAGAGCTCCGGCAGAGGCTTAACGAATTTGATGTGGTGGTTGTGCGCAGTGCGACCAAATTGCGCGAGGAGTTACTGTCGGAGGTGCAGCGCTTGAAGCTCATCGTACGAGGAGGCGTGGGCTTGGACAATATCGACGTAGCATATGCACAGAGCAAGGGTATTGAGGTGCGCAATACGCCAGCGGCCTCTTCGCGATCGGTGGCAGAACTCGTCATGGGCCATATGTTGAGCCTGGCGCGTTTTATACATCTTAGCAATCGGGAGATGCCACAGGTGGGAGATGTAGAATTTAAAGCATTGAAGAAGAAGTATTCCAAGGGGATAGAGTTGGCGGGAAAGAAGCTGGGCATCGTAGGGTGTGGACGCATCGGCAAGGCCTTGGCGGCACTGGCCCTCGGCATGGGCATGGAGGTGATTCCCGTCGATGTGTTTGATACACTTGAGCTCGACATCTACATTGCGGAGCGCATGATACCGCTCGATATCCCCGTTGTGTCGCTGGATGAAATGCTACCTCAAGCGGATTTCATCAGCATTCATGTGCCGGCGCAGTCCAAGCCGTTGATTGATCGGGCCGCTTTTGAGAAGATGAAACGCGGTGTTATACTCATCAATGCGGCGCGGGGTGGTGTGGTCGACGAAGATGCCTTGCTCGAAGCCTTGGATGCTGGAATTGTCCGCGCAGCTGGTTTAGATGTGTTTGAGGGGGAGCCCCATCCCAAGAAGGAGTTGCTCCAACACCCACAGGTCAGTGTGACGCCGCACATAGGCGCCAGCACAATCGAGGCTCAAAAGCGCATTGCGCATGAGGTGGTCGACATCATCCTCAATGCCTATCAGCGATCGACGGAGGCGCAGTCCTCATAGTGAGCTGTCTGATTTTTCCACCTATTGGTTGATGTGTTGAGTGGGGTGTGGGCATAGGCGACACAGGGGGTTATTCGCTGGTGTCGGAGATGTCGTCGTCGCTGAGCAAATCGGGTCTGCGCTGTCGCGTCTTTTGAAGTGCTTGTTGGTAGCGCCACTCTTCGATTTTGGCGGCGTGGCCGCTGAGGAGCACATCGGGTACTTTCATTCCTTCAAATTCGGAGGGACGGGTGTAGACAGGGGGGGCCAGTAGTCCGTCCTGGAACGAGTCGGTAAGGGCTGACGATTCGTCGCCGAGTACGCCGGGCAGCAGCCTGCCGATGGCATCGACCAATACGATGGCGGCGGTTTCGCCTCCGCTGAGCACGTAATCTCCGATGCTGAGCTCCATCGTGACGTATTTGTCGCGGATGCGCTGGTCAATGCCTTTGTAATGTCCGCAGATGAGGAGGAGCTTTTCCTTTAGCGACAGCGAATTGACGAGGGGTTGGTTGAGTGGTGTGCCGTCGGGAGTGAGGTAGATGATTTCGTCGTAGCCTCCTGCTTGATCCTGGAGTTGTCGAATGGCCTTGGCAAGGGGTTCGGGGCGGAGCACCATGCCCGGTCCGCCGCCGTAGGGATAATCGTCAATTTGCCGATGCTTGCCCAATCCCCACTCCTTGAGATCGTACACGTGCAGGTCGAGTATCCCCTTATCGCGAGCCCGGCGCAAGATGGAGTGTTCGAAGGGGCTTTGTAAGAGCTCGGGGATGACTGCCAATATGTCGATGCGCATAGTCGCTGCAGCCTGCAGAACTATTTAACGATGTCCAGCAACTCCACTTCAAAGATAAGGGGTTCGTACGGACCGATGACATTGCCTGCACCGCGTTCGCCGTAGCCGAGCTGGTAGGGGATGTAGATTTTCCACTTCGAGCCGACCGGCATGTGTTGTAGGGCATCTTGCCAACCCTTGATCACTTGATTGAGGGCAAACTCGATAGGTTGCCCTCTGTCGTACGAGTTGTCGAAGACCGTTCCATCTAAGAGGGTACCGCGGTAGTGCACGCGCACTTTGTCGGTCAGTTGAGGTTTAGGGCCGTCGCCTTGACGGAGTACTTCGTATTGGACTCCGGAAGGCAGGACGTGGACCTCGGGGCGCTGGGCATTTTGTTGGAAAAATGCCTCGGCGCGCTCGATTTTATCGCGAAACTGCTCTTGCTGGCGCTCTTGCATGTATTGATGCACGTAGAGCTGTGCCCGCTCCAAATCTGCTGCAGAGGTCTTGCCCTCCAGATAGTCGGTTACACCACGCAGAAAAGACTCATAGTCTAAGCTGTCAAAACCGTTTTCTCGGATGTTTTGTCCGATGATGACGCCAATTTGATACGATAGTGAATCCATATGAGTTGAGTTATTCGATGACGGAGTTTGAGCCCACGAGACCTTTGACGTGGGTGCGATGATAATTGCCAATGTCAAGAGGAAAGGGCTGAAATGATGCATTGCGGTGCGAGTTTGTACGGTAATATATCGTTGGAAGATGCGGAGATGTTCATTTTTGGGATAAAATTCGGTGAGTTCGTACATCTAAGCGTTTGGTCCTACTTTTGCTCCAGGGTCGTAAAACAGTGCGATGGATGTCGTAGAAGTCATCGTCAAGGATCGCTTTCGCCGCATGGCGCGCATGGCGCAATCGTGGGTCTTCGACAACGAAATCGGTGAAGTGCGCGGAGAGCCACAGGCTGGCGATATCGTCTGGGCTGCGATGCGCGGAGGCCGGCCCTTGGGATATGCGTTTTACAATCCC